>NZ_OY764864.1:0-304672 GCF_963668515.1 uncultured Ilyobacter sp. | reverse complement strand
AGTTACAGGGTCTAATCTGATCTCTGTAGTATCGGGAACCTGTTTTACACAAACTACTATCTTCATCATTATCTCCTTTTTTTAACATAATTCAAAATTTTTGTTACTTATTTTTATTTAAGAAGTCCGGCTGCAATTACCATCTTTTGCACTTCAGATGTTCCCTCATATATTTCAGTGATCTTAGCGTCTCTCATCATTCTTTCCACAGGATATTCTCTGGTATATCCATATCCTCCGTGAAGTTGTACAGCCTTGGTTGTCACTTCCATAGCTATCTCCGCAGCCATCAATTTGGCCATAGCTGCATCTTGTGAATATGGCTTTTTATTTGATTTTTTCCACGCGGCACTGTACACTAACATTCTTGCTGCCTCAGTTTTAGTATGCATGTCTGCAAGCTGAAATTGTGTATTTTGAAATACTGATATACTTCTTCCAAATTGTTTTCTTTCTTTTACATAGCTGATACTTTCATCTAGAGCCCCCTGCGAAATTCCCAGTGCCTGAGACGCAATACCGATTCTTCCACCATCAAGGGTCATCATCGCTATTTTGAATCCTTTTCCTACAGCCCCCAATAAGTTGTCCTTAGGGACTCTGCAATCTTCCATAATTAATTCACAAGTTGCAGAACCTTTTATTCCCAATTTTTTCTCTTTTTTACCTACACTAAATCCTGGAGTATCTGCTTCTAAAATAAATGCCGATATTCCTTTTAAACCTTTTGATTTATCTGTCATAGCAAAGATTATATATACATGGGCATACCCTGCGTTTGTTATAAATATTTTAGAACCATTCAGTACCCATTCATTGGTTTTTTCATCAAAATGAGCTGTTGTCTGCTGACCTGCTGCATCAGTTCCTGCATTTGGTTCAGTAAGCCCAAAGGCTCCCAACCATTCTCCTGTAGTCATCTTCGGTAAATATTTTTTCTTTTGAGCGTCTGTTCCAAACTCCAAAATTGGTGCCATTCCAAGAGAAGTATGTGCCGACACTATTACGCCAGTAGTTGCGCAAGCTTTTGAGAGCTCCTCTACTGCCATTGCGTACATAAGGTTATCACCACCGGCACCGCCGTATTCTTTTGGAACAGGGATCCCCATAAGTCCTATATCATTCATCTTTTTTACAGTTTCAATTGGAAATCTTTCTTCCTCGTCTATATCTGCAGCTATTGGCTTTACTTCGTTCTCAACAAATTCTCTGATCATTTGTCTAAAAAGCACATGCGTTTTAGGTAACTCGAAATTCATATTTTTCACTCCTCATAATCAAGTTGTTTTTTGATTGAAATATATTATTTTTTCATTATTCTAGCTGTTCCGTCTATTACTACTTTTCCATCTTGATTAGTACATACAGTTTTCAGTATTATTTGATTTTTTTCATCTATAAGCTCTATAATTTCAACTTCAGCGGTAATTGTATCTCCCATATACACCGGAGCTTTAAATTTTAATTCCTGCCCCATATAAATACTTCCTTCTCCAGGAAGCCTTGTCCCAAGGACTGCTGATATGAGACCTGCAGTTAGCATCCCGTGTGCAATTCTTTTTTTAAACATTGTATTTTTAGCGTATTCCTCATTTAGATGTGCAGGATTTGTATCTAAACTTATTCCTGAATAAAGAATTACATCTGTTTCAGTTATAGTTTTAGTTACACTGCTTTTCATTCCAAGCTTTAGTTCTGAATATTCCATCTATCTCACTCCTTTTTATACAGAATTTTTTCACATAGAATATTTTTTAGGATGGGGGAAAATTCCCCCAATCAGTTAAAGTTTTTTTAGTATAACTGCAGTTCCCATCCCTCCACCTATGCACAGTGAGGCCAAACCTGTTTTTACATCTCTTTTTATCATTTCATGAATAAGTGTTGTTATTATTCTGTTTCCTGATGCTCCTACAGGATGTCCTAGTGCTATGGCTCCACCATTCACATTTGTTCTTTCTGAGAACCAATCAAGTGAGACACCGTGCTGTTCTGAAAGTTCGGTCATTACTCCTAAAGACTGAGCTGCGAAGGCTTCATTTAGTTCTAAAAGCTCTATATCTTCAAGCTTCATTTCTAATTTACTAAGTGCATTGTTTATGGCAGGAACAGGTCCCATTCCCATTATAGAAGGATCCACTCCTCCCTGACCTGTAGATATTATTTCAGCAATGGGTTTAAGATTATATTTTTCCACAGCTTCTTCAGAGGCAAGAAGTAGCATACTTGCTCCATCATTTAGACCCGATGCATTTCCAGCTGTTACACTACCGTCTTTTTTAAAGGCCGGTCTTAATTTTGCAAGAATTTCTGGAGTAGTTTTTCTATTTGGATGTTCATCTTGATCTACAATAACGCTTCCCTTTCTGCTTTTAACTTCTACAGGAACAATCTCATCTTTAAATCTTCCAGAGTCTACTGCTGCAATGGCTCTCTTTTGAGATTCCATTGCGAATTTATCTTGAGCATCTCTTGTAAGACCATACTTCTCAACAATATTTTCAGCTGTTATTCCCATATGATAGTCATTAAAAGAATCTGTCAGAGCATCTTTTATCATGTGGTCAATCATTTTTATGTCAGCCATCTTGTGACCGCCTCTTACTGCTGCAGGAAGTACAAAACCTGCCTGAGACATAGATTCAGTTCCACCTGCAATGATAAGATTAGCTTCCCCTGATTTGATGTTGCTATAAGCTGAGATTACAGACTTCATTCCGCTTCCACAGATAATGTTTAGTGAATAAGCTGGAACTTCATAAGGAACTCCTCCTGCCACAGCAGCCTGTCTCCCTATTCCTTGTCCATGACCTGCAGGGAGTACATTTCCAATTACAACTTCGTCAAGGTTTTTAGGATCAATACCTGACTCTTCAATAATATTTCTTATAACTGCTCCTCCCAATTCAGCTGGAGAAATGCTACTTAATCCACCTAAAAAAGTTCCAACAGCTGTTCTTTTGGCGCTTACTATATATACTTTTCTCATTTCAAAGTCTCCTTTAAGATTATTTTACAGCCTCATTCCTCCGTTTACGCTAAGCACGTGTCCTGTCACATAACTCGAGTCATCACTGGCTAAGAAAAGTGCTGCTTTTGCAATTTCTTCTGGTTGACCCAATCTTCCAAGCATAGTAAGTTTAGCAAAATCATCTAAAAGAGGTTGAGGTACAGTTTTTAATATGTCTGTCATAATATATCCCGGTGCTATTGCATTAGCTCTTACTGCTGCACCTTTTCTGGCAAATTCCTTTGCCCATGTTTTAGCAAGTCCTATTACTCCAGCTTTTGTAGCTGCATAGTTAGCCTGACCTATATTCCCATATTCTCCAACTACAGAAGAAATATTTATTATTGATCCATTTCCTTGTTTCATCATATAAGGACCAACATGCTTGGTGAGATTAAAAACCCCCTTGAGATTTACATCGATTACCATATTCCACATGTCGTCTGTTATTTTATGTGTTAATCCATCTCTTGTAATTCCTGCGTTGTTAACAAGTACATCTATTCTCCCATATTTTTCAGACGCATACTTAAATAATTCCTCACACTGATTAGTATCAGCTACGTTCAGTTTATATCCCTCTATATTCTCTACAGAATAATCAAGATCAGACATGTCAGCAGCAATTACCCTTGCTCCTTCCTTTGCAAACAACTGAGACATTTCTGCTCCTATCCCCTTGGCTCCTCCCGTTACTATGCATACCTTATCTTCTAATCTCATAATCCACTCCTTATATTTAAATAATAAATTAATTGATTCCCATTGCTGCGAGCATTATGCACACTATTGTGGCAATTAACGGTATTACCATAGTACATACAGCAATATCCTTATAGGACTCCTTATGTGTAAGTCCACAAACTGCTAAAAGAGTTATTACTGCTCCGCAATGAGGGAAAGTATCTAGTCCTCCTGCAGCCATTATTGCTATCCTATGCATTGCCTCAGGATTTACACCTGTTGCTGCTGCCAACTTCATAAATGTATCTCCAAGTGCTCCCAAGGCTATCGCCGTACCACCAGAAGATGATCCAACCATACCTGCAAGAGCTGTTGTTGAAGCTGCTACCTTTATAAGAGGTGTACCTGGAATTGAAAGTATTCCATCTTTTATGATTAAGAAAGCTGCAAGGGATTTTATAACCGCCCCGTAACCTACTTCAGAACCTGTATTCATTATCGGTAAAAGAGATCCTAGTGCACCATCAGCCATCTCTTTTTTCATATCCTTAATATAATTTCTAAAAAGTATCATACAAACTATAATTGCTGCACCTAGAGATATGATTACCGGCCAAATACCATTGATTCCAGAAGCACCAAGCTTTTCCATTGCCCCGGTATAACGGTCTCCGTAACTTTTAAAATAAAAATTTGTAAAATAATAATTTAAGGCAAAAATTGTAAATATAGGAATTATAGAAAGTCCAAATCCTGGAAGGTTGTCATCATCACTGACAAAATTTTCCACATGATCTCCATAACCTTCCCCTGCAGCCATCAATTTTTTGGCTCTTCCATTAAGCCAAGCAATACCTAAAGTTCCCATTACCAAAGAACCTGCAATACCCAAGATTGGTGCTGCATATATATTTGTATTAAAATACTGTATAGGCATAGTGTTTATATATTGAGGAGTTCCTGGAAGAGATGTCATTGCAAAAGTAAAAGCTCCAAATGCTATTGTTGCTGGAAGTAGTCTCTTTGGAATCCCAGCCTCTCTGTATAAAGAAGCTCCGATTGGGTATATAGCAAAAACAACTACGAATAATGAAACTCCTCCATAAACTAAAAGTGCTGTTGCCAAAACAACTGCAAGAATTGCTCTCTCTTTTCCCAGTTTATCAACAAAGAAATGAGATATTGTTTTTGATGCTCCAGATACCCCCATCAGTTTACCAAATATTGCTCCCGTCAAGAAAATAGGGAAATATTTGATTACAAATCCTCCGACTCCTTTCATAAAGACTTCCGTATATGCAACTATCGCTGGAAAATCACCAGAAAGAACGGCAGCTAAACATGCTAGTAATGGTGCAAGTATAATTACCGAAACTCCCCTATAAGCAAAAAACATTAAAAGTATCAGTGATAATACTATTCCTAAAATTCCAATTCCCATTATTTCTCCCTCCAAACATTTAATTAATTATACTTCTTTAAAAATTTAACCCCATCAACTCGTCTTTAAAAATTCTCTCATCCATCAGTTTTAGATCATCAGATATTATTGGCTTAAAGTCCATGTTCTCAAGAATATCCTTCTCAAGATCAACTCCAGGAGCGATTTCAATAAGTTCTAGTCCCTCTTTTTTTAGTTTAAAAACGGCTCTTTCAGTTACATAGAATATATTTTTATTTTGTTTATTAGCCAATTCTCCACTAAAAGTTATCTGTTCTACATCTTTTAAAAACTTAGAAAACTTACCTTCGTTTATGATGTTCAATTTTCCGTTATCAGCTTCTACTTTCAACCCCCCTGCAGTGAAAGTTCCACAAAATACAACTTGTTTTGCATTTTGGGTGATATCTATGAAGCCACCACATCCGGCTATTTTAGGTCCAAATTTAGATACATTTATATTTCCATGTTCATCACACTGAGCCAGACCTAGAAAAGCCATATCTAAGCCTCCTCCATTATAATAGTCAAACTGATACGACTGATCTATTATTGCCTCTGGTGTTATTGCCGCTCCGAAACTAAGGCCTCCCACTGGAGTTCCTCCTATAGCCCCGGGCTCCACTGTGGGAATAAAGTTTTTTTCCATCCCCTCTTCGTTTAATACTGCTGCGATACCTTCTGGCATCCCTATTCCATAATTTAAAATTCTGGTTTCTTCACCTAGTAGCATCGCACACCTTCTAGCAATTACCTTCCTTTCATTCAAAGGAAAATCCAAACTTCCTTCTGAGACAGTTATTGCTGAATTTACATAGGACTCATTGAAAATTTCGCTAAAAGTTTGCATGTGATTTTCACTAGGAACCTCTGAAACCACAACATAGTCTACTAAAATACCTGGAATTTTAACTAATTTTGGATCGATACTTCCTGACTTAACCTTTTTCTCTACCTGAACTATAACCTTTCCCCCAGTATTTCTAGTAGCCATTGCTATCGATAAGGTTTCGAGTGTTAGAGCTTCTTTTTCCATGCTGATATTTCCATTTTCATCTGCTGAGCTTCCTCGAATTATTGCATAGTCAATTTTAGGAACTATTTTTTCAATGTTATAAAACAAGTAATCTTTTTTTCCTATTTTCATTTTTTCCACTACATCTTCAGTTGTAGACAGATTTATCTTCCCACCTGATATTTCAGGATCTACAAATGTTCCTAGACCTACATGAGTTAAAGTTCCGGGTTTTCCAGCTGCTAAGTCTCTAAAAATATGAGAGATTACTCCTTGGGGAAGATTATATCCCTGTAATTTCTCCTCATTGGCAAGTTTTCCAAGACTAGGAGCCAACCCCCAGTGTCCTCCTATTACCTTTTTAACCATACCCTCTTGTCCAAAGTGATTCAGTCCTTTAGTTTTACCATCTCCTTGTCCAGCTGTGTATATCAGACTTAGATCCCTTGGACTCCCTGTATTTATATACCTATTCTCTAGTCTATCCAAGACCTCTTCTGCTACTCCTATCCCAACAAAACCGCCGTTTGCCACACAAGATCCATCTTTTATAAAATCTACTGCTTCATTGGCCGATACAAACTTCACTCTACTCATACATCCTCCTAAAATAATCTAAAAAAGTGAGAACCGATTCTGTTATTATTATTACACCGTAAACTCAGATATGTCAATATTTTTTGTGTTCTTTTTTAAAGAAAAACGTACTATAACAACTCAAAGTGCCGTAAATAAAGGTTTGGGACATTGTGAAAAAAATATGTAAGTTGGAAAAAAATTATATCTAATGTATAATTACTTCTAAAGAAATATATCAAACAGGGAGTAAGCAGATGTCCAAGGGTAGAGATAAACTTATCGAATCATCAATACAATTATTTTCAAACAATACATATGAAAATGTTTCTGTATCAAAAATTTGCAAGTTAGGGAAAGTGTCAAATGGACTTTTTTATAAGCACTTTAAAAATAAAGAGGAAATTTTTAAACATCTCCTTGAAGAAACATCAAATAGAATTCAAAATTATTTCAATGACATTACTGGAAACACTGTCCAAGATAGATTAGAAAGTTTCATAGAAATAAACTTTAAACTTACAAAAGATCAACTGCCATTAATAAGAGTTTACAGAGAGGGTCAATACAAATTCACAGAGTTTGAACAAAGACTTAGAGAAGTTTATTTGGAAGCATTAAATGTTATTTTCAATAAAAATTTAGATGAATTCGAATATCTTTTTATTATGTCGGGGATCAGATATATAAATGTTAATTTTGTTTTAAGAGGAATTGAAAATAATCCTAAGTTTTTAGCAGAAAGGCTAATGAATGGAATTTTTTCGGAAGGCAACCTAGATATTAATAATCTAAAGGAAAAAGATTTGTACTTAAGAGTCCTTTTTAACAGCGAAAATATAAGACATCAACTTTTAAAAGAAGGGGAAATTTTATTTGGCAGTAAGGGAGTTTACGAAACAAAAATAAATGATATAGTTAATTCTGTTGGAGCAGGGGTAGGGAGTTTTTATTACTACTACAAAACAAAAGAAGAATTTTTAAAAGAAATAGCCATAAACACAAAAAATACTTTGCTTTTCTTTTTAAAAGATAATTCACAGAATGATCTCTCACCTATAGATCAACACATATTTTTGCTATATCTCATGCATGAATATTTCAAAAAATCTACATACAAATATCAGATTCTAAGAGAATTGGAATTTATAGAATATGATGTATCAATAGATTATTTTAGAGCTCTAGAAGAATATTATATTCATACCCTAAGTAAAACCCATTATACTTTCGAAGAAAAAAGAATCATAAGTGCTTTTTTAATAGGTTTGTCTCATTACATGGGTATCGAATTTTTCTTTACAAAAAATCTAAATGATAAAGATAATTTCCTAAAGAAAATGAATTACTTTTTGAGTCACGGAATAAAGGACTCACTGTAAAAAAAATTTTATCCAAATTATTATAAATAACTGCAATAAAAAATCATAGATAATCCTTTTAGAGTTGGATCTAACCAATATTCTAAGAATTATCTATGATTTATAAGTATTTCACCAATTTTAATTTGGATATTAATTGCAACAATATCAACTTGAAATTGTTAAATCTAATGCTAAATTTTTTCCAATAAAAAAACCGGGATCATCCCGGTTTTTTTATTATTATCCAGCCAATATCTTGAATATGATAGAAGCTATGATTAGTATTATTCCTCCACCTAATCTAGATGAAATCTGTGCATATGAGATAAGGTTCATCCTCTTAGACGCTCCTAGTACCTCTATATCTCCAGATCCACCTCTGTTTGCCATACACAGTCCTGCTGTTATTGAAGACTCGATAGCATAGAATCCTACTAGGTGACCCATTAATCCCGCACCTACAGTGGCTCCTATTACGATCATTAATGCTATGATAAGATTTGCCGGAGTGATCGCTGCTACAATCTCTCCAAGGTCAGTATACGCTACTCCTACTCCTACCATTAGTACCCAAGTAAGTTGCTTAGAGAAGAAACTTTGGAACTTTCCAGCACCTTGCTTTATTGATAGTGGAATAATTCCAAGACCATTGAAAGCTACTAAAATTAGTACAGTTAATGCATATGTGTGTATTCCTGAAAGCATAGGCACATTTTTGTTTAAAAAAGTACCAAGTGTGTAAGCTGTAAGTCCTACTAATAAACCAACGGCCATGTCTCTAGCTGTCACTTCTACTTTTTCATCCTCTTCTAGCTCAAGGTTTCCAGCTCTTACAAGCTCTCCCTCTCCTGTTAATGCAGGGTATTTTTTACCTAGTTTACTTAATATTGCCGCTACTACGATTGCCCAGATGTTTGCAATAGTAAGTACTGCGATAGCATACGAGTAATAAGTTTCCTTAGAGTTTCCAGTTGCTGCCTCATAGATTTCAGATAGTGGAACCGCTCCTGCTCCATTTCCTCCACCCATTGTAGGCAGTACATATAACATCATAATTTCTTTAGGTGTAATCCCAAAGATGAACCCTCCTAAAATACCCATGATAGAAGCTCCAATTACTCCTACCAAGATAGTAGGCAGATAACCAACTATAGATCTTAAAAGTAACTTTCTATTAACTGCGAAAATCGATCCAGTCATCAAAACAATAATATAAAACGAAAGGAAGCTAGACTTCTTCATAAAGTCAGTTACAACTCCAATCTCTCTTTCTGTAAACCATCCTTGTTGTACAAAGAAAGCCGCTGCCAGGAAGATAAGAACTGGTGCTCCACCGATATATTCCTTAAAAATCGGTAACCTGTCTCCAATCTCTCCAAATACAGTTCCAAATACCAACGAAAATACCAATGCTCCTGCAAGCCCCTTTGGTAATGAGTCTGTAAAATGAACTAATAATACCGCCACCAATGGAAGTAGGAATAGTTGAATTGACATTCCAAATACCTTAATCCCAGATTTCTCTTTTTCCGAACTAAATGCTAACGTTGACATGATTCCCTCCTTGTTATATTTTTTATTTTTTTATTCCATTACGAACATCAAAAGGTTATTTCTAAACACTTTTTCCTGATCTTATAATTAGTATAAAGGTTACTTTTTAAAATATTTCATTAAGATTTTTAAAATATTTTAAGATGTGGTATTTTTCAATTAAAAAAGAACCGAGATAATACATCTCGATTCTTTTTTGATATATTTCAGTGTTTTTTTTCACCGTTATTCCAAATTAACTATTCATGGCACTGTTATTGCATATATTTTGTTAACAAAGTCTTATCTCTATAATTTAAACCAATTCCCTTATGCTTCTACTTATTTGAGCAGCAGAAACCGGTTTTATTAGATAACTGTCTATTATCCCAAGCCTCATATATTCTTCTAGTGGCTCTTCTGAATAAGCAGTCATTAAAATTACTTTTATCTCAGGGTTGCTTTCCTTTATTTTTTTCGCAAGCTGTATTCCGTTTATTTCCGGCATTGTAAGGTCGGTAACTAGAATTTTAAAATTATTTTTAATGTGGTCAAACTTTTTTAATATCTCTATTCCCCCTGTCATAGATTCAGCCTTATAGCCTAGATCTGCAAGACCTTTTTCTAGCATCTCTGCGATAAACTCATCATCATCGACAACAAGCACCTTCTCACTACCTCTTAAAATTTCATCTTCATAAACCTGATCCTTATCTGATTCTTTGTTCTGTGCTATAGGAATATAGATATCAAACCTGCTCCCTTTCCCTTTTTCACTAAAAACCTCTATACTGCCACCATGCTTTGTTACTATTCCCTGTACAATTGCAAGTCCCAAACCACTGCTTTTCTTTGATAGCTTTTGAGTAAAAAATGGATCAAATATTTTCTCCTGGGTTTCGCTGTCCATTCCACATCCATTGTCTTCAAAGGATATTTTCACATATTCTTTTTTCTCAGCTATATTCTCGTCTCCACCTTGGAAATCCTTATATTTTACGTTTTTCGCACTTATTTTTAGTACCCCGAGGTCTGTTTCCTTCATGGCATTATAGGCATTTGTACACAAATTCAAGACCACCTGATGAATCTGAGTTTCATTCGCATATACATTTCCGCAATCATCATCTACGTTTTTTATGACTTTTATATTCGAAGGGGATACCGACTCTGCAAAGCTTATTGCATCATCTAAAATTTTATTTATAGAAATAATTTTATATTTTATTTTTATATTTTTATCCCCGCTGAACATTCTGATCTGGTCTATTATTTCCTGGGCCCTTTTAGAGGATTTATGAATGGTTTTTACATAGTCATAACTGTCAAGTTCAGGGTCTAAGGTTCTTAAGATCATTTCAGAATATCCCATAATGGGTGTCAATACATTATTGAACTCATGAGCTATACCTCCAGTAAGTCTCCCTATTGTCTCAAGTTTTCTTTTATGATGTAGCTCGGCATCTTTTACCCTAAGTTCTTCTGTAGATTTATTTATTTCTTTCAAATATCTAGTTTCCATTTCGTAGGCTTCTTTATTTTTTATCATTCTTACAGTCAGAAAAATCACCCAGGAAAAAATCATTATTACCACTATTGCAACTACGATATTACTTAAAAGATAATTTATAATAGGTTCGCTTATCTCATCATATGACATAACAACGGCCACAATCCAAAAGTCCTCTGAGACTTGCGCCGGTGAAAAGGCGTTTAATTTTTTTACTTTTTTTAATTTGTCTTGAGGCCACCAGTAAGAGTAGTACACATAAGAGCCCTCCTGCCCTAGCATCTGCTTTTCCAAAAGTTTTTCCAGATCATCATAATCTAATCCAGGATATTTTTCCATTCTAGATTTTATAACATCATATCCCACCTGCTCCTTTACAGGATGCATTAGAATCAAACCATCTTTGTCCTTTACCATGGCATAACCAAATTTACCAGCCTTTACAGGTTTTACTAGAAGCTCATACATATTCATTACTTTTATCTTAGCTAAAATTATTCCTACAATTTTATCTTTCACTACAACAGGCTCAAGTATGTTGAAAGAGAAGCCGTCATCTCTGTCCAAATAAGGATTTCCGGCATAAGATTCCTTATTTTTTTTTACATAACTCACTTCTTTTTCAAAATCTTCTCTTTCTCTTATAAACTTTTCCTCATCGAAATCTTTAGGATAACTATACAAAGAATTGTCGCTAATATTTATATAGATCAGGTTGTCAATCTCTTTATTTTGAGACAGATAAAATGTCTCTAATCTTTTTAAAATTTCTTCATCTACTGACTTATTTTCATATTCTTCCATGCTATATTCCAGATTATTTGCAAGATCCCTCAGACCTTTTTCCTTTTCCTCTACATAGAGCTCTAGACTCCTACCTATGGATTTAGATATTGTCATTAGATGTTCCATCTGCTGTTCCACAATTATATTCTGATAATTCAAAAAACTTCTGTAACTTATATTCCCTACGATTAAAATTACAAAAACTATTGCTACTACTGGAAATACCTTTAAATTAATTTTTTTCACTATATTCTCCTTTCGATATATAAAAAGATATATTCTTTTTTAATAAAATATTGTATAATTTATGATAGACTTGAAATTTTTACACATTAAATATTTTGAATAAAAATATCATAACATATTTTTTATTTAAAGTATTTAAAATAAAGTAAAAGGAGGAGCCTTTAATTGAAAACTTATAAAGTTCTCTTAGTGGATGATGACATAGAAATATGCCAAATGATAAAAAAGGCCCTTGAGCCAGAAAATATAGAGACTCTGACTATCTTTACCGGAAAAGAAGCAAGAAATGTTATCAACTCCCAGGCCTTTGACCTTATTATTCTTGATATTATGCTAGATGACACCGATGGTTTTCAGCTCTTGAAAAAAATCCAGGCTGAAGATATAGAGATTCCAGTTATTTTTCTGAGTGGTAAGCAGCAGGACTACGATAAAATACTGGCTTTGGGAATGGGTGCAGACGACTATATCACAAAACCCTTTAGTATGTCCGTTTTGATAGCAAAAATAAAGGCACACCTCAGACGTTCCGAAAAAATAAAAGAACTTCAGACCTCATCGAGAAAAATTACAAAGGCCCCATTTGTCTTAAATATAGATACTTACCAACTTTTTAAAGACGGAGAAGAGATTTTTCTTTCATCGAAGGAGATCATGCTCATGAAGTTTTTTATGGAAAATCCAAACAGAGTCTTCACCAAAGAACAGCTTTATGAAAAAGTTTGGAATAATACTATTATTGATAATAACTCAATCATGGTATACATCCGTCACTTAAGAAAAAAAATAGAAGATGACTCTAAAAATCCAGAATATATTCAAACTGTATGGGGAATAGGATATAAGTTTAATATCTAAAAAACAAGAATCACAAAAGGACTGTTTATTTTTACAGTCCTTTTTTATTAGATATTTTTTTGAATTCTGAGATTTATAGATGACCTTAGTCTAAAAGATCTTTTATACTATTTAACATTACACTTCTTATTTCGGAATTTTCTTTTGAAAGATCGGTTATAATATTTTTTACACGAAGTCTTCTTGAATTTTCATTTGTTTCATAGGCACATTCAGATTTTAAGATGGGAAGATTAATTTTTCTGACATATTTTATTATATTTTTTTCCTCTACAAATGAAAGTGGTCTTATTACCATAACACCATAATCTTTGGAACAATAGGCCGGTTTCATCACATTCATATTTCCCTGATAAAACACATTCATTAAAAATGTTTCTATTATATCATCTTTATGATGCCCTAAAGCAAGCTTGTTTATATTTTGTTCCTTCATTATTCTGTAGAGCATTCCCCTTCTTATCCTTCCACACAAAAAGCATGGATTTTTCTCTTTTTTCTCTTCAAAAAGTAGATTCTGTAGGTCTGTTTCAAAAACCTGAAGTTTCAAGCCCATTTTTCTGCAGTAATCCTCTGTTTTATTGTAACTAGAGCTGTCAGTACTAGGATGAATATGTATAGGTATTATCTCAAAATCAAAATTTACTATTTTTTTTATTCTTACAAGAGCATTTATTGTTGTGAGGCTGTCTTTCCCCCCTGACACACCAACTGCTATCCTATCTCCCGCCTCTATCATATTGTACATGTGCATTGCCTTACCTATTGGATTCCAGAGGGTCTTACTAAACCCCTTTGATTCGATAAATGCCAGTAGTTCTCTGTCTGAAAGATTCTCAAGCTCAATCTTGAGACCAGTATGTTTTTCTATTGCCTCTGCTGTTTTGAATCTTCTTTTAGCATTCAAATCAAAATATATCTCTGTTTTTTCCTTGGAATTTAAAGCCTTTATCTTGTCTCCCTCTATAGAAAAAATATAGTTTTCATGTTTTACTCCCTGAAGTTCATTCAGATCATTTATTTTAATAGCCATATCTATACCCCTCTGTCCTTTTTGTTCCCCCTTGTATAACCTATGACATAATCAAGATTTATATTTTTCATAGAGTTAAATATACTCTGCTTTATATTTGGATTTTTTTCCTCCATATCAGCCAAAAGTTTCTTTATCTCTTTTCTTTTAGAATCTGTTTTTCCAGATTCTATAGGACAACCACAAGTCATAGGAGATATCCCATTTTTCTGGGTATAATTTATTATGTCATTTTCTTTTATGTATATCATGGGTCTTATGAGTTCTAATTTACCGCTTGTTGATTTCACCTTGGGTATCATAGTTTTCACAGTCCCTGCATAGAACATGTTGATAAGAGCCGTTTCCACCGCATCGTCAAAATGGTGTCCTAGGGCTAGCTTATTACACCCAAGTTCCTCTACTTTTTTGTAGAGTACCCCTCTCCTCATTTTTGCACATAAAAAGCATGGATTTTCAGGGTCTTGCTCAAAGGCAACCTCCCATACATTAGAATCAAATATTTCACAGGGAATCTCTAAATCTTTTAGATTATGCTTAAACTGATCTACATCCATAGCTTCAAACCCTGGATTCATTGAGATAAATATCACTTCAAAATTTTTGGTTCTGTCTTTTTTCAGTTCCTGAAAAAGCTTACACATAAGAAGACTGTCTTTCCCTCCTGATACCCCTACGGCTATTCTGTCCCCATCCTCTATAAGTTCAAAATCTTTTATAGCCTTTATAAATTTAGACCAGATTTTTTTTCTATAGGTGGTTCTTATGGATTCTGTGGCTATCTGACCACGACTAAGTCCCTCCTCCTTCATTCTTACCTCTATATTTTCATAAACTTTTTTTTCTTTCATAAAAACCTCCGCTGCTTTTATTCCAATAGATATAAGCTATCTTTTTCTTTTTTTTGGAATCATATAATTATATCACAAGTAATTATTTTTTTAAAAGTTTTTTTATCAGTTTGATAAAGAATCGTTTGACTTTTTTCTTGTAAAACGCTACAATTATATTTTAAAATCAAGTATTGAATTTATCGGAATTCGTTACTTTTCTCTTGAAAGAAAAGTAACCAAAAGTTCAAGCCTATGAAAAATCAGCTAAACAACCTTGAAAATCCAAGAAAAACTCGAAACTCGCTGCGCTCAGACAGTCGATTTTTTTTAAGGATTTTACTGCGGTTATTCTTAACGCTGATTTTATCAATGGCAAGGGAAAAGAGATAAAAACCTCTCGCAAAAGAAGGTATTTATAGTTTTGGCTTTAACTCTGTAAGACTCATTCTTTTTCTTTGTGCCCTCTGTGTTCAAGAGGTTGTGTCCTTATTCGTGTTAATTTTTCTGTCTTTTATTGATTTTCATTCGTGACAAAATCTTTTGACTCTAATATCGATCTTCTCAGTGCAACTCCTGCTTTTTCTCTGCGTCCTCTATGGCCCAAAAGCTTTTGTCCTTATTCGTGTTAATTTCCCTATCTTTTATTAGTGTCCATTCGTGACAAAATCTTTTGATTCTGATATTCAGATAAATTCAGTAATTTATTCATAAGTTGGCAATTTTGATCAATTATAAAAGAAATTGAGGAGAGAAAATATGATACTGAATAAAATAATGAAAGAGCTGGGAGCTCAGGGAATATTGATCACTGATATGATAAATGTGAGGTACTTTACGGGATTTACAGGTACCACGGGGCTTGCCCTTGTTCTGGGAGATAAAAGATATTTTCTCACAGATTTCAGATATGAGGAACAGGGAAAAAAAGAGGTAGTTCCTAAAGGATTTCAGCTTGTGAGAGAGGATAAAGATCCTGTGGGGAAGGCCGGGGCGCTCATAAAAGAGGCTGGAATAAAGAAACTGGCTGTAGAGGATGGAAGTGTCACCCTGTCACAATTCAGAAGTTTTGAAAAAAACTTCGGGGCTCTTGAATATACGGGTATAGAGGATAGATTTTTAAAGGCCAGAATGGTAAAGACAGACGAGGAGATAGAACTTATAAAGGAAGCTGCAAAAATAGCAGACAAAGCCTTTGAAAATATAAAAAGCCTTATAAAAGAGGGAATATCAGAAGAGAGACTAGCCACAGAGCTAGAGTATGAGATGAAAAAACTGGGGGCAGAGGGGCCCTCTTTTGATACAATTATAGCTTCTAATTATAGATCTGCAATGCCTCACGGAGTGGCCAGTGAAAAAAAACTTCAGAAAGAAGGTTTTGTTAAGTTTGATTTTGGGTGCTTTTATAAGGGGTACGTGTCTGATATGACAAGAACACTATATCTCGGGAAAAATCCTACAGAAAGACATTATGAGATATATAATACGGTGAAAAAAGCCCAACAGAAGGCCATAGATGCAGTGAAGGCAGGAATCACAACTAGAGAGCTAGACAAGATAGCCAGGGATTATATAATCGAAAAGGGTTACGGAGAATGCTTCGGCCACGGACTAGGTCACGGGATCGGGTTAGAGATTCATGAATATCCGTATTTATCCTATAAGGCAGAGGACCTGGTTCTCGAGGAAAATATGGTAGTCACCATAGAGCCTGGGATATATATAGAGGGGTTTGGAGGAGTCAGGATAGAAGATGACGTAGTGGTAAAAAAAGATGGGTGCGAAATTTTGAATAAAACAACTAAAGAGTTTGTGATGCTTTAAACCCTTAAAATATTGAACTACTAAAGTTTAGAATAACGATAATGATCTGAGAAAATTATTTATCTAACTCGACCTGTATTCAAAGAATTTCTCCAGATATTTGAAACGGTCTTTTTCCCACCAGAGTTAATAACACCATCAACAAAATTGAAAATATTTTTTTGTTACAGTTAATTATATAATTTAAGTACTTTTTTAGCCATTTTTGCAACTGGTTTTTTGTAATTCTCGAATATAATTTCAAAATCAAAGAGAGTGACCCACAAGTAGTTTTTCTACTTGGGTCACCCTCTTTTTTTATACCTAAATTGCTAATACTATTAAACCAGTTATTCATAGCATTTAAAACATCTTGGATTTTTCTGCTGGCTTTAAGCAGCACAATATACTTTGAACTCTTTTCAACTAAAGTCACAATGGCAGTTTCTCTTTTTTTTCCTATGATTGTACCTACTTCAAAATGTCTAAACTCTTTGTTTTTAGGCGCATAGGGGGTTCTTTTCATTACGTTCATGAATTGTTTTGCAATCATTAATTTTATCACGCAATTCCTTATGATTGTCAGGCTTTCTCTTTCCTTTTCTTCTAAGCTTAGAAGCATCCATCAGTTTATCTTATACCATTCTGTATAAAGTTTTAGTAGAGCATCTTTCCGGTGCGTCAACTAGTTTATCCCTTCCACAGATCGAATCTAAAGAGCAATCATTTTCAAGGAGTTTATTGATATTATCCAATTTATCTTCAGATAGAATAATGCTTTTTCTTCCATATTTTAATTTATTATTTTTGTATTATTGATAGATTTCAACAGGTATAAGCCCCTTTTTGAAAAGCTTGTAATAACGATAAGCTTTATCTTTACCTATCCCCATCATTTTAGAGCATTAAAGGAGATTGATTTTGAACTTTTGATAAATTTGCATGGAAGCTAGTTGTTCTATCGTAATATCTTCTTGTGGCACTGGTTTAATTGTACAATTCAGGATAGAATAACTTGATATTTTTTTATTTTTTCACTTACAGATTTTTCATCCAAGGCCCCGATCTCTTCTATCACACCATTTACAACCATTTCAGTAGTGCTTTTCCCCTTACTCTTGGAGTATCTAGCAAATAATTCTTTTCCGAATAATATCTCTTCTTGGGTCAGGTCTCCGTATCCTACCACAGCCGGTCCAGGAGTTCCTGCCCCCACTATATACAAACTTCCAAAATCTTTATATTCTGAAATTTTTAGGTTATCATCGTGTTCTCTTCCCACAAACAAGTATTTACCAGATTCCATTCTGAAAAACCTCCCGTATTTAGCAAGATGAAAAAGAAACGAGTAATTGTCTTCAAGAAAACCATCATTTTCAAGAGTTTTCAGTCTATAGGAATAATTTGGTTCTGTAAGCATACATCCACCGCCTGGACTTGGGTACTCTACTATTCCGAACTCCTCCATCAGAGCCATCTGTCTCTTTCTGCTTCTTCCCTGTATATCTAGGAGCCGCTCCCTATCAACCCATCCCTCTCTTATAGGCTTTGTAGGAGGCAGGAGTTTTGCAGACAAGGGACGCAAAATCAAATCCTCCACACCTGAAAGTTCCATTACCTTTCCAAGGGCTATATAATTCTGAGACATAGGTCTCTGCCCTAAAACTTCCCCAGATATAATAAAATTTGCATCATACTTTTCAAGAAGCTTAGCCGCCAGCTGAAACATAAGTGCGTGACAGTCTATGCAAGGATTCATATTTTTCCCTCTTCCACTTGGAGAGTCTTTTAGTATCTCAGTATGTATCTTACTAAAGTCAACATACTCAAGCCTCACACCTAGCTGCTCTGCCATTCTTTCTGCTTTTTCATTTTTGCCTCCAAAAAAATGGGATACAAAGTTTAAAGCTATAATCTCTATACCTTGGTCTACTACCACTTTGATGGCAAGGGAACTATCTAATCCCCCTGAAAATAACGCTAATGCTCTCATTTTAAAAATCACCTTCCTTATAAATGCTAAAGGGCTCCTCACCTAAACCGGCGGCAGCCCCTAAGTTAACTTTTTTCTTCTCCTACACAGTTCCCTACCTTTTCCAATTTTTCATAGGGCATAACTTTATTGAAAATAACAGTTACGACTATGGCAAAAATCAGCCTAAACCAGAAAATTCCTATCATTTTGGCTCCTATAGATGCCATCAGGAGTGTATCTTCTATCAAACCGTGGCAAAGGCTCATAAACACAGCTACCAAAAAGAAACTTCTCTTGCTGTATTTCCCCTCTCTGCTTTCCTTAATTATAAACCCGCTTCCATAACTTATACCCATTGTCAGTCCCACTATACAGGTAAATGAAAGGCCCGCCTCTATACCAAATATTTTCATCATGGGAGAAAATTTTAAATTTATCCAGTCTATCACTCCAAGTTTCTGTAGGATCTCCATTACAGCTAAGAGTACAAAAATTATGAAAAATATCATCAGATATTTTTTGACTTCCCCCTGTATCCAGTAAAAAATTCCGGGTTTAGCCTTTTCAGGAATAAAGCTAAAATTCGCCCTTTCCTGATAAAGATTGAATAATTTAAACACTATGTTTAAAAATACACCTGATATTATAGCACAGAATACCCGGATCCCAAAAATTTTTGAAGGCTTTGCTCCCGTTGCAGATATCACCTTAAGTTCTACCGGCAGTGAATGAGCCACAAGAATTATTGTAGACAGAATGGTTATCTCTGCCACTGTTACACTACTGCTTTCTGTCAGAGTAAAAAGTGTCAGAATCCCTGCATATATATTAGTAGTCATTGCCGTAGCCCAGACAATTCCCATCTCTCCACTCAGCCCCATAATCCTCATAACAGGAGAAATTCCTCTAGATATTGTTTCTATTATCCCAAAATGACTGAGTATTTTCACCAAAATACTCACCGGGAGCATTATTTTAAAAAGTTTGTAGCTTATGTTGACACTATCTTTAAGTAACTTCAAATTTCCCCCTGTACTTTAAATCTCCAATAGCCCAGTATTTACAGCTTCAGTCTTCCCGTCATAAAGCACCTGTACCTTTTTAGGAACAGCCATATATACTTTTTTGCTGACCTCTATAAACTGAGCCTCTTTTATACTCATGGCTCCACTCAAAAAATCTATTATCCTCTGGGCAGTTGGACTGTCCACATATTCAAGGTTTACGGTTACTATTTTATCATCTCTGATATAATTGGCTATTTTTTTACACTCTGAGAATTTCTTCGGGTCTACGAACACAGTCTGGTAGTCTTTTATCCCCACAGGTGAAGGTTTCAGTTTAGGTTCCCCAGGTGTTTTTACTGGGACTTCTATTTTCGAATCTGTTTTTTCATCTTTTTTTCCAGTTTCACCTGTGCTAAGAAATTCTGTCTTTAAAGCAGGTTTTTCCTCTCTTATCTCCTCTACACTATCTATTACCTTTCCTAACTCTTCTGTCTCGCCATCTGTAGCGTCGTTTATACCAAGAATATCTTTAAATTTAAGTCCCCTAAGCATCTCTTTCATCTTCAACACACCCTCCTAGGAAAAAATTTTACTTCCTATTCTAATTAATGTAGCTCCCTCTTCAAGCGCTATCTTATAATCACCACTCATTCCCATAGACAGTTCCTTTAACTCCCCTTGGAAATAGTCTCTGCTAAGATCTTCTTTAAGAATTCTGAGTCCTCTAAATACTCTTCTCACAAGCTCAGTATCTTCTGTGAAAGGAGCCATTGTCATGAGTCCGGTTACTTTTATATTTTTAAGCTTTAGTATTTCTGGAAGTTCTTTATAGAGCTTCTCTACTTTGTATCCCTCTTTACTTTCCTCTCCTGCTATATTTATCTCTAAAAGAACTTCTATAACCCTGCCCGCGGCTTCTGCCCTCTTATTTATCTCTCTAGCAAGGGAAAGTTTGTTTACCGAATGAATCAGGTCTACGTAATCCGAAATGTACTTTACCTTGTTTTTCTGAAGATTACCGATAAAATGCCATTTGATTTTACTTCCCAATTCACTCTGATCAAATTTTTCTTTTTTTTCCCTTAGCACCTGTACCCTGTTTTCACCTACAATGTTGACCCCTGATGAGACTACGTCCATCATCTCTTCTGTCCCTACATATTTAGTCACAGCCACCAGTCTAACCTTTTCAGAACATGGGGAATATTTTTTTATATCCTCTGATATCTCCTGGATATTATTCTTTATGCTTCCCAGAACAATCTCCTCCTTTAATTTAGCTTATAAATTCTTCAAAAACATCATTTGCTGTCATGAGCCCCTTAGGGGTCAAAATATACTTGCCCGATTTTTTCATAAGGTAACCTTTTTTTTCTAATTCTACGCACTTATCAATATACTCTTTATCTGCCTCTACTCCTTTTTCTAGGAGTCTCAGGCCGAGAATATATCGATATTCCTCTTTTTCTTTTTCCTTTAGGACTTCCACCTCTTCATAAGGCTTTTCATTATTATCTATTTTACCATAATAATCTTCAAAATTCACAGCATTTTTATACCTTTGATTTCCTATATATCCAGATGCTCCTAGCCCTGCCCCCAAATACTCTTTGTTCTCCCAATATTTGGTATTATGCCTCGCTTCTTTCCCTGGCAGTGAAAAATTAGACACCTCGTAATGTATATATCCCTTTGACTTTAAAAAATCTATTATAAGTTCATACATCTTAGCCTCAATTTCATTGTCTGTCTCCTTTAGTTCACCCTTTAATAACTTCTTATACAAAGGGGTTCCCTCTTCCCATATGAGTGAGTATATAGATATGTGTTCAGGCCTGAGTTCTGTTATCTTGACCAGGTCTTTTCTCACATCCTCTATACTCTGCCCCGGCAAAGAAAACATAAGGTCCAAACTGACATTTTCAAATCCCGCTTTTCTGGCATCTCTGTATATCTCCTCTGCCTCTATACCTGTGTGCAGTCTGCCTATAAGTTTCAGATAATGCGGATCAAAACTCTGAACCCCTATACTCAGTCTGTTTATCCCGGCATATCTAAAGGCTCTGAGCTTTTCAAAATCAACACTTTTAGGATTTACCTCTAGGGTCACCTCTGCATTCTCCCTTATATGAAGCAGTTCTAATATCTCCTTTACTTCAAGAGGGTCAAGGAGTGACGGAGTCCCTCCTCCAAAGTAGACAGTATCATAGTCAAATTCAGGGTAAAGCTTTATCTCCTTTTTCAGATACTCCACATACTCTCTTCTCTTATAAGGGGTGCTTTTAAAAGAAAGAAAATCGCAGTACTGGCACCTGTTTATGCAAAAAGGGATATGTATATATATTGCGTCTGTCATTATTGCCTCCAGAAATTAAAACCAGGGACATCAGGTCCCTGGTATCTTATTTTTCAAGGAATTCTGAGAACCCCTTCATTGTATCTTCCAATTTTTTCTCTGCCTCTGCTTCTGTTTTTGCATTTATTCCATAATAGTACTTTATCTTCGGCTCTGTTCCAGAAGGCCTAGCGGTTATATATGTATCATCTTCAAGGATCATCTGTATTACATTCGACTTAGGAAGTTCTATCGGGTATTCTTTCCCCGCTTCCTTGTCATAATCCTTCTGAAGCTGGAAGTCTCTTACTTTCTTTACCTTTTTTCCTAAAATTTCCACTGGCATATTCTCTCTGAGGGACTTCATTATATTTTGTATCTTTTCAGCTCCCTCCTTACCACTCATTGTGATTGCCTGTATTCCCTCTTTATACCATCCGTACTTGTCATAGAGTTTTTCTAGCTCTTCTATTATTGAGCTGCCCTTTGATTCGTAGTAGGCTGCCATCTCTGCTATAAGCATTGTAGAAACTACCGCATCCTTATCCCTTGCATGAGTTCCAACCAAATAACCGTAAGATTCTTCAAATCCAAAGAGGTATGTTCCGTCAATTTTTCCAGTTTCAAATTCTAATATTTTTTCCCCAATATATTTAAACCCAGTAAGAGTTCTAAACATCTTAACACCTTTATCTGCAGCTACTACATCTAGCATAGGAGTAGATACCACAGTGGAGATTACCGCACCGTTTTCCGGTATATCCTTCCTGTTCTCAAGGATATAGTTCATAAGAAGGAGTCCTACCTGGTTTCCATTTGGATAAACCCATTCCCCGTTCTTTCCCTTAACTGCTATACCTATTCTGTCTGCATCAGGATCATTAGCCATACACAGTTTAGATCCCACTTTTTCTGCAAGCTCTATACCTAATTTAAATACTGCAGGATCTTCAGGGTTTGCATAGTCGCAAGTTGGGAAAGTTCCGTCTGGTTCTTCCTGTGCTGCTACAGTATATAGACTATCAAAGCCCATCTCCTTCATTACTATCTGGACGGGTCTTTTTCCTGTTCCGTGAAGTGGAGAATATACTATTTTAAAATCTTTTTTTCCCGGGATATCAGTATTGATAGCCTCTTTTTTGATCTCCTCTATATATCTGTCGTCAACAGATTTTCCTACAAATTCAAGAAGCTCCTTTTCTTCAGCTTCCTTCTGAGTCATAGCCTTTATGTCATCGAAGCTTTCTACTGCGTATACCTCTTTTACTATCTCAGTAGCATGGGGTTCTACCACTTGTCCCCCATCTTCCCAGTATACTTTAAACCCATTGTATTCTTTTGGATTGTGAGAGGCAGTTACCATTACTCCCACCATTGTACCTAGTTCTCTCACTGCGAAAGATAACTCCGGTGTTGATCTCAAAGATTCAAAAAGATTGGTTTTTATACCGTTTGCCGCAAAAACAAGAGCCATATTAAGAGAGTATTCATAAGATCCTATCCTGCAGTCATAAGCTATAACCACACCTCTCTCAACTGCAGCCTTAGCGTTCATTTTCAGCATATAGTTTGCTATCCCCTGGGCTGCTTTTTTTACTATATATTTATTTATTCTGTTAGTCCCCACTCCCCTTATTCCTCTCATACCTCCGGTTCCAAATTCTAGATCGGTATAAAATCTATCCTCCACCTCTTCGGCATTATCTTTTATCTGTTTCAGTTCTTCTCTATCCTCTGCGTCGATATAGTCTGAACTAGACCACTTTTCAAATTTTTTCCAGATATTAGCGTCCATTAAAATTTCCCCCTTTAAGTTTAATTGCCTGTTTTATAGTAAATTGTTGCATAGAAACCTTTGAAATTAAGCCTCTGAAAAATCATAATGTGATTATCTTCTCTAAATTTTCACAAAATTCAAGTCAGGTAATCTAATTTTAATGTATATTGTTTAAAAAATCAAGAAAAAAGGGATCTAAAAGCTCCCTAAGCAAGTTCATTTGTTTCCTGTGATTTTATACCTGCTCTCCTATAAGGGTTACCACTGTATTTGCTATAAACTCTGGAAAAAATAGAAATAGTCATTGTATCAGTTTCTTCTGTCTGAACCCTTGGTCTTGGTGCTACAAATTTCCAGTTTAAGTATGTTCCCGATAAAAGTCCTATAGCTATCCAAGCCTGATTCATACCAGATAGATACACCATAAGAAGCCACCCACTCATGCCGCCGGTCTGGGCTGAAAGTGCCGTTACCCAAGAACCCATTCCTCTTCCTCCCATGAGAAATACCATATATATTCCAAAGGTAAAAAGCGTCTCAACTCCTGCCATTACTACTCCTCCTTAGATTTTTTTTACATTTAATATATAAAAATTAATTTTCATCTATGCAGTCAATATAACGTCACATATTTATTAACAGTCTCAATCGTTATTAATTTTTAACCTTATAATTTTATAAAGTTAGCTTAAAATATTGACAAAATAATTTTCCTCAAGTATATATTAAACATAGGAAAGTAAATAAAAAAAGACTTTTGACGGCATTTCACACACTTGTTTATTACTGTGACAATAAACTCGGTCAGACCTGCCTACTCAAATTGGAGTAGGATTAGTCTGTCCATTTTTTTTGGAGGAATCTTATGTATGATTTAAATGAAAAAGTCTATCTGACAGGTCATGGCAGAACACATGCAAACAGCCTCATAACCAAACTTTTCTCACTGCTCTGTGTGGGAATGCTCGTAAACAGAAAAACCGGTGAAATAATAGAAGTAGATGCCACAGTGCAGATGGATCTCACCAAGAAAATTTTTTCTGAAATATTTTGTGGGGAAAATATTCACGATGAAAACAAAATAATCGAAAGAATAACCAGCTCCTATCACGGCTCCTCTCAAAAATCTATAATCGTGGCGTATAAGGAGTGCCTCAATAAATTTAAAAAACTAAATCCCCTTTAGTTTTTTTATTTGGACAAAGTATTGAATTTATAAGAATTCGTTACTTTTCTCTTGAAAGAAAAGTAACCAAAAGTTCAAGCCTGTGAAAAATCAGCTAAATGCCCTTGGAAATCCAATAGCAATAGGGAAACTCAGAAAACAAGTTTCTGAGAACCAGAAAATATACTCGTATCACTCGTTATTTTTTGGCTACTCGCTCTGCTCAAACAGTCGAATTTATCTAAGGATTCCACTTCGGTCATTCTTAACGCTGATTTTGTCAATGGCAAGGGAAAAGAGATAAAAACCTCTCGCAAAAGAAGGTATTTATAGTTTTGGCTTTAACTCTGTAAGACTCATTCTTTTTCTTTGTGCCCTCTGTGTTCAAGAGGTTGTGTCCTTATTCGTGTTAATTTTTCTGTCTTTTATTGATTTTCATTCGTGACAAAATCTTTTGACTCTAATATCGATCTTCTCAGTGCAACTCCTGCTTTTTCTCTGCGTCCTCTATGGCCCAAAAGCTTTTGTCCTTATTCGTGCTAATTTCCCTATCTTTTATTAGTGTCCATTCGTGACAAAATCTTTTGATTCTGATATTCAGATAAATTCAGTAATTCATACAAAAAACTAAATATAAAAATCATCAAGCTTTCACACTCTTATTTGTATAGGGATAACCGCGCAAATTCAAGGTCAGATTGGCTTCTTTTTATTAAGAAGACGTCTGGCCTTTTTTATTTTTATCAGTAATATTAAAAATTCTAAAGGAGATGAACTATTATGGCAAAGATTGGAGTTTTTGATTCTGGAGTGGGAGGAATAACAGTACTGAAGGAGATCCTCAAGGTTTTTCCAAAGGAGAGAATAATATACTATGGAGACAATAAAAATGCCCCCTATGGTGAAAGAACGGTGGAAAATATAAGAGAACTTTGTCTCAAAGTCGGAGAATTTTTAGTTTTAAATAAGGTGGAGGCCATTGTAATAGCCTGCAATACAGCCACAGCTGCATCATTAGAAACCCTAAAAAATAGATTCCCTCGTATTCCTGTAATCGGAGTAATAGAGGCCGGTGCCAAGACAGCTTATAAAACTAGTACAAACAACTGTATAGGGGTTATTGCAACTCCTGCAACTGTTAAAATGAACGCTTATCCAAAATCTTTTCAACTTATTAACCCTGATATATCAGTGGTCCAAGAAGGGTGTTCTAAGCTATGCCCAATGATAGAATCTGGTTGGGAAAACACCTTGGAAAATGAAACCGTTGTCAAAACGTATATAAAACGTATACCAGCAAAAGTAGATACACTGGTGTTGGGCTGCACACATTATCCTATTATTAGAGAAACAATATCCAAATATTTTAAAGGTAAAATTGTGGATCCTGCAAAAGAAACTGCTGTTTTCCTAAAAAAAGAACTCTTTTTAAACACTGTAGAAATAAATAAAAATAATGAGGGAACCTGTGAGTTTTATGTCAGCGGAGAGATAAAAAAATTCAAAAAAGTGGCTGAAAATTTTTTAGGAGAGAAAATAGAAAAGATCTATCAAATAAATCTGTAAGATGATCTTTCGTATATTAAAATCTGAATATAATTTTGGTGTTTTCCTTGTTTATATTATATTATATTATAGAAAAAAGGGGTTTTTAAATATACGGAGGTGTCAAAATGAAATTTGTTTATTACCTGAAAAACAGCGAAAAAAAAGTAGGAATAATGAAAAATGCCCACTCTATACTGGATATAAGTGATTTTTATTCTTCTAAGGGCATTAAAAAACCAAAAGATATCAACGAACTTTTAGACAGCTGGGATGATTTATTTTTAGAAGAGATTAAAAAATTTATCACTGAAAATAAAGCTACTTCAAATCTTACTGATGTTAAACTTCTCGCACCTATAGAATATCCTAAGAGAAACCTTCTGTGCCTTGGAAAAAACTACTTAGACCATGCGAAAGAGATAGTGGGGCTAAGCGGCTCTGAGGACAACATCCCAAAGTTTCCAATATATTTTTCAAAAATTGCAGATCCCGCTATAGGAGACGGTGATATTATCCAAAGTCATAAAGAGATCACAGAGATGGTTGACTATGAAGTGGAGCTAGGTGTCATTATAGGAAAAGATGGTATAAATATAAAACCTGAAGAAGTTGAAGACTATATATTTGGATATACAATCGTAAATGACGTGTCAGCAAGAAACATACAGAGAAAACATGGACAGTGGTTCAAAGGTAAATGCCTTGAGACTTTCTGCCCTATGGGACCTGTAATCGCCCATAAAAGTGAAATCCCTTTTCCTGTTGAACTAGACATAAAATGTAGCGTAAATGATGAACTTCGTCAAAATTCAAATACAAAAATGCTTATTTTTGATATTCCTACAATCATAAGTGATCTTTCAAAGGGGATGTATCTTCGTAAAGGAGATATAATTATCACAGGGACTCCATCAGGTGTAGGACTCGGATTCAAACCCTTTAAGTTTTTAAAACCTGGGGACAAGGTTGTCTGTGAAATTGAAAAAATCGGTACTCTTACTAATACCGTAAAATAAAGAAATTTTAACAGTTGAGCTCGTGGCAAGAGAAAGCAATAAAAAAGCCATCAATTTTTATAAAAAATCAGGATTGAAATTGAAGGAAATTTAAGAAATAAGATAAAAAATTCAGATGGGAAAATGGAAAGTGACATTATAAGGGGATGCTAAAAAAATCGAAAAAATGGCGGTTTCCTCCGCCATTTTTTCTTAATTCATCAAACTTTCAAATTCCTGCTTACTAAAAGAATACTTTGATTTACAGAAGTGACACTCTACCTCTAAAGTTTCCTTCTCAGAAAAAATTTCGTCAAGCTGCTTCTTCCCTAGTGCAACAAGTCCCCTATAGAACCTATCTTTGTCACAGTTGCAGCTATATTTTGTCTCTATCTCTTCGTATAGCTCATAGTCTTCCACAAGCCTTTCGCCCTTCTCATCTTCCATGTCTTCATAGAGAAGTTTTGCTATTCTCTCTAGATCCATCCCGCCTTCAAAGAGCTCAGTCACAGGTCTTATAGCTCCTATTTTAGCTTCTAGCTTGTCTATAAACTGGTCCTCAGAGTCAGGTAAAAGCTGGACCATGTATCCTCCGGCATTTTTTATGGACATATCGTCATTCAGGGAAACTCCCAAAGCGAGAACAGTTGGTGTCTGTTCAGAGGTATAATAATAATAAGCTATATCTTCTGCTATCTCTCCAGTCTGTATATTTGAAATGCCTATATAGGGTTCTTTTAGACCCATATCCTTTATTACTCTCAGCATACCCTTGCCTATTATACCGCCTACATCAGGCTGTCCGTTGGCTTTTAAAGGAAGTTCAGCTTCTGGATTTGAAAGATATCCCTTTATTCTGCCCATGGAATCTGAGGTAACAACCATATGATTCAATGACCCATCTGTGTCAGTTCTAAGAGTCATGAGGTCATCACCTTTTAAGCCTGCACCCATTATTATCCCAGCTGTAAGAAATCTTCCAAATGCAGCGATAGCAGTGGGACTACATTTATGTATATCTTGAGCCTTTTGAACAACATCCTTTGAATCTACTATAAAAAATCTAGCATTTTTGCTAGCACCTCTAATAATTCTGGCCATCTTTTGCTCCTCTCAAAAATAAATTTACAAACCTGATTTTATCACAGATAACAATTTTTTTCAATTCTTATAAGGCTATGTATATTAAAAAACTAAAGGAGACCCCTAGGCCTCCCTCAGTATCTCTCATAATGTACAAAATCTTTAAAATCATAATACCTTTCATCACCTAGTATATCTCTAAGTTCGAGATTGCTATTGATTTTAAAATTTTCTTTCTGCTTTTTTCTTATTTTCTTTATCTCTTTTTTTGTAAAACCAAAATAAAGAAGTATCTTATCAGAGGCTTCGTTTATGTAAAACTCATTTCTTTTTGCCTTCTCATAAACTCTTACTTTCCCAGATATTTTTTCAAGGGTCTTCGCCCCTATACCCTTTACTCTTATAAGTTCCTCCATATCTTGAAAGCCCCCTGTTATCTCTCGATACTCGTCTATACCTTCAGCATATCTGAGACTTATACCATTTTTCAGCATCGCGTCCACAGTGGCTTCGTTTATATCTAGAGGTTTATTTTTATCCTTATAGGCATTTCTTGTTATAGTGAGCTCATACTTTGATTCTTTTTTGTTTTTTTCAATATTCAAATTTTTATAAAGTTTTTCTCCTGCAAAAATACCCAGTATCAGTAAGATGAGAAGCAGGAATTTTCTGTTTTCACTCATCTTTCCTCCCGATAATTTTAAAAATTATTTTTTAAAAAGATCCAGCTTTTTTTTAAGCCTTTCTCTCATTTCTCTTACATAGGTTGCCGGTTCTTTAGGCCCTACCAGCCTGTCTATATGATCTCTTACAGGGGATTCTGCCACTATTTTTTTTGTAATGGCTCCTCCTCCTAGACCTATGGTAGACTGATTTTCCTCTATCATCTCTATGTTAAATATAGATTCTTTCCCATCTACGGCATAGCCTAGATTTTCTCCCCACTGGGTGCTGTTTTTAAGCCTATACATATAATATGGTTTCAGAGATTTTTTCCGAGTAAGCTCCTCTATACCCTTCTCAACAGCCTCTCTGTCAATGTCTTCTTCCTGGTGCCCGTCCTTAAAAAGAACAGAGGCTTTTTTCAGTGCCAGCACGTGGACAGTGAGATTTTCCATCTGGTATTTTTCAAGCTCTCTCATGGTATAGAGTATCTCTTCGGTTCCCTCTCCAGGAAGACCTATAATTAAGTCCATATTTATGATAAATCCCATATTTTTAGATAAGGAATACATCTCATCAAATTTATCTTTAGAGAATGTCCTGTTTAGATTTTTTAAGGTTTCCTCATTAAATGTCTGGGGATTTAAGCTTATTCTGTCTACACCGTAGTCCTTCATTATCTCGAGTTTCTTCTTTGTTAGAGTATCTACCCTTCCAGCTTCAAAGGTGAATTCTTTTACAG
This sequence comes from uncultured Ilyobacter sp., assembly GCF_963668515.1. Taxonomy (NCBI): domain Bacteria; kingdom Fusobacteriati; phylum Fusobacteriota; class Fusobacteriia; order Fusobacteriales; family Fusobacteriaceae; genus Ilyobacter; species uncultured Ilyobacter sp. The sequence goes on along the minus strand of NZ_OY764864.1, from coordinate 274,693 downwards.
TAGATAGATCCACGTTATTTTTGACAGATGCCAGTACCCTTTCGAGGTCAGTTTCTGTGAGTATGCTCGGTGTACCTCCCCCTATATAAACTGATCCAAGCTTATAGCCGTTTTCCTTCAGGTGCTCTCCTGTTAGCTTTATCTCTTCTATCAGGGTATCTACAAAAGCCTTATAATGCCTTCCGACTCCGCTGTTTATCTCATAGGATGCAAAAGAACAGTACCTGCACTTTGTAGGACAGAAAGGTATCCCTATATACATATTTATATAATCTCGGTTCAGGTACTCCATCTCTTTTTTCACAACCTCTATAATAAGAGAGCTCTTTTTTTCTGATACCTTAAAAAGTCCCTCTAAAATATCCTTTATCTCTAGATAACCATAATTTAAAGCCAACAACCTTCTCACAAGCTTTGTAGGTCTTACCCCCTTTAAACTTCCCCAGGGATAGTCTTTCCCGTAGATCTCTAGAAGAGAGGTCTTTGCCATAACTATCTTTTGATCATCTATCCTATCTATATGGTTTTTATAGGTAAACTCTTTTTTTACACCCTTGGTTTCTATGAGGAGGCTTATCTTCTCCCCTTCCTCTGTGGTTCTTATTTTTATATCTCTTCCTCTTGCTTCGGGGACCAGTATCCTCAAAAACTCGTCCACACTGTTTTCTGTAATATCAAAATCTGTATCTAAAATCAAACTCTAACCTCCGGTTTCTATTTCACAAGCTTTATCATATCAAACATAGGAAGCATCACAGCCAAAACTATACTTCCAACTACTATACCCATAAAAACTATGAGAATAGGTTCGATAATTGAAGTCAGCCCTTTTATATCATTTTCCAGCTCATTATCATAGTGGTCGGATATCTTCAGCAACATTTTATCTAGTTCACCTGTATTTTCACCTACAGAAACCATCCTTGCAACCATAGCTGGAAAATATTTGCTTTCCTCTAACTCTTTAGAGACCTTCCCACCTTCACTTACCACCACTTTCATTTTGTCCACTACCTCTTCTACCACAGCATTTTCTATACTTTCCTTTAGAATATCCAAAGCATGAAGCATAGGGACAGAACTTTTCATGAGAGCTCCGAAAGTCCTGGTAAATCTTGACACCACTGATTTTCTCATAAGGCTCCCGAATATAGGGGCTTTCAGCTTATACCCGTCCATGGTATGTCTCCCGTCAGCAGTAGTATACCAGAGACGTATTAATGCTATGATGAAGGCGAGTCCACCTAGCATTAAATACCACTTGGTTTTCATAAAAAGAGAAAGATTTAAGAGCAGCCTTGTAGAAAGAGGAAGATCCACTCCTGCATTTTTAAATACAGACACAAAGCTAGGCAGTACAACTACTAGCAGAAACACAGATACCGCTAGTGCCACTACAAACATTACACAGGGATAAATAATTGCAGATTTTATCTTTGACCTGTTTTTGTAGCTTACATCCAGATACTTTGCAAGATCTAACAGTATATTGTCTAACTGTCCTGAGACCTCTCCCGACTTTACAAGTCCCGTATATATCTTCTTAAAGACCTTAGGATGTTTTGACAGAGCATCAGAAAAGCTTTCGCCTCCCTTGATATCCTCTATAGCCTTTGAAACGGCATCTCTCAAGACCCCTTCCTTTAGCTGCTTTACCTCTATCTCAAGAGCTGAGACTATTGATATCCCTGCTTCTATAAGGGTAGACAGTTCAGTTGTAAATTGAGTCATCTCTTTTATTCTTACCTTTTTAAAAGGGGCTAATATATCCCCTCCGAGAACTGCATCTGGCTTTTCTACACTTATCAGAAAGTGTCCAAGATTATCTAGCGCCATGTTCAGCTCCGATTCATTAGCAGCTTCCATCTCTCCGTCAATTAGGTGTCCGTTTTTGTCCCTGGCTCTGTATTTATATTTTGGCACAATTCATCACCTATAGATCAATTTTATTTTTTTTAACACTGAATCTTTTTTCAAATTCCTGTGAAGTTATTTTACCTTGTTTAAGAAGCTTTTCCAAAAAAGCGTCCATACTAATCATTCCGTGTCTCATACCAGTTTCTATCATTGAAGGTATCTGATATGTTTTATTTTCTCTTATCAGGTTTCCTATGGCAGGAGTTCCCACCATTATTTCACAGGCCACTTTTCTCCTGTGGTCAGTAGAAGGAACCAGCTGCTGAGCCAATACCGCCCTTAGTGAAGTGGACAGCTGTATTCTTATCTGAGATTGCTGATCCATAGGAAATACATCTATTATCCTGTCTATTGTTTTTGCTGCACTGTTTGTGTGTAGGGTACCAAATACCAGGTGACCGGTTTCTGCTGCTGTAAGTGCAGCTGTTATTGTCTCTAGGTCTCTCATCTCACCTATAAGAATTACATCTGGATCCTGTCTCAGGGCATATTTAAGAGCTGTAGAAAAACTTTCAGTATCAGATTTCAGTTCCCTCTGTTCTACAAGGGCTCTTTTATGAGTATGAAGATATTCTATAGGATCTTCTACAGTTATTATATGTTGAGCCTTCTCTTTGTTTATTTTATCGATCAAAGATGCCAGCGTAGTAGATTTACCACTTCCAGTAGGACCAGTTACCAGTATCAGCCCGTTTTCGTATTCTGTAAAACTTTTTACCACTTCTGGAAGACCTAGTTTTGAAAAATCAGGTATCTCTGTACTAAGTGATCTTATTGAAACTCCTATGGTACCTCTCTGTACATGGACATTTACCCTGTATCTCCCGACTCCTGATATACCAAATGAAAAATCTAACTCTTTATTTTTTTCAAAACTTTTTTCCTGATCCTCATTTAATATTGAATAGGTAAGTTCTTTTACAGCCAAGGGCATTAATTTTTCCTCACAGCCAGGCATATCTTCCAAAACACCATGAATTCTGAATGTAGGCGGTTTCCCTGCCACAAGATGGATATCAGATGCCTCTGCTTCCTTTGCTGCAACTAGAATGTCTGTTATATTCATAATTTCTCCCCCTTATAAAAATTAAACAAGGAATTTTATTCCTTGTTTAAAAAATACTGATCAACACCAGGATTCCCAGTACAATTCTGTATACACCAAATACCTTAAAATCCCTGCTTTTTATATAGGACATAAACCATTTTATAACAATATAGGCTACAAAAAAAGAAACAGCAGTTCCTACAAATGTCAGTTTCCACTCTTCAGGAGAAAAATCAAGGCCGTTTTTCAAAACCTTGAGCAGAGTAGCCCCTGCCATTATTGGAATGGCAAGAAAAAAAGAGTACTCTGCGGAAACTCCTCTAGAAAGCCCCAAAAGTATACCACCAATTATAGTTACCCCCGACCTAGAAGTTCCTGGTATCATGGCAAGACACTGAAACCAACCTACAAGGAAAGCCGTTTTATAAGTCAGCTTTCTTATATCCTCTATACAGTTTTCCTTTTCAAAGTTCTTCTCCTTCAGAAAAACAACTCCGTATAGAATGAGCATTACTGATACGATTATCACATTTTCAAAAAAATATTCAGATATATAATCATCTAGAAGAAGACCTACAACTGCTGCAGGAAGAACCCCTACCATTATTTTACTCCAAAGAGTAATTTTCTCTTCTACCTTTTTCCTGTCCTTTACGAATGGACTGATATCCTTCCAGAATATTATCACAACTGCCAGTATGGCTCCTAGCTGCACCACTATGAGAAAAGTGTCCATAAAATCTTTAGATAGCTGTGGATTATTTATAAACTGTTCCACAAGAATCATATGACCTGTGCTGCTAACAGGTATAAATTCTGTCAACCCCTCTACTATTCCAAGTATAATTACAATTAATAGTGAATTCAAGTTATTTTATCCCCCTATAGATACGAGTCTTCTTTCACAAGGTAATTTTGTACGTAATCTTTGACTCCCTCTTCAAGGGTATGAAACTCCTCAGTATAACCCACCTTTTTAAGTTTGTTCATCTCAGCCTGGGTAAAATACTGATATCGACCCCTCAAGTCTTCAGGCATAGGTATAAATTCTATTACATCCTCGCCCTTTATTTCATAATTATCTTCTGCCGCCCTAACTGTATTCAAAGCCAGTTCATAAAAACTTCTAGCTTTTCCAGTTCCTAAATTATATACCCCAGATTCTGTCTCATTATCCAAGAAGAATTTTATCACATTTACCACGTCTTTTATATATACGAAGTCTCTCAGCTGCCATCCGTCTTCATATCCCTCTTTATGAGATTTAAAAAGTTTTACTATATTATTTTCTTTATACTGATTAAAGGCATGAAACACCAGGGAGGCCATTCTTCCCTTATGATATTCCTGTGGTCCATATACATTAAAGAACTTAAGGCCTATCCACTCTTTTGGTGTTTCCTTCTGTTTAAAGGCCCAGTCATCAAAATATTTTTTAGAATATCCATACTTATTTAAAGGCATGAGCTTCTTTAGCTCTTCAGAGGATACATCATCATTATACCCCTGTTCTCCTATTCCGTAAGTAGCAGCAGATGATGCGTAAATATATTTTATGTTTCTGTTTGTACAGAATTCCCATAATTTTTTTGAGAACTCGTAGTTATTCTTCATAAGGAAATCCCCATCCTGTTCTGTTGTTGCAGAGCAGGCACCCATATGTACTACTGCAGTTAGTTTACGAGCATTTTCATAAACAGACAGCCAGTCAAAGAGTTCATCCCTGTCTACCCAGTCAGCATAATCTCTTTTTCTGAGGTTCAACCATTTATCTTCTGTTCTCAATTTATCAGATACAACTATGTCATTTATCCCCTCTTCATTGAGCTTCCAGACAAGGGCACTCCCTATAAATCCAGCAGCTCCAGTAACTAGAATCATATATATCCTCCTGTGTTATTTATTTCCAGATCGTCATTTTTATTTTATCACTTTTCACCTTATATTTCAATTTTTAAAGGTTTTTTAGGGCCTCCTCTATACACCTCTTAGCGTGCTCTATGGAGTTATAAAAGCATGTGGATATTTTTTCGTTACCTGCAAGCATAGCAGAGAGTCTTTTAGGAGCCTCCTCGTTATAAAGACATATTATTTTTTTCCCCAGAGACTCAGCGATACCTATCTCATATCCCACCCCTATAGAAGGCTGTGATACCTCTGCCACTACCAGGTCACACTCTCTAAGCCAGACTATATCCTGGTCATATATTGCAAAATCTGATTTTTCATTCTCAATTCTCTCCTCTAAATCTTTATATCCAACATGCTCAGTAAGAACAGTTCCGTAACTACTTAAGAATTCGATTAAGTCAGCATAAATTTCCATGTTTTCCCTACCGCCTCTTATAGAACCTGCAAAATATATTTTTTTCATATTTTTCCCCCCTCATAATAAATCAAAAGAGCCTCATATACATACATAGGCACTTCTCCGTCACCTATATCTATTATATCTCTTTCGTTCCCGTGAAAATCAGAACCTCCTGTCCAGAGAAGGCCAGTCTCCTTAGCAAGATCTATATAATATTTCACATCATTTGTTTCAAATTTACCGTGATATGCCTCTAGTGCGTTAAGTCCCTCTCTTTTCAACCCATTTACTATTTTAAGTATCTGACCTCTGTCTCTTGTTATGAGTTTGGGATGTGCCAGAGACACCAGGCCTCCGTTTTCTTTTATTATTCTTACAGCTCTGTCAGGAGTGAGATTGCTTTTAGGGACATAGGCTATCCCATGCTGACCAAGGTATCTTGAAAAGGCCTCTTTTTTTGAATATGCATAACCTTTTCTCATTATTATATTGGCCATATGAGACCTGCTCAGTATATCTCCCTTTGCCTCTTCCTGAAGTTCCTCCAATGTTATGTATATCCCATTTTTCTCCAGTTTTTCCAGCATTTTTTCATTTCTATTTTCCCTTATTTCTCTCAGTGTCTTGATTTCATTCTTAAATTTTTCATCGTGAAAATTTATAAAATAACCTAAAATATGAACCTCTTTTCCCAGCCAGTCACAGGATATTTCGATTCCATTTATAAATTCAATACCTAGCTCAAGAGCTCTTTTTTTCCCCTCTTCCAAACCGTCCACAGTGTCATGGTCTGTTATAGACAAAACCTTAATCCCCTTTTTATAGGCCCTTTCTACAAGTTCTGTCGGGGACAAAGCCCCGTCTGAGGCTGTTGTATGCAGATGCATATCTACCATGTCAGTCCTCCTATTTTTCTTTTAAATATTTTTCCACGCATTCCTTACAGACACAGGCTTTTCCCCTTATCTTTTCTGGTATCCTCTCTAAAAGTTCCTCAGGAACTTTTAGAGTCATGCACCAGCAGCTATAAGGATCTGAACCTGCAGCCGTAGCACAGTTGTTCTCTTTCCCACAAAGTGGGCATATGTCATTTTTATTTTTCACAATTACCTCCGGTAACCTTAATCTGTCTCTTTATTATAATTCAGCTCAGAGAAAATTTCAATTTTAATCGATATCTTCAAAACTTAAGTTGCAAAGAGTTGCCAATTTATAAACATATGAAAAGACCGAGCTTTTCACTGCCCGGTCTATACATTAATCTTTCCATTTTTCCAGTTCTGAAAAATACTCTGGATAGGCAATATAAAGCGCCTTTGCGTTTATATTGTTTCTCTCTAGTTTAGAAACCTTATCTTTTTGAGAAATTTCAACTATCTCCATAAGTCTAGAAGACATCTCTCTGTTATACCAGTTTTCTGCCATGAAAAACTCTTCTCTCTTCAAGAAAGAATTAAGAATCTTTTTCAGTTTCTGGGTCTCTTTTTCTGTAAGGTCTTTCTTACCTGCATAAGAGGATAAAAGATCTTTTTCTTTTCCTGTAGCTACATTATTTAAAATATAATTTGAAGGATTTTTCATTCTTAAATTGGCCTCTTTAACTATTTTTTCTGCAAGCCCCTTAGGGTCTTTTAGATTTTCATCTTTCAGCCAAAATTCTCTTTTAAGTTTTTTGTTGTACTTGTTTAGGAGACCGTTAAATTCTTCTATGTCCTCTTGAGTTATAGACTCTTTCTTTTTTAAAGAAGCAAGAAAATTATATTCTTTCTCCTTCATGATCCCTGATTTTCTCAAATAAAATACCGGTTCTTCATTTCCATACCAGTCCTCTATAAGAGCTTCACCTTTTACTGTCTCACTTATGGTTTTATCCCAGTTTTTAACAGCTTCCTTGTCCACACTGTATTTTTCTGCCAGATCAGTTTTAGGTGCAAAAAGAGAACTGCAAGATACCATTATTAGCAATATCGGTAAAAATAATAGTTTTTTCATATCTTTTTATCCTCCATAGTAGTTTTTTATACTCTTCCACAACATTTTTTATACTTTTTCCCGCTTCCACAAGGACAAGGGTCATTTCTCCCCACTTTGCTTGAGTGTCTCTGTTTTTCTGCCTCTTCTGCCGGAGTATCTCCTGCACTGTATTTTACATTTTTAGGAGTCTCTTTTCTCTTTATCTCAAGCTCCTCTTCTTCATCTCTTATTCTTATCTTAAATAAGAATGAAGTGGTCTCCTCATTGATTGTCTTTAACATCTGATGATAAAGTTCTCCTGAAAGCAGCTTATACTCTACAATAGGATCTTTTTGGCCGTAAGATCTCAGGTATATCCCCTCTCTAAGTGAGTCTAAAGTTTTTAAATTCTCTCTCCATCTTGAATCTACAACTTCGAAGAGCATATATTTTTCAAGCTTTCTCATCATGTCGCTTCCAAAAATAGCTTCTCTCTCATTGTACTTTTTCATAACCTCATTGTAAATCTTTTCACCGTAAGCTTCTACAGTGAGCCCCTTATACTCTTCTAAATCTTCGATTTTGTATTCATATAAATCATTTATTCTCTCTGCAAATCCATTTATATCCCAGTCTTCCTTGTATTCTCCCACAAGTTTTTCAACTGCAATGCTATCTATAGTCCTCTTCACCATTTCGGCAATATTTGACTTCAGATCATCTTTAGCCAGAGCGTCATTTCTACTCTTATATATTGCTTCTCTTTGTTTGTTCATAACGTCATCAAACTCAAGAAGGGATTTTCTGATACCAAAGTTTCTAGATTCTACTTTCTTCTGTGCGTTGGCTATTGCCTTACTTATCATGTTATGAGTTATAGGCTCTCCCTCTGGAAGTCCCAATTTTTCCATCATAGCTTTTACCCTATCAGAACCGAATAGTCTCATAAGATCATCTTCTAAAGACAGATAGAATTCAGAAGCTCCAGGGTCTCCCTGTCTTCCAGATCTACCTCTCAGCTGGTTATCTATTCTTCTAGATTCATGTCTTTCAGTTCCTAGTATAAACAGTCCCCCAGCTTCTAGAACCTTCTGTTTTTCATTTTCACACTGGATCTTATATTTTTTCAGCAATTCTTCATATCTTTCATCATCTCTTGAAGATACATCCTCAAGGGCCATAAATTCAGGATTACCGCCTAGCATGATATCAGTTCCTCTACCTGCCATATTGGTAGCTATTGTGATGGCTCCGTATCTTCCTGCCTGAGCAACTATTTCAGCTTCCTTGGCATGGAATTTTGCATTTAGTACATTGTGGGGTATACCTCTTTTCTGCAGATGGCTAGACAGCATCTCTGAGCTTGATATTGAAATTGTTCCTACAAGTGCAGGCTGTCCTTTTTTGTGTAGTTCCTCTATCTTGTCAAAAATGGCATTCACTTTTTCTGCATGAGTTTTGTACACAAGATCTGGATTGTCTTTTCTGATGACAGGTTTGTTGGTAGGTATTACCACTACTTCCAATCCGTATGTATGCATAAATTCAGATGCCTCAGTTTCAGCAGTACCTGTCATCCCAGAAAGTTTATTATACATTCTAAAATAATTTTGAAGCGTTATACTTGCGAGAGTTTGGTTTTCTCCTGCTATAGTTACGCCCTCTTTGGCTTCTAGAGCCTGGTGAAGACCGTCTGAATATCTTCTTCCCTCCATGGCTCTTCCCGTAAATTCATCTATTATTATTACCTCTCCCTCTCTCACGAGGTAGTCTCTGTCTCTTTTAAAGAGTTCCTTACTTCTGAGAGCCTGATTCATATAGTGTGTCAGTTCTACGTTTTCAGGAGAGTAGAGGTTGTCTATCTTCATTATCTCTTCTATTCTCTTTATTCCCTTTTCTGTAAGAGTTATGTTGTGGGATTTTTCATCCACTTCATAATCGCCCCATTTTTCATCTGGAATATTCATCTCTTTCTTTTTCTTAGGGTCTTTTATCGTCTCTGTTTCATAGCTTCTTACAAGCATCTGAGAGACCTGATAGAATATTTTGTACCATTTTGCCGTGTCTTCAGCCGGTCCAGATATTATAAGAGGAGTCCTAGCCTCATCTATGAGTATGGAATCCACCTCATCCACTATACAGAAGTTGAGTTTTCTCTGCACTTTATCCTCTAGCTTGCTGACCATGTTATCTCTCAGATAGTCAAATCCAAACTCTGAATTTGTACCATAGACAATATCACATTCATAAGCTGCCTTCCTATCAGGGATAGGCATAGCATTTAGTATAACCCCTGAGGTAAGACCTAAAAATTCATAGATCCTTCCCATTAATTCCCTATCTCTTTTTGCTAAGTAATCATTTACCGTTACCAGATGTACATTATCCACAAGTGCATTTAGATAAACAGGACATGTGGCCACTAGAGTCTTACCCTCTCCAGTTTTCATCTCAGTTATTTTACCCTCGTGAAGGACAACTCCTCCTACAAGCTGTACATCATAATGTCTCATCCCGAGAACTCTTTTCGATGTCTCTCTGACTACTGCAAAAGCTTCTACAAGAATATCATCAAGAGTTTCTCCCTTTGACACTCTTTCTCTAAATTCTACAGTTTTACCTTTTAACTCCTCGTCGGAAAAACCTTCAAACTGTGGTTCTAGCTTGTTGATTTCATCGACTATTTTCATTATTCTTTTTATCTCTCTGTCATTTTTCGTTCCAAATACTTTTTTCATTAAAGAACCAATCATTATAACTTACCTCTCTCCATAAGTAGTATAATCTAACCCATTATCATGTTATCACAAAGATATACTCAAGTCAATAAAGTCCAACTCTTTCGTCTGATTTTGCTTTTGAATCCACCTTTTCAAATTTTTAGACTATAGTTCTATATAAAAAGTTATATATTTTAAACTCTTTCATGAGCTTAACGCCCATAAGGTTTTCTATTCCTAGTTTTTTTATAGCGATTTAATTCTTTTCATTTAGGCTCCTCCAAAGTAATACTTCAACACATATATATATTTATCTATTTGTAAGCAACTTAATTTTCTGATTATAATTCTATAAAAACTATTGAATTTATCGGGATTCGTTACTTTTCTCTTGAAAGAAAAGTAACCAAAAGTTCAAGCCTATGAAAAATCAGCTAAATAACCTTGAAAATCCACTAGCAATAAGGAAACTCAGAAAACAAGTTTCTGAGAACCAGAAAATATACTCGTATCACTCGTTATTTTTTGGCTACTCACTTCGTTCAAACAGTCGAATTTATCTAAGGATTCCACTTCGGTTATTCTTAACGCTGATTTTATCAATGGCAAGGGAAAAGAGATAAAAACCTCTCGCAAAAGAAGGTATTTATGGTTTTGGTTTTAACTCTGTGAAGCTCACTCTTTTTCTCTGCGTCCTCTGTGCCCAAAGTCTTTTGTCCTTATTCGTGCTAATTTCCCTATCTTTTATTAGTGTTCATTCGTGACAAAATCCCTTGACTCTAATTTTCTTACAAATTCAGTAATTTCTCAACGACTAAGATAAATTGCCAATTAGAAAATCTTTTTTTTTAAAGATTTTCTAATTCTCTGCGATCTTAGTCATTTCTAAAAATTCAGCCTCAGTTAATATTTCTACTGTTTTTAGTTCTTCTGCTTTTTTCAGCTTACTACCAGCTTTTTCACCCACTATAAGATAATCTAACTTTTTACTAACTCCTGAAAGATTTTTACCACCAAGAGATTCTATATATTCTTTAATCCCTTCTCTAGTAAAAAGTTCTAATTTGCCAGTTGCAAGAAAGGTTTTATCTTTAAATTTTTCATTAAAAGTTTTATCTACATCTTCCGTCTCTTCTATTTTAAAGTTTACACCATAGTTTTTTAATTTTTTCACTCTTTCTAAAAACCCCTCATTTCTAAAAGCACTGTAAACACTTTCCGCCACCTTTTTTCCTACATCATCAATTTCCAGTAGCTCCTCTATACTCATCTGAGATAGTCTGCTAATACTCTTACTTTCCTTGGCAAGAAGCGAAGCCAGGAATTTCCCCACATGAGGTATCCCCAAGGCGTAAAGTGTCTTGGGATACTCTCTTTTCTTACTGTCCTCTATTGATTTCAATAGGTTTTCTACACTTTTCTCCCCCATTTTTTCCAGGGATTTAAGTTCATCTTTGTAGAAGTGCAAGTCATATATATCAGTAACATCTTTTATTTTCCCTATCTCTATAAATCTTTCCACAATCTTTTTTCCAAGACCATTTATATTCATGGCATCTCTTGAAACAAAATATTCTATCTGACCCCTTACCTTAGCAGGACATTTTTCATTGGGACATCTCAAATCTATGAGCCCCTCCTCCTTTTTTAGTTCTGTCCCGCATTCTGGACAGATTACAGGAGGCACTATCTCTTTTTCCTCTCCGGTTCTGGCCTCTTTTACTACCTTGACCACCTGAGGGATTATCTCTGCTGCTTTTTCTATAAATACCCTGTCGCCTATTCTCACATCTTTTCTTACTATCTCATCAAAATTATGCAGGCTAGCTCGTTTTACTTTACTGCCAGAAACTTCCACCTCTTCTAGCTCAGCCACAGGAGTTACCTTACCTGTTCTTCCAACCTGCCAGGTAATATTCTTTAGAGTAGTCGTTACCTGTTTTGCTGGAAATTTATATGAGATCGCCCATCTAGGACTCTTTGTTGTAGCCCCCAATTTATCCCATAATTCTACTAGGTTAACCTTTACCACAAGACCGTCGGTCTCATAGTCTAGTACTCCCCTGTTATTTTCCCAGTATCTTATTCTGTCTTCCAATTCTTCTATACTGCTGCATAGATCACAGACTCCAGTGGTTTTAAGTCCTATCTTTTCCAAAAATTCCATACTCTCAGAGTGTCTTTCTATCCCCAGTTTATCGCAGTCTGCCAGAAAGTAAAAATAACAGTCTAAGTTTCTTTCGGCGACTATTTTAGAATCTAGCTGTCTCAGGGTACCACTTGCAGCATTTCTCGGATTTGCAAAAAGATCCTCTCCTCTGTCATATCTTATTTGGTTCAACTTTTCAAACTCACTTAAAGGAAGGACTATCTCTCCTCTTGCCTCTATATCTATATTTTCTTTTAGGTACTTGGGAATGGATTTTATCTCCAAGATGTTTTCCGTCACATCCTCCCCCACTGTACCGTCTCCCCTGGTTACACCTTTTACAAGCTTACCGTTTTTATAGTGGACACTTATTGAAACTCCGTCAAGCTTCAGCTCTAGAGCATAATCTGTAACCTTTTTAGATTCATCCTCTTTTAGTTTACTCAGGATTTTATCGATTCTCTGATGGAAATCTTCCACATCTTTTATATTATAAGTGTTCGACAGACTAAGCATCGGCTTCTTATGCTCTACCTTCTGGAATTTTGTGTCACTCAAGCTAGAACCTACCTGATTTGTTGGAGAAAGTTCGTCTTTTATCTCCGGATTTTTTCTTTCTATCTCTTCTAACTCTTTCAGAAGCTTATCATACTCTATATCCGACACCAGACTTTCGTTTTTCACATAATAATAATAGTTATATTTATCTATCCTCTCTTTGATTTTAGTGGCCTTTTCCAAAATATTTTCCATCTGTCCTCCAATTACAAATAAATCTTTAGTCTATTCAAAATTTAATAATGAAACTCTAAAAGATTTTACCACAAATAATTTAAGTTGATAAATAATTCTGAAACAAATTGAAACAAAAAGACTTCATAAGGTGTAGTTTTATTCTACATCTTATGAAGTCTATGAAAAATCCTAGGATATACGCGTTCGATAAAACCTTTTCTTTAATCTCTGTCGCTACTTCTTTCCTTTTCTATTAAAAGCTGTTTTGAAAGATCCTTATTTACAACTTTTTTTACACTTCTACTGAGATTCTCATCTAAAGATTTTTCTTGATTATACTTATATAAGTTATTAACGAAACTCCCATCTCCTCTGCCTTCTATATCATTTGCAAACGATAATGACCCCACTACTAACATCATTCCTAATATTACTTTTTTCATAATTTTCATCTCCTGTATTTTAATTTTTAATATTATTTAACCCAAGTTGCTACTTAAAAAAAATTATTATAAATTACTGAATTTATCTGAATATCAGAGTCAAAAGATTTTGTCACGAATGGACACTAATAAAAGATAGGGAAATTAATACGAATAATAAAAAACCCTTTTGGTCACAGAGGACGCAGAGAAAAATAGGGAGTTTCACAGAGTTAAAACCAAACTATATATGCGTTCTTTTGCGAGAGGTTTTTATCTCTTTTCCCTTGCCATTGATAAAATCAGCGTTAAGAATGACCGAAGTGGAATCCTTAGATAAATTCGACTGTTTGAACGAAGTGAGTAGCCAAAAAATAACGAGTGATACGAGTATATTTTCTGGTTCTCAGAAACTTGTTTTCTGAGTTTCCTTATTGCTAGTGGATTTTCAAGGTTATTTAGCTGATTTTTCACAGGCTTGAACTTTTGGTTACTTTTCTTTCAAGAGAAAAGTAACGAATTCTTATAAATTCAATACTTTAATTTAATAAAGGTAGCAACTTAGGTTATTTAAATAAATATCAATCATTCAATTAATCTATCTGAATCTTTATGATTGTTCGTTTTCGAATGATTTCTTTAAAAAAAATATAACAATCATATAATTTATACCATTTCAACCCCATTATCATTCGTTTCCGAATAACTTTTTGAAAAAAAATGAAAAGATTATATAAAAACCTTAATCATTTTATCCAAAATAAATTTTAATTCTTCAACTTTATCCTTAGAGAGAGTTGAAGTAGCTTTTTCTAAAAAGTCACCGCTTATCTCATCAAAATCTTTCTTATATTTAAGACCCTCTTCAGTAATTTCAATATACACATTTCTTTTATCTGAACAGCAGTTTGTTTTTTTTATAAGTTTTTGGTCTGCATATTTAGATGTAATGTCACAGAGTGTGGATTTTGATTTTCTCCATATGTGAGCCAATTCTTTAAATTCTATCTTGTTACTTTTAAAAAACAAAATCATAAAAAGTCCGGCATGTTTTCTTTGTATTGGGATTTTTCTTCTTTTAAGTTCTTTTTCAAGATACACTCCGAATTCTTCAGTTATATAGGTCATAATCCCTATGGCACAAGTTTCACCTATAACAGAATTTTTTATATCCATGAGATCACCGCCAGTCAACTAACTTAATTACAAGATAATTATATTCGTTTCCGAACGAAATGTCAACAGTTTTTTAAAAAAACATTTCACTCCTATTCATATCTGGAATTTCGAATATTTTAATCCAATTCTTTTTTAACTTTAACACTCTTAATATACTTAACCTAGTTTCTACTTTAAAAACAAACAAAAATAATTTGATTTTTCAGAACTTTGATAGTTCTAAAATTATACATATTTTGACTTGTTGATTTCAGCATTTAATGATAAAATCTCATACAGAATGTTAAAAATCAAAGGAGGACTTTAAAAAATGGATTCTGTTTTAGTTTTAGGACATAAAAATCCTGATACCGACTCTATATGTTCGGCCATTGCTTATGCCGAACTTAAAAATAAACTTGGTCAACAGTCTAAAGCTGTAAGGCTTGGAGCACTCAGCAAAGAGACTGAATTTGTCTTAACCCACTTTAATCTAGAGGCTCCTGAGCTTATAAATACAGTAAGACCTCAGATTTCAGATCTTACACATCTAGAAAAAGAAGTCATCTATGTAAATGACTCTTTAAAATCTGCTTTAGACCTCATGATAAAAGAAAATTTTTCAAGTCTTCCTGTTGTTGACGATGAAAGAAGACTTGTAGGAATGATACATGTCTCTGACATTGCGAATACCTATCTTGAGATGGATCATACGAAACTTTTCAACAATTATTCCACCCTTTACAAAAACTTAAAATCTATACTCAAAGGAGAGATAATAAGCGGAGAATACCCTAAAGGTATCATACAGGGAAGACTCAAGGCTGCCTCTGAGATGGACTCTGTAAAAGAAGGAGACATAGTAGTAACCACTACTCTCGTGGAAAATGCAGTGGAAAATGCCATCGCTGCAGGGGCCGGACTTGTAATCCTATGTGTCAACGAAGGAGACGAAATTCCTAAACCGATGAACACAAAGACCCCTGTTATGAAAGTAGAAAAGGGATTATTCAAAACTTTCAGGCTAATAACTCAGTCAGTATCCATATCTTCTATTATGTCGCACTCTAAAAAGTTTTATCAGTTTAAAGAGGATGATTTTCTCCATGAGATAAGAGATATGATGAAAGAAGCAGACCAGACGAACTTCCCTGTGGTGGACAAAGAAGGGAAAATTTACGGTACAATCAGATCAAAAAATCTGATCAACTTCACAAGAAAAAAAGTAATCCTTGTAGACCACAATGAAAAGAGTCAGTCCGTGGACGGAATCGACGATGCTAAAATACTAGAAGTTGTAGATCACCATAAATTCGGAAATTTTGAAACAAATGAACCTCTTCTCATAAGAGCCGAGACAGTAGGATGTTCTTCTACCATTATCTTTAACCTCTACAAAGAAGCAGGTTTATCTCCTTCTAGAGAGGTTGCAGGAATTATGCTTAGTGCTATACTTTCAGACACACTTCTTTTTAAATCTCCTACGTGTACTGAAAAAGATATAAAGGCAGCCAAGGAACTTTCCGAAATTTTAGGATTTGACTATGAAAAATACGGAATGGATATGCTGATAGCAGGAACTTCCCTTGGAGATAAAAGCCCTATGGAAATAATAACCATGGATATGAAAGAGTTTAAAATGTCCGGACTGTCTGTAGCCGTTGCCCAGGTAAATACAGTCGATGTCAAAGGAACACTAAATAAGCAAAAAGAACTTGAGAGTGTAATGTCCCAGATGATATCAGAAAATGGCTATGATGCATTTATATTGGCCATCACAGATATTATAAATGCAGGTTCACAGGTGATCGCACTGGGTCAGTGGGCATCTCTTGTAGAAAACGGATTCAATAGAAAACTTGAAAATAATTCTGCATGGTTAGAGGGAGTTGTTTCGAGAAAGAAGCAGCTTGTACCTTTCCTAATGGCTGCCAGTCAGTCTATATAAGAATTTAAAACCGGGAAATTTTCCCGGTTTTTTATATACTTTTTTTTTCAAAATAATGTCCGTATTTAGTCCCTCCCCCTATAGCTTAAAACCATTAAAAATAGATCTTTCCCTTGGAAATCAAAGTATATATGATATTAAAATCACAACTTATAATTTAGATTTTTCTTTTTTTTTATTTTTTATTTCAAGAGGATACTGAAAATTATTCGGTACATTTTTAGGTAAGTAAGTATAGTAAAGGAGGAATTTTATGACAGATAAGAAAAGAGGTATTTTGAGCAGTGATTTTATGGATGATTTTATGGAAGAGGACGATCCGTTATTCAAACACGGTGGTAAGGTACCGGCTTCAAATATCTTAGATAAGGCTGAGGCTTATGAGATCGAGGTCGCAGCTCCTGGGTTGAAAAAAGAGTTTTTCAAAGTTACAATTGAATCCAACAGACTTGTTGTTCTAGCTGAAATAGACGAGATGGAAAACAAGGAAAAAAATTACTATTCTCAGGAATTTGGACATTCTGCCTTAGAAAGAAGTTTTAATCTCCCTTCAGATGTTGATCAGAATTCTATTTCGAGCTGCTACAATAACGGGGTACTTTTTATAAGACTTCCAAAACAAACAAAGCAGGAATCTGCTGATGATATAGTTGCCGAGATAAAAGTTGATTAAAAGACCACTCTTCTCATAAACCTTAAAAACCAGCCTGGGCTGGTTTTTAATTTTGTCTCTCTTTCCCTCTCTTTTGCTGTCTTCATTTTTTTTAGTATTTATGATATAATATGTAGAATTTCGAAAAATAAGGTGATATTATGTTTTTGGTTACAACAAGAAAAGAGATGAATAAACTAGGGTGGGATTCCTTAGATATAATTTTAGTCTCTGGAGACACATATATAGATTCATCTTATAACGGCACCGCAGTTATAGGTAAATGGCTTTTGAGATATGGATTCAAGGTGGGAATTATCGCCCAGCCTGACATATCGTCTCCTGATGATATCACAAGACTAGGTCCTCCGGAACTTTTTTGGGGAGTATCTGCAGGATGTGTAGATTCTATGGTGGCAAACTACACTGCCACCAAAAAAAGAAGAAAAAGTGATGACTTTACTCCTGGAGGAATAAATAACAGAAGGCCTGACAGGGCTAGTATAGTGTATACAAATCTCATAAAAAGATACTTTAAGGATAATAAAGTTCCGGTGGTTTTAGGAGGTATAGAGGCTAGCCTTCGTAGGATAGTGCATTATGACTTCTGGTCTGATAAACTCAGGAAATCTATTTTATTTAATGCAAAAGCTGATATACTCTCCTACGGTATGGGGGAAAAATCAATGCTTGAACTGGCTCTGGCCATGAAAAGAGGAGAGCCTTGGGAGAATATAAGGGGGATAGCTTATATCTCAAAGAAGCCTAGAAAAGGATACCTTGAGCTGCCTTCATTTGAAGAGTGTATAGGGGATAAGAAAGACTTTATTAAGGCTTTTGAAACTTTTTATCTCAATTGTGATCCTTTGACTGCAAAGGGAATATTTCAAAAGCAAAACACAAGATACTATGTGCAAAATCCTCCATCTATGCCTCTAACTTCAGAAGAGATGGATGGTATTTACGGAATGGATTTTGAAAGAGAAGTACATCCTTATTACCGAGCCTTGGGGGAAGTAAGAGCTCTTGAAACCATAAGAAATTCCATAACAACTCATAGGGGCTGTTATGGAGAGTGCAGTTTCTGTGCTATTGCGGTCCACCAGGGGCGTACCGTCACAGGCAGAAGTGAAGAATCTATAATTTCTGAAGCTAACATTATAGTGTCTTCGCCTAAATTTAAAGGTTATATCTCTGATGTAGGTGGCCCCACTGCAAATATGTATGGAATCGAGTGTGAAAAAAAACTTAAGTCTGGTGCATGCAAAGACAAAAAATGTATGTATCCTAAAACATGTCCTGGTCTTAAGGCAGACCACTCTAAGCAGGTTTCACTTTTGAAAAAACTAGAGAAATTAGACGGAATAAAGAAGGTCTTTATTGCCTCGGGTCTCAGATATGATCTTATCTTAAGTGATGAGAAATGCGGTAATATTTATCTTGAAGATCTTATAAAAAATCATGTCTCAGGACAACTTAAAATTGCTCCTGAACATACAGAGGATAAAATCCTTTCTCTAATGGGGAAGCAGGAAAAAAATATTCTCAAAGAATTTAAAGAAAAATTTTATTCCATAAATGATAGTTTAGGAATGAAACAATTCTTGACCTACTACCTCATAGCGGCCCATCCAGGATGCAGTGAAAAAGATATGGAAAATTTGAAAAAATTTGCCAGTAAAGAGCTGAATACAAATCCAGAACAGGTACAGATCTTCACTCCTACACCCTCTACATACTCTACTCTCATGTACTACACCGAGATAGATCCCTACACCGGTAAAAAACTTTTTGTAGAGAAAAACACAGGTAGAAAACAAAAGCAAAAAGACATCCTTGTTTCAAAGGAAAGTCATAAAAAGTCTAGCAGAAGAGCAACATCTTCTGAAAATAAATCTAAAAAAACTAAAAATAACAGATGGAAAAATCGTTAAATAATAATGATTAATTTTACAGATCAATTTTACAATCCCCTATGGAAGATAATTAAGGAGGGAATATTTTGAAACCAATAGTTGCAATAGTAGGAAGACCAAATGTAGGAAAATCGACACTTTTTAATAAACTTGTGGGAGATAGAATCGCAATTGTAGATGACCAGCCTGGTGTTACAAGAGATAGACTTTACAGGGAAACTGACTGGCTAGGAACTGAATTTGTACTAGTTGACACAGGAGGTTTAGAGCCTAGAAACAAAGATTTTATGATGACAAAGATAAAACAGCAGGCTGAGGTAGCTATAAATGAAGCTGATGTAATTCTTTTTGTTGTAGATGGTAAGGCTGGAGTTACGGCTTTGGACGAAGAGGTGGCTTATATTCTGAGAAAGAAAAATAAACCTGTCATCTTATGTGTAAACAAGGTAGACGATTTTCAAAGACAAAGTGACGATGTCTATGACTTCTGGTCCCTTGGGTTTGAATATCTATTACCCATCTCTGCAGAACATAAACTGAACCTAGGTGACATGTTAGATACAATAGTCCAAAATATAAACAAGTTGGAGATACCTGAAGAGGAAGAGGAAGGACTCAAGCTTGCAATAATAGGAAAGCCAAATGCAGGAAAATCATCTCTGGTAAATAGATTATCAGGACAGGAAAGAACAATAGTAAGTGACATCGCTGGAACCACCAGAGACGCAATTGATACTACTTTTGAATACAATTACAACAAATACGTTCTTATTGACACTGCTGGTATCAGGAGAAAATCAAAGGTTGAGGAAAGTCTTGAATATTATTCCGTTTTGAGAGCTATTAAAACAATAAAAAGATCAGATGTATGTCTTCTCATGCTAGATGCCCAAGAGGGAATCACAGAGCAGGACAAAAAAATAGCAGGTATCGCATACGACGAAAAGAAACCCATTATCGTGGTAATGAACAAGTGGGATGCTTTAAAAAAGGAAACTAATACAATGAAAGATATGAAGGCAGTTATTCTTTCAGAACTACCTTTCCTGAATTACGCTCCTGTGGAATTCGTTTCTGCACTTACAGGACAAAGAACACTGAAATTATTGGATCTTGCAGACACCGTTTACGACGAATACACAAAGAGAATCTCAACAGGTATTTTGAATACTGTTCTTAAAGAGACTCTGATTCTCAATGCTCCGCCTACGAGAAAGGGTAGATTGGTTAAAATAAACTATGCTACTCAGATCTCAACTGCTCCTCCAAGATTTGTTTTATTCTGTAATTATCCAGAGCTCATACACTTCTCTTATCTGAGATATCTGGAAAATAAATTTAGAGATGCCTTTGGATTCGAGGGGTCGCCTATCGATATTATTTTACAGAAAAAAGGTGAAAGTTAATATAAAACTAGGGCCCAAAACCATGAGGATTTTGGGCCCTTTTTACACTTTCTATAACTTAAAATTATGATTTTTTACCACTTCGACTTTTTATCAAGCATTTTTACCTTCTCCAAAACTATGTATATCAGGTGATTGGTGACGTTTATATTATTCTTGTCTCCGAATTTATCCCTGTATATCTTATCAAGAGCCCTAAATTTTTCTCTTGTAAAATTTCGCTTATTGGAAAGGGCACTGTTCGAGCCTATTCCTTTTATTGCTTTTAAAAAATCCATTACATTTTCAAAATTTTCAATAAAAAAATCTTCATCAGCAACAAGAACTCTATAATCCTTATCCACTATTTCAATGATTTCATCAAGCTTTACAAATTTTTGAGAATATTTTAATTCTGGATCTAAAGTGCTCAAACTTTCTCGCAGCTCAAAATATGTTTTGTTACCGAATGTTGAAAATGCTATTTTCCCTCCATAGTCCAATAGGGAATATAGATGATTAAAAAGCCTCTTTTGATCGTCTATCCACTGAAATGTAGCATTGGAAAAAATCAAATCATACTTTTTTTCAGGATTATAGTTTTCTACATCTTCAACTATAAAATTAAGATTTGGAGAATCACCAAGTTTTTCTTTTGCCGTTTCGACCATGGCAGGGGAAATATCCAAAAGATCTATTTTGGAATTAGGAAACCTTTTCAGTATTTTTACAGAAAAGATACCTGTACCACAACCCACTTCAAGTATGTTATATTTCTTTTTAGACCCATGCACAAAAATTTCCAATTTATCAGCCATATGCTTCTGTACTTGTGCATAGTTGTCATAGGTTTTAGCTCCTCTTGAAAAATTTTGATTCACCCTTTTCTTGTCAATAATGGTCATTTCTTAATCCCTCTCCCACATTTTCTTCACATTTTTCATGAATACAAAATCTTCTTCAGAAGTTCTGCCTTTCACTGTAAGATAACCTCCTACAAGCATTCCGTTAGCCCCACTCATAAAAGCCATCCCCATGAAATCCTTTAAGATTCCCTCTCTTCCTGCACCTATTTTTATTACCTTATCCTTGAATATTATCCTATAAATAGCTATAGTTTTAAGTATTTCATCCATAGAAAGATGTTCTCTGTCTCCTAAAGGAGTTCCCTCTATAGGACTCAGTATATTCACAGGTATACCATCTACATTGAGCTCCTTTAGAGTGAAAGCCATATCTATCCTATCCTCCCAGGTTTCGCCCATACCTATTATTCCTCCACTGCACACTTCCATCCCTATTTTCTTGGCCGCCCTTATAGTAGCCAACCTGTCGTCTATCTTGTGGGTGGTAGCCACTATTTTGTTGTAGGCATTTATAGAGGTCTGCATATTGCTGTGAAATCTAGTCACACCAGCCTCTTTTAGCTCCTTTAGCTCCTCTTCATCTAAAAGACCTATAGAGCAGCATATATTCGTAGTTACATCTTCTTTCTTAGCATCCTTTACAAAATCTTTTATACTATCATATTCTTCTGATCCTTTTTTTATACTTCTTCCACTTGTAACAACACCAAACTTAGTACTTCCTAATTTTTCTGCTCTTTTGTATTCAGACATTAAGATATCTTTTTCTTTTAGGTCATAAGTTGAGAGGCTGGTTTTATAGTGAGCCGACTGGGCACAAAACTTACAATCCTCTTCACATTCCCCAGATTTCGCATTGGATATAGTACATGTATGAAGTGTATTTCCACAATATTTCTCTCTTATCTCATTTGCAACGGAAAAAAGTTGCATCAGCTTTGAACCCTTTAATTTACAAAGTTCCAAAGCCTCCTCTTTGGTTATTTCTCTATTAATAAAGTCTCTTATATTCATTTATGCCTCCTCAAAAGTTTATCTGCTCACAGGGAAATTATAACATAAATATATTATTTTTGCTCTTCAAAAATAAATTCAAAAGACCATGCCTTCTTATAAAAAATTATCCCAAAGAAAAATACAGAATAAAAAAAGAAGGGACTAATAACTCTTATACAAGCTACTACTCCTTCTTAATATTTGGGTTTTATAGTGATCTACACAAAAATTGGATCAGAATCATTTATCACCGGTACTCCTAGCTTAATTTTAAATTTTTATTAAAATCAGATAGCAAATAAAAAACAGTTATTTTAGATTTCTGAAATTATAAAGTTTTTTGATCTCTCTAGGTGGATTTTATTTATTTCCAAGGCCTTATTTATATCCTTTTCTTTTATTGCATTTACAAGCTCTACATGGTCATCAGAAGCCTGTTTTTTTCTCTCAAAATCTTCTACTGCCATTTTTCTAAATCTTTTTAAATAAAGATTCATATTCTTTATAAGATCTTCCACTCTTGACATCTTCGCAATGCTATAAAGAGTGTTATTAAATTTAGAAAAGAGTTTAAATACATCGTCATTATTTTTGTTTTCAACCATAATTTTTTTTGTTTCTTTTAGTATGTTTTCCAATTTTTTTATATCTGACTGAGAGGATTTTTTTATAACCTCCTCTAGAATTATCCCTTCTAGAGCTATTCTGATCTTGTATATCTCCTCTACATCTTCCTTAGTGCAATTTTTTACTATTACTCCACCCTTACTGTGTGACTCTACATATCCCTCTAATTCCAACATCCTTATAGCTTCCCTCAGGGGAGTTCTGCTTATCTGAAATTTTTCAGCATATTCTGTTTCAACTATTTTTTCCTCAGGAGATATCTCCCCGTCTATTATCATTTTTTTCAAAATTTCATATACACGCTCTCTCATAGGCCTATTTTTCTGTATGACCATGGGTCTCTCCTCTCATTAAAAATGAACTTTTTTTATAAATTACAATAAGTTATTGTAATTTATAGAGAATATTTTGTCAATTTAAATAAAATCGAAAGGAAAAACCCAGCACATATCTATCAAGCTAAGAGTTTTAAAGAACCCAATTTATATATAATTAAGTTCAGATCATAGACAAGCATAAGCTGGTCTTTTTGAATATTTATGGCTGCTGTCCATACTCCTCTATAGCCTTCCACGTGATGACTCGTATCTTTTTCACCTTGTCACTGGGCCGGTAAGTTGGAGATGTACAGTTTCCCCCTTTAGAGCAGTTGTCACAGGTCTTTTCAAAATATCCGTTGTCCACCTCTAGATATCCTTCATCTTCGAGAATATCAAAAAGATTTTCAAGTTCCTCTGTTTTTATATTCATATTTTTCATGATCTCATCCTCTGAAAAGACTTCTCCTGAAAGAAGAAGTTTCAAAAGAGCAATCTCTTTGTTTTTCATATTTTACTTGTATGATGTTTATAAAGCTAAACACCACACCCTCCCTTCTTTTTATAATTTGTTTTTATGACGATATATCCTTGTATTGACACTGTGGATTTTTTATTTTTTTTTAACTCTGAATACTCAAAGGAGATTAATGCCACAGCTTAATTTTCAATATTCATTGGTTGAATTGGTCTTTGAACCATTATTTTCACGCAAGGCTATATGGAATTTAGTAATGTATACACAGTGTATTACCTTAAATTAAGGAGGATCTCTATGTACTATGTTGGTGTTGATATCGCTAAAAATTCTCATATTGCTTCTATACATGGATAATCATGGTGTTATACACCTAATGAATTGCTTATTTTTAATTTTTTGCACAAGTAGAATTATTAACCAGCATCTTAAGTTAATTATACACCTATGACAGAACTATTCAACTATAAATTTAATTTCTTATAAAAATTACATCTCAATATAGTCGTTATATATTAAATATATTATTCAAATATAAAAAATAAACTTGCTGTATACAGTGTCCGATGTTATCATATACAGGGTTGATGTGTTTACAAGTTTTAATTAACGTAGTTTATGAGAAGGTTTTTCTTCTGATATTTTGTATAGTATAAACGCAACACTTAATAAAAACTTTTTTAATTGAAAAAAATCAATAATAAATCTAACGATGTTAGAAAGGAGAGATGTTATGCATAAAATTACACTTATCCCTGGAGATGGAATCGGACCGGAAGTTACAGGAAGTACGGTAAAAATATTAGAAGCTGCCGGCTTCAAAGTAGAGTGGGAGGTAGTCAACGCCGGTGCAGAGGTATTTGAAAAAACTGGAGTTCTTGTACCAGATGAGGTATTTCAAAGTATAGAAAGAAATAAGATCGCCCTCAAAGGACCTATCGCTACTCCTATAGGAAAGGGTTTTAGAAGCATAAATGTCCAGCTTAGAAAAAAATATGATCTATACTCAAATATAAGAGAGGTTAAAAATATCCCAGGAGTTAAATCCAAATATGAAAATGTTGACCTTGTTATTTTCAGGGAAAATACCGAGGGTCTTTATATCGGTATAGAGGAAATGGAAGATGAAGACACTGCTGTGGCGAAAAAGGTAGTGACAAGAAAAGGATCCATGAGAATTGCAAAGTCAGCCTTTGAGTATGCCGTACAACACGGAAAAACAAAAGTTGCCGCTGTCCACAAGGCAAATATTCTAAAGCTTGCGGATGGTCTGTTCTTAGACTGTGTGAGAGAGGTGGCAAAAGATTATCCCACTATAGAACTTTCAGAGGTTATCGTAGACAATATGTGTATGCAGATGGTTATGAATCCTTCTCAGTTTGAAGTCATTGTGGCTCCAAATCTTTACGGAGACCTTTTATCTGATCTTGCTGCGGGTCTTGTAGGAGGGCTAGGTCTTGTTCCAGGTGCAAATATTGGTAATGATATCGCTATTTTTGAAGCAGTCCACGGAAGTGCTCCAGACATTGCAGGGAAAGACCTTGCCAATCCAATTGCTGTGCTTCTCTGTGCAGTTCATATGATGAAATATGTAGGGGATTTTGACAGAGCCGAGCTAGTATTTAGAGCCATCATCGAAGTGATGGAAGATGGAAAACACCTTACAAGGGATATGGGTGGAAAAGCTACTACTACAGAAATTACCCAGGCTATTATCGATAAAATAAATCACATAAAATCATTTTCTTCTAGAATCTTAAAATAAGGGTGTCACATCTGGCGATCCTATTCACTGACGGAAAACATCTTATTTTTTTGACAAAGGGAAATTTATCTGAGGAGGATTTTAATGATAAAACTTAGTGATGCAGGAGTATACCTTGTAAACGCAAGGGAGATAGTCCCTGCTGAGTCTGGAAAAGAGTTGGGAACTACTCCAGATGAAGCAAGAAAAAACACCATGGCATATTCCATACTTGAATCTCACAATAAATCTGATAATATGGAAAAACTCAATATAAAATTTGACTGTATGGCATCCCATGATATAACCTACGTTGGTATTATCCAGACAGCAAGGGCCAGCGGCCTTAAAAAATTTCCAATTCCCTATGTTTTGACAAACTGCCACAACAGTCTGTGTGCCGTAGGGGGTACCATAAATGAAGATGATCACATGTTTGGACTTTCTGCTGCAAAAAAATACGGTGGAATCTATGTCCCTGCCCATCAAGCAGTTATTCACCAGTATATGAGGGAGGAGATGGCTGGCTGCGGAAAGATGATCTTAGGATCTGACTCTCACACCAGATACGGAGCCCTCGGAACCATGGCTATAGGGGAAGGTGGAGGTGAGCTTGCAAAACAGCTCCTAAATAAAACCTATGATATTAAGTGTCCAGAGGTTGTAGGGGTATACCTAACAGGAAAGCCGAAAAAAGGCATAGGACCTCAGGATATAGCTCTAGCTATAATCGGAGCTGTATTCAAAAACGGATATGTTAAAAATAGAGTTATGGAATTTGTTGGGGATGGTATTTCTAATCTAGATGTGGAGTTTAGAAATGGTATAGACGTCATGACCACAGAGACCACCTGTCTCTCATCTATATGGGTCACAGACGAAAAGGTGAAGGAATATCTAGCCGCTCACTCCCGAATAAAAGACTACAAAGAACTTAAGCCTGGTAATGTAGCCTATTATGACAGAATGATTCAGATAGACCTATCAGAGGTTGAGTCTATGATCGCTCTGCCATTTCATCCGAGTAATGTCTATACTATAAAAGAGCTCAATGCCAATCTAGAGGAGATTCTCACAAAGGTGGAAAAAGAAGCTGCAGAGCAGGGACTTAAAATAGATCTGAAAAGTAAGATTATCGATGGAAAACTTCATGCAGAACAGGGAATCATTGCCGGATGTGCAGGAGGTACATATGATAACCTTGTGGATGTTGCTGACATTCTAGACAGCAAAGCAATAAACAGTCATGATTTTTCACTGAGTGTTTATCCCTCTAGTCAGCCTACAGCTCTAAGCCTTGTAAAAAATGGTTCTACTGCGAAATTTATGGCTGCCGGTGCCATAGTTCGTACAGCATTTTGTGGCCCATGTTTTGGAGCAGGAGATACTCCTGCCAACAATCAGCTGAGTCTGCGTCATACCACTAGAAACTTTCCAAGCAGAGAGGGTTCTAAACCTGGAGAGGGACAGATCTCATCTGTTGCTCTTATGGATGCAAGGTCAATAGCAGCTACTGCCATCAATGGAGGTATCCTTACTCCTGCAACAGATCTGGATATAGAGTATACAAAACCAGAATACAAATTTGACGACACCGTATATAAAAACAGGGTTTATTATGGATATGAGCATCCAGTGGACTCAGAGCTGACCTTCGGTCCAAACATAGTGGACTGGCCTGCAATGCCAAAACTCACAGACAATCTTCTGCTAAAGGTCACTGCCTTTATAAAAGATCCTGTGACAACTACAGATGAGCTTATCCCTTCTGGAGAGGCCTCGTCATTCCGTTCCAATCCTCTGAAACTGGCTGAATTTACTTTGTCCCGTAGGGTTCCTGAGTACGTGGAGAAATCAAAGGCCGTTCAGATATTTGAAAAAGAAAGAGAGGATGGAAAGGATCCTACAGCCTTAGATATAAACTTAAAAAAAGTTTTTGATAAAATAAAAACCATTCCTGGCCTGGAAAATATAGACCCAAAAGTAACTGGAATCGGAAGTACGATTTATGCCAATAAACCTGGAGACGGTTCAGCCCGTGAACAGGCGGCTTCTTGCCAGAAAGTACTGGGAGGATGGGCCAATATTTCCAAGGAGTATGCTACTAAGCGTTATCGTTCGAACCTTATTAACTGGGGGATGGTTCCTTTCACTATAGAGGGAGAGATTCCCTTTGCAGACGGAGACTTTATCTTAATCAGAGATATAAAAAACTCTATAGCCGAGAAAAAGGACACTATCAAGGCATATGTTATAGGGGATGAAATCAAGGAATTTGATCTGATACTCATAGACCTGACTGATGAAGAAAGAGAAACCATAATAGAAGGATGCCTTATCAACTACTATAAAAAATCATAATTTAAATGGATCCAGAATAATATTCTGGATCCATTTTTTTAAAAAATTATTTTCCCTCCACCTATAACAAGGTCTTTATAATATATTACCATATGCTGTCCTGGAGAATTTTTTGCGTTTTCCTCGTCATAAACAAAAAATATCTTACCATTTATTTTTTTCAATCTTCCACCTAGTCCTGTACTAGAAAATCTTGGTCTCCCAAAGAGTTTTATTTTTTCAAGTTTTTCAATATCTGCTAAGAAAACAGTGTCAGTCAACTCTACCTTTTTTTTCATAAGCTCTTCAAAATCACCTAAGATTATCTCGTTTTTATCTGAATCTATGCCCGTTATAAAATAAACTTTGGAAAGATTTATTCCCAGCCCTCTTCTTTGACCTATGGTGTATAGCTGGTACCCCTCATGCTGCCCTAAAATATGACCGTCTCTCGTGACAAAATTTCCAGGTTTAATCTTTTCGCCAAGGATCTTTTTAAGAAGTTCTTTATATCCTTCAGGTGCAAAACAGATTCCCTGACTGTCCTTTTTATCGTGAACCGATATTCCAGCTTCTTTCGCGATCTCCCTAACTCTGCTTTTTCCTAGATTTTTCAGAGGAAAGAGCATTCTTTTCAGAACTTTTTCTCCGATCCTATAGAGCATATAAGTCTGATCTTTTGCAGAATTTTTAGAAAGCTTCAGAAGATGCGAACCTAACTCCTGATTATAGCTCACATCACAGTAGTGCCCTGTGGATATATAGTCTGCCCCCAACTTGTCAGCTGTTTCTGCCAGCTTTTTTATCTTAATTTTCTCGTCGCAGACTACACATGGGGAAGGGGTTATTCCTTTAGAATATTCTCCTATAAAGTAATCTATTACCTCCTTCTTAAATGGCTCTACTGTGTCCACAACATAATGAGGTATCCCCAATTTAAAACATGCCATCTTTGCATCATATATATCATCTAGAGAACAACAAGTTTTTGTATTCGTATTTTCAGAATCTTCATCCCCTAGGTGCTTTAATGTTACCCCTATAACCTCATATCCCTCTTCCTTCAAAAGGTATGCCGCCACAGAGGAATCCACCCCTCCGCTCATTCCCACCACTACCTTTTTTTTCAACTCTTACCTCCTCTATACACTTTGCTTTTTATTTTACAGCCCCATCCTTAAATGAGATATGTACCTCTCCTATATCAAAGCTCTTTTTAGTACCATCTACATTCACTTCCAGGGTTCCGTCCTCTAAGACTTTTCCCCCTATACCTCTGGTTATCTTATCTATTATCTTGATGGTCACAGGTTTATCCAATAAGTAATTTCTTTCATTTATCTCATTTAATATAAGTTCCCAGCCTCCATTTAAAAATTCTCCGAAACAATTTTTAAACTCCTCTACAACTACAAATATCAACTCTTCTATATTAAATTCTCTATTGCTTTCAATTTTCAGGGAAGTTGCAGAATTTTTTAGATCTCCGAAATCTTCATTGTTAACATTTATTCCTATTCCAATTATAAAATTTTCATTTATTTTTTCAACTAAAATTCCAGATATTTTTTTCTCATTTACATATATATCGTTTGTCCACTTAAACTTGTAATCCAAACTTTGAAATTTTTTAAGTGCCCGAAGGACAGTAACTCCTACCACCAGGGGAAGTTTTCTGTATTCCTCCATAGGAAGCTTCGAATCCTCTTTCAGCACAAAGCTAAAAAGTGCAGCCCCCTCCTTAGAGATCCAGGAGTTACCCCTTCTCCCTCTTCCTTCGGTCTGATTTTTGGCCATAGCTAGGTCATAATTTTCAAGCTTACTCTCTCTTTTCAAAAAACTGTTGGTGGAATCTATCTCATCAAACCTAAAAACTCTCATCAAAATACCTCCCGTTCTTTGATAAAATTATATCATAAAGGGGGGTTTTTATCTATTGAGGGGTCAGAAAGCTTAATGGACCAGATAATATTCTGCCATTTTAAAATAGAAAAATGGGGCCCTCGAAGGTCCCCAAGTTTTTTTATAAATATCTGATCCATAGATAGATACTGGCAATAACAAGTGTCTGCAGTGAGATTATGAGTCCAAACTTTATAAATTCTACAAAAGATATTTTGCATCCGGCTTTTGCAGCTGCAGCCACTGCCACTACATTGGTTGCCGAAGCGAGCATAGTGGCGTTTCCACCTAGACACGACCCCAGTGAAAGAGCCCACCAAAACACTTTTACATCTCCTAGCTGCTGAAAAGAGGGACTCATTACATGAATTATCTTAGATACAGTAGCGGCATTGGCTACATTTCCAATAACAGATGTAAATAGGGCCGAGACCCACGTGATTAGCATCACTGCAAAATTAAAGTTTCCAGCTGTGAGGTGGACTATCTTTTCTCCTAGCATATCTATTAGATGTGTCTCTTCGATACCCTTTATCATGATGAATAGGCCTATAAAGAAAAAGAGTGTATCCCATTCTACATGTTTAAATATATCTTCAGGTTTCTTTTTGGCAAGAATAATAAGTGCTACTGCACCACTTAAGGCGATAATAGCCAGACCTTTATTTATGAAATTATTCATAATGAAACCTGTAATTATAAGTACAAATATCGTTCCAGACTGCTTCAGAAGACTCATGTTTCTCAAAGATCTCTTGG
The DNA here is from genome assembly GCF_963668515.1 of uncultured Ilyobacter sp. Taxonomy (NCBI): domain Bacteria; kingdom Fusobacteriati; phylum Fusobacteriota; class Fusobacteriia; order Fusobacteriales; family Fusobacteriaceae; genus Ilyobacter; species uncultured Ilyobacter sp. The sequence goes on along the minus strand of NZ_OY764864.1, from coordinate 244,350 downwards.
CATCTAGCTCCATTATTCTCGCCTTCAGATCTCTAGATACCTCCATTTTTCTTCCATAGATAAAATAAACTGTGATCAGAAGAGAAACAAAGGCCACTATTGAAACCGGAGCCGTATTTACTATAAACTCATTAAATCCCAGCTTTCCCTCATTTCCTATGATAAGTTGAGTTGGATCTCCTATCAGTGTGGCAGATCCCCCTATATTTGCAGCCATTATCTCTGTCATGATAAATGGAAATGGTTTCTGTTTGAGCTGCTCTGCAAGTAATATAGACACCGGAGCCATTAATAGTATTGTAGTCACATTGTCTAAGAATGCTGAACATATGGCAGTGACTACAGACAGCAGCACTATCAGGGCAAATGGTTCTCCCCTTACAAGCTGAGCGACCTTGATTGCAAACCACTGAAATACCCCCGTTTCAGATATGAGATGCACCACTATCATCATACCTATCAATAAAAATATTATCTCAAGCCTTGAAGCTACAGCAGCTAGAGCCTCTTCTTCATTTAGTAGCCCCACAAGAGCCATAGCTAGTCCTCCGCCCATGGTTGCCAGAACACTTGGAACCTTCTCTGTTATTATCAAAAAAAACACAAATACAAAAATCAGTAACCCGACAATTAATTGTAACATTAAATACCTCCATTAAATGTGAAGAACTTTCTTAATTATGTCTGATCTTTGGATCATTCCATAATATTTTCCATTTTCCACAACATAAATTCTTGTTTTTCCCTTGTTTACCATCAAAAAGCAGATCTCCATTATTGGAGTTTTTCTGTCTACCGTGATAACATCTGTTTTTCTATATAGCTCCTCTATTGTAGCTGTTTTTTCATTTATTAGATACTCTTCAAAGGGTTCTCCCACAGTGAGAAAGTTCAAGTCCTGCATAACAGATATATATTTTGGCATACCAAACTCTATAAGCTCTCTTTCTGTTATCTCTCCTAGAAAATATCCATCTCTCACTACTGGAAGTCCGGTTCTGTCCTCTATTATGAGCCTTTTAGCCACCTCTTCTAGAGTATCATTTGGATGTACAGGCATTAGATCCGGACTCTGTACATCTTCTGCTATTATTTTACCGTCAATTTCAACTTCGGCATTTTTTATAAAATCAAATAACACATTGGCATTGGCACTGTTTTTTATCTCTTCTAGAACTTTAGGCTGCTTTAATGCTATCTTCATAATTCCAGACATTACCTTTAGCATTCTTTTATTCCTCAGAACTTCAGAAGCTAGAAGGATTACAATTTTTACGTCATCTTCTTTGTGAAGTGCAGCAACCTGGCACTTGACAGGATTTTTCAATAGGCCTATTATAATTATAAAATCGTCTAAGCCCTCTATTCTAGCATGGGGAATAGCGATACCCTGACCCATGGCAGTTGAAATCTCATTTTCCCTATCTAACACACCTTTTATTATATTATTTTTCATTGAGGCTATTTTTTTATCCTCTTGTGCAGATTTTTCTACCAATAACTTTATTGCCTCTTCCTTTGTTTCTACCTCTAAGTCTATAAAAATAAGTTTTGGATCTAAATAACTGGAAAGCTTCATAAAATTTCCCTCCTAATAATATTGATTCCTCGCAAGAGTTTGCTATCTTCTATCTAAGTATACTCTTTATTTGATATTTTCCTAGCCTCAGGTTAATTTATATAAAAAGCAAAACATTATATATGTGTTAAATTAAATTTAACACTGTTTTTAAAAAAACCTCTCTTTTTTATGACAAATTTATTTATACTACTAAATGTATAATATTGTCAAGAAATAATGCGTCTCAAAAATAACCCCTCTTTCTATTAATGTTTGACCAAACTTACCACCTTGATTTTTTTTAAAAAAAGCCGGAAAAAATATCCGGCTTTATCTCTATCTTATTTTTGGAAAAATAACCATTCCGTAAACAGGGCCACTGTGAGAACCTATAGCGGCGCCTATTTCAAACCTTCCCCTATAGTCAGATTTCTTCTGTTTATCTCCTATAGACCTCAGTTGATCAGCGCTGTCCAGCTCATCCTGAGTTCCTCCCCACCCTGTGTATAAAATTATTGATCCGTTTTTAGATTCATTCTTTATTATTTTCTCCATGTACCTCATGGCTCCCATCTCTCCAATAGGCTTTTTCTCTGTGCAGACCTCTCCGTTTTCAATTGTCAGGACTGGTTTTATCTGGAAAACGTCTCCTATTAGGGAAGAAGCCTTTCCTATTCTGCCGCCTTTTTCTAAGAAAGAAAGTTCTTTTACCACAAAATATACCTTTATTTTATTCTGAGCCTCATCTATCCATTCCAATACCTCATCAAAACTGTGTCCCTCTTTTATAAGTCTTGCTGATTCTAAGGCAAGGTGTCCTAGCCCTAAAGTAACAGATTTAGAGTCTACAATGGCTACATCTTTTTCTCTGCCTATCATCCCCCTAGCCACTTTAGCAGCCTGCTGGGTTCCGCTTAGCTTACTTGAAATATGAATAGAAATAATTTTTTTATATCCCTTGTTGAAGAGCCTTTCATAAAGCTCCTTAAACTCTCCTGGAGATGGCTGTGAAGTTTTTGGAGCCACATCTTTACTTAAAACTTTTCTCCAAAATTCCTCCTTGGAAATGTCTATACCGTCTTTATAATACTTATCACTTTCAAATTTAAGCTTGAGGGGAATTACATCTATATTCATATCGGCGATCAACTCTTTACTAAGATCTGAAGTTGAATCAGTTACAACGGCTATCTCCGGAAGTTCCGGGTCTCTGTTTTCTATATAGATATAATAGGAACAATTATCCTGCATTCCAGGATAGTCTGAATACCTTACATTTAAACTAGGCTTTAATACCCTGTTCCCATCTTCTGTAGACTCTTTTCCAATCACTGCAAAAACACTCAGGGTATCCTCTGAAATATAGGATCTGTATATATCCTCTATAAGGGCATCTACCTTATCAGACTTTTTCATGATTTTTCCATTTACAAGGGCTATATGATCACCTTTTTTTATCATCATATCCTCAGATTTAGTCTCTCTGACAGCTTTTGTGATCTCAACTGATATATTTCTCTTCACACCTTTTACAAGATCGTTCAGAGTCTCCATCTTATTTTTCAGAATATAGTGTCCCTCTAACATGGATTTTGTTTCTATAACAGTAATCTCCTTTATAGATCTTTCAGCTGCTATTTTAGCCGATGAAATTATATTTTTGTTGTTTGGAAGTATTATTATTTTCTCAGCTTTTATATGATCTAGCGTCTTCTCTATATCTGAAACACTTGGATTTTGAGTCTGGCCCCCTATCAAAACTGCAGAAGCCCCGCTATTTATAAAAAGTTCTCCTATCTGAAGATTATCCGCTACTGCAAAATAAGCCACTGGACGACTATTTTCATTTTTAAATATTGTCTTTGCTTTCATTGATTTTTCTGATTTATACCTTGCATCCTTTGTCAGTACATTTCTGTGCTGTATCTTCATATTTTCAATTTTTATATGATTAAGATCCCCTAAGCTGCCAGCTATCTCTATTACTTTTCCCGGGTTATTGGTGTGTATGTGAGTCTTAGTTTTTTTAGAGGTCTGAGCACATATTACAGAGTCACCTAGATTTATGATGTCAGACTTATACTTACCCACATCAAAATCTCCAGATTCTATAATAAACTCTGTACAATATTTAAAATTTATTTTTTCATGAGAAGTTATACTGTGTTCTAACCTTTCACGTCTGTTAGACTGAGAATGTACTATCCTCTCCAAGTCCTTTAGCATCTCCGGGTCTGTTACGGATTTTTCAAAGCCTTCCAAAATATAAAACATACCTTTACCGCCGGCATCCACTACACCAGCTTCTTTTAGTTTCGGAAGTAGATTTGGAGTCTCTTCAACAGCCTTGGCTGCCACATTTTTAAGATGGGCTAGGAAAAGTATGAAGTCATCTTTAGGCCCCTTGTACTTTTCAGCCTCTTCAGAGACTAGCCTTATTACTGTAAGTATCGTTCCTTCTACTGGTTCTGTCACCGACTGATACGCCTTTTCTTTTGCCTTTTTAAAGGCCACCACAGCATCACCTACAGTTACGTTTTCTGTATGGGATATTCCAGATAAAAATCCCTGTATTATCTGAGATAAAATCGTACCAGAATTCCCTCTTGCTCCCAATAGTATCGCCTCTGACACGATTTCACAAAACTCTTCCATATCCGGCTCATGATTGAGTTTTACAAGTTCATTTTCAACAGATTGGAGGGTCATTGACATATTGGTCCCTGTGTCACCATCTGGCACAGGGTACACATTGAGATCATTCAATACATCGGCATATTTTGACAGCCATCTGCTAGATGCAATAAACAGTTTTGTCAGCCTCTGTACATTAAGAACTTTTACTTCAATTTTCATAGTATCTCCTCCACAGCCTCTTTATCTTTTATTTCTATAGTCATCTAGAACTTTATTCCAGATTCCCTTCTCTCTCAGAATATACTCGACAAACTCTCTTACAGCGCCCTTTCCTCCCTTAGAAGAGGCCCTGAAGTCAACCATTTGCAGTATGTCATTGGAGGAATCAGAAGGTGCACCTGACATCCCCGCCCTCATTATGGCTGGAATGTCATTTATATCATCTCCCATATAGGCTGTTTCCTCATAGGTGAGTTCATATTTTTCCAGTATTTCATCTAGAATCTTTATTTTATTGGATACCTTTTGATGTACCTCTTCTATTCCCAGCTCCTGAGCTCTTGCTTTTACTATGTGTGAATTTTTACCTGTTACAATTGCAAACTTCATTCCATATTTTATCCCCTGAGCTATGGCCATCCCATCCTTCACATTAAAGGCCTTGGTTTCTAACCCAGTGTTGTCTATATATAACTTACCATCAGTGAGGGTTCCATCTACATCGAGGACTATAATTTTTATTTTTCTCGCTTTTTCACGCATTTTTTCTCCTTGTATGTTCGTTCTATAGTTAAAAACTCGGAGGTGTTACAACCCAGAGGGCTCTAGCCACCTTGTCCCCATTATTTACAAATCTATGTTTTTGGCTAGATTTAAAATAAAGACTATCTCCTTCATTTAGTAAATGAATCATATCATTTATATATATTTCCAAACTTCCCTCTAAAATAAAGATAAACTCTTCACCTGGATGAGTATAGTAATCTCTTCCACTTTCCCCTCCTGGATATATCTCATAAAGAATAGGCTCCATATTTTTTTCGATGTCTGATGATGTCAACAGTGAGATTTTAGTGTTAGAGTCTATACTTTCTATAAAGTGCCTTTCATCTTTTCTAATTATATCAGTATTTTTCTTAACTTCATCATCCTCTATAAGGTAGCTGACCCTTACATCAAGGCAGGTAGCTATTTTTTTTAAATTCTCTATCGATGGAGAAGCTTTTCCCTGCTCTATCTGAGATAAAAAACTTGCTGACAAGTCTACCATCCCTGCTAAATCTCTTAGTGACAATCCCTTTTCATTTCTATTCTTCTTTATTCTTTCTCCTAATGACATTAGTATTCCACCCTCTTTTCAAGCATTTTAAGTAATTTAAACAAAGCAGTCATAGATGAATATCTTCTTATTCTTTCTCTATCACCCTTAAACTCATATTTTTTTATATAATATTCATCCAAAATACGGACCCCTATATAAACAGTTCCTACCGGCTTCTCCTTTGTTCCGCCTTGGGGGCCTGCTATTCCAGTAGTGGCAACTGCCACATCTCCTTTTAATCCCGCCAGCATCTCTCTGGCTGTCTCCTGACTTACAGCACCGTAAACTTTTAGTGTTTCCGGACTCACTCCTAGTCTCTCTATCTTAGAATCATTGCTATAGCATACTATCCCTTCAAAAAACACCTTGGAAACTCCAGAAACTTCCACAAGCATCGAAGCTATCTGCCCTCCAGTACAAGATTCTGCAAGAGAAATATTATAACCTAGTGTTTTTAGATGAGACACTACACTGTCCTGAACTCTTTTTCCATCCTCACCTATTACATAATGACCTATTTCATTATATATTTTTTCCACTATTTTTTCTACTAGATTTTTTGAGCTTTCTTTCCCCAGAAGTCTCACAACTATTCCGTAGTCCTTGGCCAGAAACTCATAAAAAATATCTTTTTCATCAAAGAAGTTCTTTATTCTTTTTTCCAGATGTGATTCCGGAACCCCCCAGACTAGAATATCCTTTATATAGATCTCGTCCTCTAACCCATTCTCTTTTGCATAGTAATCCATGAATTTAGGAAACAGATTATGGAGCTCCCTAGGTATTCCAGGAAAAGCAGCTATTCCGTCTATATATATGCCTGGAGCCATTCCAGCCCCGTTTCCAAAACTCACTGCCCCCTCTGGTTTTTCAACTTCTTTTACATTGTTGTCTAGAAACTCTATTCCTATCCTATTAAACTTTTCTTTAAGCTCTCTGTACTCTTCAGGATCCACTACCAGTTCTTTCCCTAGATATTTGGCTATGGCTTCCTTTGTCAAATCATCCATCGTGGGTCCTAGCCCACCTGACATTATTATGAGATCACTTTGACTTTCCCCAAATTCAATGGCTTTTATTATCTCCTCTATATTGTCCCCAACAGTTATTTTAGAACATATTTCAATTCCGTATTTATTCAGCTCTTCTGCCATAAACAGACTGTTTGTATCCACTGTCATCCCACTCAGAAGCTCTGTCCCTACCAAAATAATAAATGCTTTCATACCATTACTCCGCCTTTACTAAAAGAAAATAGTCCAGATACAAACCATGATAAAGTTTCCGATTATTCCCGCCAAAAAATCGTCTAAGACTACACCTACACCATGCCCAAACATCTGAGACTTGTATATAGGCCCTATTTTTGTTATATCAAGTATTCTAAAGATAACAAACCCTAGAAATATTGCCCCTATGTTCTGAAATACACCTACGGGATTTACAAGAAAAAGTGTTGTCAAAAATCCTAGTACTTCATCTATTACAACATTTTGAGGATCCTTCTCTCTGTATATCTCCCTCTCGCATATGTCCGACACATAGACGGCCACGGCAAAAAGGGTTATCAGAAACATAAAATAAAACGAGTTATACACCATATTGTTTGGAAAAAACCTTCTGATAAAGGTGAGACCTATGAATATAGGTATACCTCCTAGGGTCCCAAAGGTTCCAGGGGCTTTTGGGAGATCCCCGAGCCCAAAGCATGTAGCCAGATTTTTTACTGTTTTTTTCTTCATCTATTCCACTCCTTAGTAAACCCCTCTTTGAAAATTATAAGGGTTGTACTCTCCTGTTTTAGTTTTTAATGAATTTAAAATCTTTTCTGTTTCCTCTTCTGACTCATCAGTAAACAAAATTACCAGTTCATCTATCCCGGCATCTAGAAGCTTATCCAACTTTGGTATAAGGTTCATTGGTTTTTCAAGATACAATTCACTGTTTTCGTTAGAATTTCTAACTATCTCAAATTGATCTCCCTGATCATTTTTAAGAATAGTTTTCTCCTCTTGAAAAATCGGTATCTCTATAAACATTCCCTTTAATTTACCGTATATCATGAGTCCTTTTCTAATACCTGTTTCACCTATCTCTTTTACCCTGTCCAGGCTAAGCTCAGGTGATATTATCACAGTATCTGCTCCTGGTATCTTGCCTAATTCTTCCAGGGCATAGGTGTTGGTTATGTTCATATTCCAGTTGACAGTTATGGAACTGTTTTTATTTTCAAGAAGCTGGTATAAATTCCATGCCAATCCGCTTTCTAGATCTATCCTTCCTAGCTGTGATTCTTTTGCCACATCCAGACCTTTTTCATATATTTTTTCTATTCCGTGTCTCAAAGCTGCATCTCTTTGAGAGGAATTTGAGACTATTACTGAAAAATCTATATTTTTATTAGCAGATCTGCTGTAATTTATTTTTTTTATATCTTTGAGAGCTTCTCTACGGTAACTTAATACCAGTTTTTCTTTGAGAGTTTCTGTGGCATCTCGTCTCAGTTTTTTTATGAGACTAAGAGGCACAAAAGCCTTTCCGTCAAAATTTACATTTAAGTTTTTTATAGAAAAAGTAGTTTCCCCAGTCTCACAGAGCTTTGTTTTTATCTCTTCAGGAGTTATCACCCTTTTAGAGGCTTCTTCCAAGAGTGTTTCTGAGTTTTCTACAACTGAGATATTTTCTCCCTTACTGTTTTTACACATAAGCTCTAAAGTTGCTTTTTGCCCTATTTTACCGTGAAATGTTCCATCTATATCTACAGTTTTTTTAGCCTGTTTTATCCCTCTTGATATATCGTCATTAAGTCGCTTGGAATAATTTTTATATACATATTTGGCCCCCTTGGGAACCTTATCAAGCAGGACTCTGTCTCCAGCTTTTGCAGACTTTTGATTTTCTGATTTATCTTTGATTCTTATTTTGCTGACATTTTCTCCGCCAAGTTTCTCGTATTCTTCTGATACATAGGAAATCCCATCTCCCAGCATGAGATTCTCACTGATTTTTATCTCTTTTCCCTCTATACTCCCCAGAAACTTTCCGAAATCAGAGGAATATTTTGAATTTATTATCCCATCCCTGTCTCCGTAAAAATATCCCTTTGAATATCCCCTGTTAAATAGATGGGAAGTTCTCTCAGTTATATCTATATCTTCTATGAGTCCCCTATAGTAGCTCACAGTTTCAAAAACATAATGAGGACTCTTCATTCTTCCTTCCAATTTTATGGATTCGATTCCCATATCTTTTAATTTTTTTATCTCTTTTTGTCCCATGAGCTGATCCTTTGGGCTCAGAAAGTATCCTTTTTCTCCTTGAGAGTTTTCATATTCCTTTCTGCAAGGCTGGGCACAGAGTCCTCTGTTCCCGCTTCGTCCACCTATAAAGCTACTCAGATAGCAGTTTCCAGAATAGGATATGCAAAGAGCACCTGAAACAAATATTTCAAGCTCTATATCCGTATTTTCCTTTACTGCCTTTATCTCTTGGAAAGAGAGCTCCCGAGATAAAACAACCCTTGAAAACCCTATTTTTTTAAGATATTCAGCCTCTATATGATTAGCTACAGTCATCTGGGTACTTCCATGTATATCCATATCTGGAAAATTGTCCCTGATAAACCTAAATAGTCCTAGATCCTGGACTATCACTGCATCTAGTCCCCTCTCATAGAGAGTCTTCAGATTTTCATAAAGAGCTTCTATCTCCCTATCCCTCATCACGGTGTTTAGGGTGAGGAAAATCTTCACCCCTCTTTCATGGGCATAATCAAGAGCCTCCGTATATTCACTTAGAGTGAAGTTTTCAGCGTTTCTTCTGGCTCCAAATCCCTTGATGCCCATATATATTTCATCGGCCCCTGCCTTTACAGCGGCGTAAAATCTCTCCATATTTCCTGCTGGAGCCACTATGTTCATAACTTTTCTTCTCCTCTGTATCTGAATATAACATTACCCATGATTATATCACAGGGTATTTGATTTTGCAAAACTTTGGTAACCTATACTTAACTAAAGTATTATTCTATTTCTGTGTTAAAATTAACCTTAATTTATCTAAATGTTTCCTTTGATTTTTTTTTATTCCAGATAATGCACTTCATTTGATAATATACCCCTTTAAAACTTTGAAAAAATCTCTTTTATCTTTTTTTCAAGCCCTTCAATGGTTCCGTCATTTTTTATTTTTATATCAGCTCTTTTCAGTTTTTCTGACAAGGGCATTTGGTTTTTTATTATATTTACGGCGGTTTCTCTTTTGCTTCCATCTCTTTCCATTACCCTTTTTATCTGAGTTTCACTGTCCACATAGACCACTATTACCTTGTCACACAGATTTTCCATCTTTGCTTCAAAAAGAAGTGGTATATCAAAGACCAGTATCTCCCCTGTTGTCACAGATTTTTCTCTCTCATTTTTAAATCTCTCTATCACAGATGGATGGACTATGGAGTTTAATAACTCCACCCTTCTTTTTGAGGAAAAAGCCACCTCTCTCAGTTTCGATCTATCCAGTTTACCATTTTCATCTAATATTTTTTCACCGAATTCATCGGTGATCTTCTCCACTACCTCTCTTGAATCCATGACTTCCCTAGCTATTATATCAGCATCTACAACTCTTATTCCCATCTCATCCAATATTTTAGACACTGTGCTTTTTCCAGAGGCTATCCCCCCAGTCAGGCCGATGATCATCTGCTGCCTCCTAAATATATCTTTAATTTCTTTTTATCCCTGCACTCTGTTTCTTCCCATCTCTTTTGCCTGATAGAGCATCCCGTCTGCCGTACCTATTAGTTTTTCCATTTCCTCTTCATTTTTTGGCACGGTAGAGGCTATTCCTAGACTGACAGTCACCCTGCAGCCGTACTTTGACTTCACATGCTCTATACCCATCTCCTGGATGTTTCTCTTTATATTTTCTGCCACAGTTCTGGCTCCATCTAGAGTAGTGTCTGGAAGCAATATTATAAACTCCTCCCCTCCGTAACGTGCCACAATATCAGAAGGTCTTTTGCAGGATTTTTCCAGTTTTTCAGCGATCTTTTTCAAACACTCGTCTCCAGCCTGATGCCCGTAGTGGTCATTATATAGCTTAAATTTATCTATATCCAGCATAATAATCGAAACACTGTTTTTATTTCTCGAAGACTCCCTCCAGATTCTTTCGGACATCTCTTCGAACCCACGTCTGTTGTAGATCCCTGTGAGGCTGTCTTTCAGGGTGAGGATTTTTAGATCCTCCTGCATCTGTCTGATATCTGTTATGTCTGATATTGCCCCTATTATTCCTCCTACTTCCCCTTCCGCAGTGTAAAAAACAGTCTTGTCAACCACCACAATTCTGGTTTGTCCACTTCCGTCTGTTATTTTATATTCAGTCTTCTGTAGTTTTTTATTCATCAGAAGCTCCATATCATTTTTGGTAGAGCACCCTTTCAAGTTTTCTCCCCATACCTCTTTGTGTAATTTGCCTATTATATTGTCTCTTTTCTTCCCTACAATCTCCTCAAAGGCTCTGTTGCAGTTTATATACTTGCCCTCTTTGTCCTGGTAATAAATAGGGAGTGGAACTGTATTTAAAAGACTCTCTAGGAGCCTCTCTTTTTTTTCAGCAGCCCTCACAGCATCCTTTAGATTTGTGATATCTAGCATCACTCCTATAATCCCCACCTTATCCCCATGTAGATCTCTGAATACAGACTTGTAAAACTTTACATCTTTTATTTCCCCTTGTCCGTTTACGACTTGCGACTGATATATCTGATCCTCTCCCGATTCTAGGATCTTATCGTCTGCGTCTCTGTATATATCGGCCTTATTTTTCGGAGCTATGTCATATACTATCTTCCCTGGAATCTCCTCTTTTTTTATCCCTATATACTCTGCAAAGGCATCATTGCACCCCATGTACCTATGATCTTTGTCCTTATAGAAAACTGGGTTTGGTATGGCATCGAGGAGATTCTGCAGAAGGGCGACTTTCTCCTTTATACTCTTTTCCCTTTCCAGAACCACCCTTCCCATAATCAGAAATCTGCCTGCCAGGTCTTCTGTTTCTGATATTTCATAATTCAACATCTCAGGCATCTCTCCAGCAGATACCTTTTCAGAGATAAGCTTCAATTTTCTCATATCTTTCAAAAGTTTACCCAGTGCAGAATAAGAGATATAGATTATCATTAAGGTAAACAGCCCGATACCAAAAATTATCTGTTTATAAAAATCCCACATAAAAATAAAACTTCTGCTTGCATCTTCTATGATTATGATGTCCCATCCTGTTTTTTCTATCCTTCCGTAGTTTTCTATTCTGTCAGACCTGTTGCCTCCTATTACAAACTCTGTATCCCCCGAATTTTTGACTGAGGAGATGTATTTATATTTAATCTCACTTTTCCTCTCAGAGTCCATCCCCTCTATATCATAAAAAATTACATTTCCACTTCTGTCCAAAACCGCCATTTTACTTCCTGTATTTTTTATACTTTCCTTTAAAACAGTGTTCAGTTCTTCAATATTTAAGTATCCTATAAAAATATCCCGCCCGAATCTTTTTGAAAGCATGATCTCATAGTTCCCGTCTACTGGAGACAACATTACATCTGACCAGCAGTAGCCCTCTCCATCTACGGCCTTTCCCAGAAAGTCAAAGTTAGACATATCATATCCTGTATTTTCACTGCCTTCAGAGGAGTACCTCACTATTCCATCCAGATCCAAAACTTGAATTTTTTTGAAAAGTTTATAGTTTTTTTCCGAAGTACTTAAATAATCATTTTTTTTCTGATCACTTATATCCCCCTTTGAAAAAACTTCCCCTATCTGTTTTATCCCCTCTTCACAGTGAGAAACGAAGTAGTTTACAATATTTATCACTGCACTATTTCTTCTCTCCACTCTCTCCCTTATACTGTTTATAGATATTACTATGGACGTGCAGCTTATTATAAACATGGGAAGAATCAGCATGAGAACGATTCTGTAAAATAAAAACTCCTTCAAGCCTCTTTTCTTCATTTTAATCCATCCTTAGTTTCAGATTTTAATTTTAGAATTTTTATACAGCTATTCTTTTCTAAAATTCTGATTTGACTCCACCTTTTGAAATTTTTTATCTTTTACCTGAAATATAAAGACTCCTCTTTCACCATCTCCGTATTTGTCAAATTTTCCAGGCTGTAAGAAATATTCTTCTGATTCTGGAGATAATACCTCTTCTTTCAACTTGTCGCTGTTTCTGCTGCCACTCCTTTTTATTGAATGAACAAGGATATTAAAACTCTCATACCCATAAAGGGAAAAAGCATCCGATTTTTCATTATACCTCTCCGTATATCTAATTTTAAAATCCTTGAATCTTTCATCTAGATAAATGATATCCTTATCAAAATAATCATCATAATAATATGCAATATACACCCCCTCTGCATACTTCCCGCCGTAGGTTATAAAATTCTGATGCAGTGCCCAGCCTGAAACCAGTATCTGCATCTCTCCTTTGATTTTCTTTATATTTTGTGTTATCTCTGCCGTATCTATAGGATTTGCTATTATAACAACTCCGTCTATCTCATCCTTTATAGCTGGAAAATAGGACTTTATCCTATCAGATGTTGTTTTTATATAAACATTATTTTCGCCTTTTGTCTCTCCCGTGAAGGCTTCTATATAACTATCCCTAAAAGACTCTGTATAGGCTGAATTTTTCCTGTTGTAAATAAGCAGAATTTTTTTCATATTAAAATAATCTTTTGAAATATCCGCCAAAGATATCGCATTTTTATCTACAGGTGGACTTATCCTTATAAAATAATCATCTTTCCCCGAAAGTTTTGTAGTCCCCACTGTAGGGCTTACTACCAATTTCTTTCTCTCATTCCCCACTTCACTTACGGCTATCCCGGCCTCAGATAAGGCAGGCCCCAGTATAGCCACCACTCCTGCATCTATAAGTTCTGTCGCAGCTTTTTTAGCTTCCAGAGCATCATTTTTATCATCCCTTATTATAAGGCTTACTTTTTTTTCATAAAACTTTTTATCTCTGTTAAACTCCTCTGCCGCCATAACTATTCCATTTAACATGGCTATCCCAATGCTGGATCCCTCTCCAGACAACGTGCTAACAACCCCTATATTTATTCTGTTTTTATTTTCTATCTCATTCCTCAAAAATAGTCCTGACAGAATCACAATTAAAACAATAACTCCTTTTTTCACAAAAACACCCCTCTATAAGTAAAACTATTCAATCGTAAAATTCAGATTAAAAAATTCAATATACCCTTAATTATATTTTATTATTCCAACAATAACAAGGTGTAATCGATAACTATTGTAATAATTACAAAATTTTCCAGATTCTTTACAGCAATTCAAAACAGTATCTCATCTCTAAAATCAACCAATAAAAAAAATCTGGAGAAACTCCAGATTTTTTTTACATCTTAGTATGAATACTCCCTGTATCGCTGCACTTGCACCCTAGTATAACCTCTATATTTTCCTTGTCTATATATCTCACTTCCCACCCTAGGCATTCAGGGTCACCGTCATCAAACTTTACAACCTCTTTCCCTTGAGTTTTCAAAGCTTCCTCTGTCATGTTTATAGATTTTAAAAATTCTTCCTTTGTCATATGAAATACCTCCTGATTCAATAATTATATGTTTATTATAACACCTCTATGTTTTTTACTCAAGTTTCAGCTTAAGATGAATTATTGAATTTCTCCAAAAGCTTCTGTTACTTTTCCTTGATGAAAAGTAACCAAAAATCAAGGCCTGTGAAAAATAAGCTAAATGCCCTTGGAAATCCAAGATAAATGTTGAAACTCAGAAAGCAAGTTTCTGAGAACCAGAAAATATACTCGTATAACTCGTTATTTTTTGGCTACTCGCTACGCTCAAACAGTCGAATTTATCTAAGGATTCCACTTCGGTCATTCTTAACGCTGATTTTGTCAATGGCGAGGAAAAAGGAATAGAAAACCTCTCGCAAAAGAAACCATTTATGGTTTTAGTTTTAACTCTGTGAAACTCCCTCTTTTTCTCTGCGTCCTCTATGGCCAAAAGATTTTGTCCTTATTCGTGTTAATTTCCCTATCTTTTATTAGTGTCCATTCGTGACAAAATCTTTTGACTCTAATATTCTTGTAAATTCAGTAATTCATAAAAAATATAAACTTAATATTATTTAACTCCATCCAATGTAGGAGAGATAATATTATAATTGTATATTATATCAAGTCACTGTTTTGGAGGTATAGACATGAAGCAAAACAAAAAAATAATTATTACCGGTGTGGTGTTGGCATCCATGCTTTTCTTTTTTCTTGTAAAATTCCCGGTTTACATTAAAAATACCGCTATCAAAAAACTAGAAGAGACTCTGGGGCGAAAAATAAATTCAGGGAAATTCAAATACAACCATCTCACCGCTACTATATATTTGGAAGATTTTCAAATTATGGAGGCCGACGAAAAACAGGTCTTCCTCTCTTTTGATTCCTTCAACATAAATGTAGATCCCACAAGGTTCATTACAAAGACCCTGTATTTCAAAGAGATATCTCTTATAAACCCAACTTTTAGATTTGAGGTCTCTGAGACAGGTAAAAATTTCGATGATATATTAAAAAGAATAAGCTCAAATAAAAGTAAAGACTCAAAAGAAAGCGGTACGTTTTTTAAAAAAATAGCAGTGGGTAATATCCTTGTAGACAGATACACCCTCTATTATACCGACAGGACAATAAAAGGCGACAGCATTGTGAGATTCAAATCTCCAAAATTTCAATATGCCGACAACATTCTAAATTTTTCATCTGGTTTGGAACTTTCAAAAAAAGATTCTATCGCCCTTTCCTTGGAGGCGGATACTTCCACAGGAGATTTCAAGGGTGTTTTTAACGCTGAAAATATTACCCTAGATGAAAATCCTTTTATTATAAAGAAAATAAAGGGATATGATTCTCTGGTGGGAAACATAAAGGCGGAGATTCCATTCAACGGGAATTTTAAAAATAAAATTTATGTTCTAAGAGGTAAGGTCCATTCAGAAAACTTTAACATCAAAAATGAAACTCAGAGCATCTCTTTCAAATCAGGAGATATCAATCTAAAAGAGGTTACTTTTCCGAAAACCTATATCAATATCGAGAATATAACTCTGGATAATCTGGTGGCAGACTACAAAAAACCTTCGGAAAAGGAAGAAAAAGATTCTGAGAAACCATTTGAAATCCCTGATTTTAAAATCGGAGAACTCAATATTTCAGATTCATCTCTTTTGACCTCTGGCAATTCGGTGACAAAGATCAACCTCAAGGGAAAAAACCTTACAAATGAAAAAGATAGCCAATCAGATATAGACCTATCCTTTGATCTAGATGAAAAAACATCGGTCTCTACAAGTTCTCGTGCAAGATTCAAAGAAACCTTAAAAACCCCAAAAGACCTGCTTCAGCTCATATCTTCTGAAGGAAAATTAAAAGCCAGTGGAGCTGACCTTGCAACTCTTAAAAACATGGAAAATCTCCCCTACAAAATAAATACCGGAGATTTTTCCATAGGAGGGGACTACACCTTTAGTTATCCCGACCTCTCTGCTCTTGCAGACATATCATTGAAAGGTATAGAGGCTTCCGATAACAAGGGTTCTATTTTGTCCCTGGACCAGCTAAAAATGTCAAATAAAGTCGCCTATCATATGGCAGATAAAAAATTTAAAATCTCAGGTCCTGGAGATCTAAAAAATATGGTTTTCAAATCAAGTGATGGAAATACCATTTTCAAGGGAGACCTTTCACTTCTTTCAAAGGAGATCTCAAAGGAATCTATAATTTTCGATTTTATAAATCTTAAAAATGCAAGGGTCGATCTGAGTGCTCCTAAAAAAGAGGTAGAAGACAAAGAAATCCCAGAAAAAGAAAAGAAAAAAATACCTTTGCTCTCCCTTTCAAAGCTTGATATACAAAATTCAGAGGTTATTCTAAAGGATTTTTCAATGGCCGGAATCAACGGTTCGCTTAAAAATTTATCTACAAAAAAAGGCGGATCAGAAGTAAGTATAACTGGAAAATTAAACGGAAAAACTCCTGTGAATATAGGGGGAAGCCTTCTTCTAGATAAGGATTTGGAATTCGCTGAAGAGATGAAGGATATAGGGTATAGGGGGAAGGTGAATGTAGCTTCACTCAGTATAGAGGAGCTCAGGCCATTCTTAAAAGAGATCCCCTACACGGTGGATGGTGTTGCAAAATTGGATGCAGACCTCTCATACAGTAAGGGGAGTATATCTTCCCAGACTGCCCTGTCTGTAGATGAGCTGACTCTTTATAGTAAAGAATCTACAGATGAATTTTCAACAAAAAAAATTATCTCATCTTTTTTTATTCAGATCAAAGATAAAAAATACAACATTACAAAAGGTAAGTTTAATCTAGATGAATTCAGAGGAGTCTTTGGTAAAGATAAATACTTATCTTTTTCAGGAAATAATATCAACTTAATTTTAAATAGGTTAAGCAAATATGAATTCAGTGCTGATGAGCTTACAGTTTCAAAACCCCTTGTGATTATCAATAAAAAAACAGAAACTGATGATAAAACTAAAAAAGCTGAAAAAGAAAAAATAAAAATCAATATAAAAAAATTAAATATCTTAGAGGGAGACCTCAATCTTTTGACAAAGAACAGCACTTACCCTGTACAGAAAATATTGCTGAAATCAAATAATTTTTCTACCTCAAAAAATGAAAAAACAGATATAACATTAGATTCCATTGTCAAAACCGGAGGAACACTTTCTGCAAAAGGTTCATACTCTCTGAGAGAAGACTGGAAATTCTCTCCAAAAACAATGGACATCGATGCGGAATTTACTCTAAATAATTTGGATCTCACACCTTACAAAAATATTTTAGAACTATATTTTCCAAACAAATTAAACTCTGGAAAAACAGACTGGAAAGCAACCTACAAAATAGAAAAAGGTAAACTTGACGGAATGAATGATATAACCTTCAAAAATATATCCCTAGGACAATCCACAGGAAATAATACATCAATTCCCTTAAAAACCGCTGTGGGAATACTTTCAGACAAGAGCGGAAACTTTAATTTGAGGATACCTATTTCAGGAGATTTCAATAATCCACAATTTAAGCTTAAAGATATTTTTATCCAGAGTTTAAAGAGTATATTGATAAAGACAGTTACATCTCCACTAGATATTATTACAAAAACAATTGAGTCCAAAGAGATATCAAAGATAAACTTTATCTTTCTTTCAGACAGCCTCGCTTTGACTGAGATTCAGAAATTGGAAAAAATATCCCAGATGCTAAAAGAGAGTGATGGATTAAAAGTCAAATTTATCCTCTATACGGACTTCTTCAGAGAAACTGAACTTCTGAGACTAAAGAGCATAAAAGATATTATATTTATGTCCTCAAAAGATTCAAAAAATTTAGAATCCCAAGTCAATGACCTCATGAACTCCAGAAAAGAAAAAATCATAACTTATTTCAGAGAAAAATCTCTAGACAACAGAATTTCAGTAGAGGTTTCCACTGAAAAGAGGGTTTATCCACAAGCTGACGTAATCTTTATATCACCATAGAAAAAAGGCTGTGCTTAAAGCACGGCCTTTTTAATCAACGATATTGTTCAGCTATTCTTACTTTAGTGAGGGCATCTTGAAGCGCTTTTTGAGTAGAAGCAATATCTCTATCCTCTTTTAGCTTCGTCAGCTTAGCCTGAGCAACCTCGGCATCTTTTTTTGCTCTTGCCACATCTATCTCTCTTACGTCTATAGCCTCATCAGCAAGAATTGTGGTTTGATCTCTCGTTATGTTTATGAAACCTCCAGATACAAAGTATGCTACTTCTTCATCCGAAGATTTTATTTTCATCTCTCCGATAGCTATTTCTGCCACGAAAGGAGCATGGTTTGCCAAAACTCCCATATCCCCTTCTGTAGTCCTTAAAATAATCATTTCAACTTCTTTTTCAAGAATCTTTTTAGTGGGAGTAATCACTTCTAACTTAAAGGTAGCCATGATTATGCATCTCCCTTCATTAATTCCCTCGCTTTTGCTATAGCCTCATCAATTGTCCCTACATAAAGGAAAGCTTGTTCAGGAAGGTCATCATGCTTACCTTCTAGTATCTCTTTAAAACCTCTTATTGTTTCCTTTACAGTTACGTATTTACCTTCCATTCCTGTAAACTGCTCCGCTACGTGGAATGGCTGCGAGAAGAATCTTTCGATTTTTCTTGCTCTGTTTACCGTTATTTTATCTTCGTCAGATAACTCGTCCATACCTAGTATAGCGATGATATCCTGCAATTCTTTATATCTTTGAAGTACAGACTGTACTTCTCTTGCTGTTGTATAATGCTCATGACCTGTGATTCCAGGCTGAAGAGCTGTTGATGTAGAGTCTAGAGGGTCGACTGCCGGATAGATTCCAAGTGATGCGATTCTTCTAGACAGTACTGTCGTTGCATCTAGATGCGTAAATGTAGTAGCTGGAGCCGGGTCAGTAAGGTCATCTGCTGGTACGTATACAGCTTGTACTGACGTGATCGATCCAGTTTTAGTAGATGTTATCCTCTCTTGAAGAGCACCCATGTCTGTTGCTAGCGTCGGCTGGTATCCAACCGCTGAGGGCATTCTTCCTAGAAGTGCCGAAACTTCTGATCCTGCCTGAGTAAATCTAAAGATATTATCTATGAACAGAAGAACGTCCTGCCCCTCTTTGTCTCTAAAGTTCTCAGCCATTGTAAGACCAGTAAGTGCCACTCTTAGTCTTGCTCCAGGCGGCTCATTCATCTGTCCGTAGACAAGAGAAGTTTTGCTTAGTACTCCAGATTCAGTCATCTCATCAAAAAGGTCTCTACCTTCTCTTGTTCTTTCTCCTACACCTGCAAATACTGATAAACCACCGTGTCCCTTGGCGATGTTGTTGATAAGCTCCATTATAAGAACTGTCTTACCAACTCCTGCTCCACCAAACAGACCGATTTTCCCACCTTTTACATATGGAGCCAGGAGATCGATTACCTTGATTCCTGTTTCGAATATCTCTACTTCAGTTCCCTGATCTTCAAATGCAGGAGCCTCCCTGTGAATAGATGAAAACTCTTCTGCATTTACTTCTCCTGCTTGATCTATAGGCTCTCCCAATACATTTAGTATTCTTCCGAGTACTGCTTTACCTACCGGTACTGTGATTGGAGCACCGGTATCTACTACTTCCATTCCTCTTTGCAGCCCATCAGATCCATCCATACAAATAGCCCTTACAACACTGTTACCTAAGTGTTGCTGTACTTCAGCTATTAGGATTTCTCCGTTTCCACGATCTATTCTAAGTGAATTGTAAATCTTAGGCAATTCGCTATTGAATGATACGTCTACAACCGGACCAATTATTTGGGTAAGAATTCCCTTATTCTCCACTAAAACTGCCTCCTCTTCAATAAGGTTTTGAAAAATTCTGCTCAATTTTTTAGAGAGCAGCTGCTCCACCGACAATTTCAGATATCTCCTGAGTAACTGTAGCCTGTCTTTCCCTGTTATATTGAAGGTTCAGATCAGCTATCATTTCCTCAGCATTGTCAGTTGCATTTTTCATAGCATTCTTTCTAGCCGAATGCTCACTTGCCGTGTTTTCCAAAATAGCCTGATATATTCTTATATTCAGATATTTTGGAAGTAGGCTTGATAATATCGCCTCTACCGATGGCTCAAAAATATACGTAGTATTCTCTTGAACCTCTACTCTCTCGATAGGTAACACTTTTTTTACAACTAGCTCAGTCTGCATTGCAGATATGAATTCATTGTAGATCATATATACCTCATCAAAGATATCTTCATAAAAATATTCTACAATATTTTCACTTATCTCTTTAGCCTTTTCAAACATAGTTTCAGGAATCAGCTGGATATACTCAGCCTTAAGATCGTAATTTCTTTTATTACAGTAATCTCTGGCTTTTTTTCCGACTCCAATGATTGAAACTTCCTTGTCTGGATTTTCGGCAATAAGAATTTCCATCTTTTTTAAGGTGGCATTGTTGAAGCCTCCACAAAGTCCTCTGTCAGAAGTCATCACGATAACCCCTATTTTTTTTACATCCTTTTTTCCATCAAAAAGTGGATGCCTTTCAGATTTTATCCCTGCAGCAATGTTCTTTAGCACATTATCCATACTTTCAGAGTATGCTTTTGACTGATTTACCAGTGCAGAGAATCTTTTAAACTTTGTTGAAGAAACTATCTCCATAGCCTTTGTGATCTGGTGAGTAGACTGAACACTTTTAATTCTACCTTTTAATTCTTTTCCTCCAGCCATGATCTCACCTCTCTTTAACTAAAGTTTTTTTTAAAATCCTCAATGGCTTTTCTTAATTTAGCTTCTATCTCATCACTAAGAGCTTTTTTCTCTAGTATTTCTTTTAGTATCTCTGTGTTGTCTTTTAGATTCGTTATCAATTCTTCCTCGAATCTTCTTATTTCTTCTATAGGAGTGTCATCAACATAGCCATTTAAAACCATAAAGAATGAAACCACTTGCTCTTCTACTCTATAAGGTTTATATTGATCCTGCTTTAGGACCTCCATAATTCTGTGTCCTCTTTCAAGTTGAGCTTTTGTAGCTTTATCTAGGTCTGATCCAAATTGTGCAAATGTTAAAAGTTCGCTATACTGTGCTAGTTCTAGTTTTACTTTCGCAGCAACCTGTTTCATAGCCTTTATCTGTGCTGATCCTCCAACTCTAGATACCGATATACCTGCATTTATTGCCGGTCTGAATCCGGAGTTAAACAGTTCAGAATCCAGGAAGATCTGTCCGTCTGTTATTGAAATTACATTGGTAGGAATGAACGCAGATACGTCTCCCGCCTGTGTCTCAATTATAGGAAGTGCTGTTATCGAACCTGCACCTAGATCATCAGATAGTTTTGCCGCTCTCTCAAGCAGTCTTGAGTGAAGATAGAATACGTCTCCTGGATAAGCTTCTCGTCCTGGAGGTCTCTTCAGTAGAAGTGACATTTCTCTGTATGCAACCGCATGTTTAGAAAGGTCATCATATATTATTAATACGTGTTCTCCCTTATCCATGAAATACTCTCCCATAGATACACCACAGTATGGTGCCATGTATTGAAGAGGTGCTGGTTCTGAAGCCGTTGCTGCAACTATTGTTGTATACTCCATTGCTCCGGCATTTTCAAGTTTTTTAACTATCTGAGCTACAGTTGATCTTCTCTGACCTATGGCTACATAGATACATTTTACCCCTGTACCTTTTTGGTTTATGATTGCATCAAGTGCTACAGCTGTTTTACCAGTCTGTCTATCCCCGATAATAAGTTCTCTTTGACCTCTTCCGATTGGTACCATTCCGTCTATTGACTTGATACCTGTTTGAAGTGGTTCATGTACCGGCTTTCTGGCGATTATTCCATGAGCCTTTCTTTCTAGCAGCATCATTTTTTCTATCTTTATGTCACCTTTACCGTCAATAGGCTCTCCTAGAGCGTTGACTACTCTTCCTAAGAGACCCTCTCCGGCTGGTACCGCTGCTACTTCTCCAGTGGCTCTTACCTCGTCTCCCTCTTTTACTCCTGTAGGGTCACCTAGTAATACGGCACCTACATTGTTTTCCTCAAGATTTAGTACCAATCCTTTTATTCCATTAGGAAAATCTAAAAGTTCTCCGGCTTTTGCATTACTAAGACCGTATATTCTTGCGATTCCGTCTCCTACTTCTACGACTGAACCCGAAGTTTTTATGTCTAAAGATTTTTTATAATTTTCGATCTCAGTCTTTATTATGCTGCTGATCTCTTCCGGTCTGATCTTCAAGCGGTTACACCTCCTACCTTTCAAACTGGCAAAATACTAGTTGTTAGCAACTGTATCAAGCTGTCTTCTAACGCTTCCGTCAATTATTTCATCACCGATTTTTATAATTCCACCGGCAATAATGGATTTATCTATGTTGACTATTAAGTTAACTTTTTTCCCGGTTTTCTTTTCTAGCTTTTGGACAAGTCTGCTCTTCTGTTCTTCACTAGGTTCAATGGCAAAAGTAGCGTCTATATCTACTATATGGTTTTTTGTATAATAGATCTTCAGATACTCTGCAACAATGGATTTGATGTAAGACAGTCTTTTCTTTTCTACCAGGTAGAAAAGAATATTCAGAGAAAACTCCTCAAACTTTGAAAAGATTTTACCCATAAATTCTTTTTTTTCTTCCACTTTTATAAGAGGGTGGTCTACAAGGTTTTTAAACTCCTTATCCTCTTTATAAAGCTCCATTACAAAATTTAATTCCTCATAAAGTTCTTTAACTTTTTCATTAGATTCTGATATTTCATAAATGGCTACAGCATATCTTTTTCCTACTTGCGCTTCTATCATCTGTCTTCGCCTACCTCTTCAATAAAGTCATTGAGTAGGTTTTCTCCCAATTTAGAATCAAGTTTTTCATTGATCATCTTTTCAGCAAGACCAACTGCTAGATCTGTAACTTCTGATTGAAGTTCTTTTCTAGCCTGTTTTTTCATTTTTTCTACTTCTAACTCAGCAGACTTTATAGTCTTTTCTCTCTGAGCATTGGCTTCTTTTAAAATAGTTTCTTTTCTTTCGTCAGCTTTCTTTTCGGCCCTCAAAAGAATTTCATTAGCTTCTGCTTTAGCGGCTCTTAAGATACCTTGGGTTTCCTCATTGGCCTTAGCTGCCATTTTTCTATCTGTTTCAGCCTGTTTCAAATCGTTAGCTATCTTTTCTTTCCTAGCATCCAGCATCTTGGAAATCGGCTTTTGAAAATATTTTTTAAAGAAAAACATCAAAATCAAAAAGTTTATGATCTGCCAAAACATATTAATGTCAATAGACACTACAGGCATATTTTGTGTTGCCAAGTCGTCTACCTCCTTTCTGTGGAACGATTTCTATGCATAAATCGCAAAGTTTTCTCGTCAAAATTTGGCAGCATCCCTTTCAGGATAGCGACCTCCCTAAAATTATCCTAATAGTCCGACAAATGGGTTAGCATAAAGTAGGATCAGAGCAATAACTAGTGAGTAGATACCTGTAGATTCCGCTACCGCTTGTCCCAGTACCATTGTAGAGATGATGTCTCCTTTTGCTTCAGGTTGTCTAGCTACAGATTCCACCGCTTTACCTGCTGCATATCCTTGTCCTATACCTGGTCCTATACCTGCGACCATTGCTGTTCCAGCCCCTACAGCAGATGCTGCCAATACTACAGTTTTAGCTAATAACATATCCATATTATAATTCCCTCCTTCAAAAAATATATTTCTAATAAAAAAAATTAATCAACATACTCCGCATCTCCAATGGAACCTTGAATATATACCATTGTCAACATTATAAATACAAAACTTTGTACTATACCACTAAATAAGTCGAAATATAGATGCATAGGTGCCGGTATTAAAGCTGGAGCTGCTTTATAAAGTAAGCCCAGTATTACCATCCCTGCAAACATATTTCCAAAAAGTCTGATTGAAATATTTGTTGGCTTTGCAAATTCCCCAGCCAGGTTAATGGGAAACATAAGCGGCATAGGTTCAAACAAACCTTTAAAAAATCCAAAAAATCCTGATACTCTAAATGAAGCAGCCATAAAACTATAGGTCGTTATTAACGCCAAACCTACTGTCGTGTTAAGATCTGCTGTTGGTGTTCTTAGTGCAGGTGCAATTTTTAAAAGCCCATCTTCATAGGTAAATCCCGGAATTGGAAAAAATGAAACAATATTTGAAATTAGTATGAATAAAAATAAAGTAGATATGTAAGTAAAATATTTTTTCTTCCAACTACCTAATATTTGTTCTATCAATGCATCAAAGAATGCATAGACAGTTTCAAAGAATGCCTGCTTCTTTCCCGGCATAATCTCTAGATTTTGTGAAGCCCATCTAAAAATCAATATGAGAAATAACATAACACACCATGTACTGATTATTGTTATCGTTACTGGAAACCCATAGCTGCCTTCTGCTATTTTTAAAGCAAAATGAAAATCATGCATTGATTGTGGAAGTGGCACATAAAACATTATCTTTGGCCCTTCTACCAATGGTGGAGTTTCAAACTGAACAAATCCAAGCATCTTCATGGCAAAGGTGAAAACTGCTATTATCGCTGCTAGTATTACAGGTCCAAATTTTTTCATAACTCTCCGTTGACCCCCTTTCTTTAAAATTATTTTAATTTTTTTAACCTGCTCTGTATTTTTTTTATAGCGGTTAAAATAGCCATAAGTGAAATGTTAAACTTTATGTTAAGCAACCCTATAGCCCCGCCTAAAAAAGTAGGAATACCCCAAAATTTTATTAGTACTCCCAAATAGATGCCGTATATTAAGTATCTTTTTAAATACCCTGTCACTGTTGCTCTGAATGGATTGTTATTTCTCACGGCGGCTTCCGCCTCTAGACAGATACTGTAAAATCCTATCCAGGAAATTATACATCCTCCAAACATCCCTATATATATAACAGAGCTTCTTACCAAAATTCCATAAATAAGTACAATTATCGATGTAATAGCAGCATTTTTTAAAACTTTTTTTATCTCTTGATTCATCAAACCACCGTAAATTAAAGTATTTTTCTCTTTATTTTTTTTTCATAATAAGTTTATACGAATTATAAAAACCGCTAAATATACCTATAAGAGTAAGGGTTATAAACAACAAATCACTTGAAAAAAAATACTTTTCAATCACTTTATATATAATTATAAAAAAAAGAATATTAAAAACCATAACAAATCCTAGATAACCAAGTAAAGAAAAATAGTAAACTATATCTTTATAAAGATTTTTCATTAAAATCACCAGCTTTTGAATTGGTTTTCTATTTCTTTATTACATAAAAAAAGCGCTCCCCAGCAAGACTGCTTTCTTCATAGATATTTTCCACATGAAGTTCTGATTTCTCCGCAGCTTTTTGTATCTCTCTATGGGTAAATATTTTTTTACTGTGTTTTTCAATATATTTTTTATACAATCCATCTTTCTCTTCTACAAAAAAAGTCGTATCTATATAATCTAGATCCTCCTCTTGATAGTGTTCCCAAATTACTGTCATCTCTTCACGTTGATCGATAAAAAATCCCTCTGGAAACATCTCATCCATGAAGTTTCTGTCTACAACGTCAAACATATAGATACCGTTGGTATTCAAATGAATCTTTATTTTTTCAAAAAGTTTTTCCAAATCCCTTATACTAACAAGATGATTCACTGTGTCAAACAAAGATATTATTATGTCGTACTTTTTATCCAGATTGAGCTCCTTCATATCTTGACACAGTAACGGAACATCCTCACCTAAGTCGTTCAGTTTTTCTCTAGCCACCAAAAGCATATCCTCAGAAATGTCAACTCCGGTACACTCATATTCTCCTAAAAATCTTTTTAATACTTCGCCAGTCCCACATCCCAGCTCTAGCAAGGTTTTTCCACCGGTATTATTTCCCTTTATAACATAGGATACAAAGTTGTGCCATCCATCATAATCGGCAAACTCCATAAACTTGTCGTAAACCTTTGCAAACTCCCGATACATATTTCACCTCTAATATAATTCGCATTCCTGGTAAAATTAATAAGTTTTTCACAAAAAATCACTAATTTTTACAGTGACATAATACATGATAGCTTATTTTTTTTATTTTTGCATTATTTTTTTTATTTTTGCATTACCTTTGTATTTTTTTGAAACAAAACAGTTTTTTTCAGAATCGTTTCTCCGTTTTATTTAGACAGGGCATGCTTTTGGTATTCTTTACCCTAATTCTTTATATAAAAGCTATTTTTCAAAGATTTTTTTATGGCTTGTGATTATTTTATTTATTTTTCTATCATAGATTAATATATTTTCCATGAAATTGCAAGAATTTTAAGAAAGTTGCTGCTTCACTACCTCAGAAATTTCCAGAGCTACAGAGTCCACCATCTCCTGTTTTTTACCTTCCACCATTACTCTTACTATAGGCTCAGTTCCGGAGGTTCGTACCAGTACACGTCCCATTCCAGACATCTCTCCCTCTTTTTTTTGTATTATATCCATAATCTTTTTATTTTGATTCCAGAGGTTCTTTTTATCATTTGAAACTCTTATGTTTATCAATAGCTGTGGCCAGTCATGGATATCAACCACATGCTCATCTAGGCTTTTTTCACTATCTCTCAGAGCCTCTACCAGTTTAAGTGAGGTCAGCACACCATCTCCAGTTGTATTATAATCTAATAAAATTATATGACCTGACTGTTCTCCCCCTATATTCAATCCATTTACTTTCATTTTTTCCAAGACATATCTGTCCCCTACATTTGCCCTTATGAGGCCTATCCCGTTTTTATCAAGATAGTTTTCAAATCCCATGTTACTCATAACAGTTGTTACAATTCTGTTATCATTTAGCTCTCCTCTGCTTTTCAGTTCTTTGGCAAGGATTGCTATTATCTTGTCACCGTCTATTACATTTCCGTTCTTGTCCACTGCCATCAGTCTGTCTGCATCACCGTCATAAGCAAGACCAAGATCAGCCTCATAACCTGTTACGACTTTAGCAAGTATCTCAGGATGTGTAGAACCACATTTTACATTTATATTTGTTCCGTTTGGAGCATCGTTTATTACAACTATCTCAGCACCTAGGGCCAGAAATACTTGTCTTGCTATTCTGTAGGCAGCTCCGTTGGCTGTATCTAGGATTATTTTTATCCCCGAAAAATCTCCCTTTACTGTTGAAATCAAGTAGTCTCTGTAGAGATAGTACTCATTGTCTGCATATTTAAATTTACCTACCTTGTCTCCAGACATGCACTCTTTGCTTATCTCTTCAAACCTGTCCATAAGGTCTTCTAATTCAAGTTCTACCTCGTCAGGAAGTTTGTATCCATTAGAAGCAAAGATCTTTATTCCGTTGTCTTTTGCTGGATTGTGTGATGCTGATATCATTATACCTGCATCTGCAGAAAGTCTTCTGGTTAGATAAGATACCCCTGGAGTGGGTATTACTCCTACAAAATCTATATCTACACCCATAGAAGTCATCCCTGCAAAAAGAGCAGACCTCAGCATATATCCTGAGACTCTTGTGTCCGTGCCCATTATCACCTTTAGCTTTTTATTGGGATTTTTTTTTCTCAGATAATACCCTATGGCGTACCCCAGCCTCAATGCTATATCAACTGTAAGTTCTTTATTGGCTTCGCCTCTTATCCCGTCAGTTCCAAAATATTTCCTCAATTTCTTATCCTCCTTCTCAAATTTAATCTCTCCCCCAGATATCCCGTTACCATACCGGAAGCCCATCCAAGAGCTAGAAAAAGCAGTACAAAACTAAGTATGGATTTAGTATAAACATCTATATTTCTAAACATTAAAAAGTAAACTACAAAAAGCTGTGTTATATTATGCACCACAGCTGAAAAAGAACTTATTGCCATTAAACTAAGATTTTTTCTGAAATTATATAAAAATACCATTACTCCGGTGCTTGCAGTTCCTGCTGTCAGACTTACAAAAAAACCAGGAGTAAAAAGGGTTCCGAGCATCAGGCCTTGTATTATTATCCTGAGTCCTACCACTTCAAAGGCCATCTTTTTATCAAACTTTTCGAGCGCTATAATTGTAGCTAGATTTGCTAATCCTATCTTCATCCAAGGAAATGGTTTCGGCACTAGATTCTCAAGAAGAGAAAAATAAAGGGCTATCAAAACCAATGCAATCAGATAGCCCTCTCTTTTATTTTTCGACACTATACTCTTAACTCCGCTTCGATTCCGATCATAGCCTCGTATTTTTTTATGATAGGATTTACATCTTTTTCAATAAACTCTAAAGTTTGCTCTGCAGAAAATCCAACGAAATTTTTAGGATCTAAAATTTCTAAGAGTCTCTCTTTGTCTATATTGAAATAATCATCTTTTAAAATTCTTTCTATGAGGTCATTCTCTTTTCCCTCTAGTTTCACATTCTTTGCAGCTTCCATAGAATGAACTCTTATTCTTTCATGAAGCTCCTGTCTGTCTCCTCCATTTTTCACACCTTCCATTATAATATATTCAGTTGCCATAAACGGAAGTTCTGACATGATACGCTTCTCTATCATCTTAGGATATACCACAAGACCATCCATTATATTCTGCCAGATGAGGAGTATTGAATCTATTGCAATAAAAGCCTGAGGTATAGAAAGTCTTTTGTTTGCTGAATCGTCTAGAGTTCTCTCGAACCACTGTGTCGCAGCGGTCATAGCAGTACTCTGTTGCATTGCAACTACAAATTTAGCAAGAGATGAAATTCTTTCACTTCTCATTGGATTCCTTTTATAGGCCATTGCAGAAGACCCTATTTGACTTTTTTCAAATGGTTCTTCTATCTCTTTTAGATGCTGTAATAGTCTTAGGTCATTGGTGAATTTATGTGCCGACTGAGCTATATTTGAAAGTAGGTTGAGTATCTCTGAGTCAACTTTTCTGTCGTATGTCTGACCAGTTACCAAGAAACTTTTATTGAATCCCATTTTTTCAGCTACTATTTCATCTAATTTCTTAACCTTTTCAAATTCCCCGTTAAATAGCTCTAGGTAGCTTGCCTGAGTTCCAGTTGTACCTTTTACACCTCTGAATCTTAGAGTTTCTTCTCTAAATTCAAGTTCTTCAAAGTCAAGTATCAGGCTCTGAAGCCACAAAGTAGTTCTCTTACCAACTGTAGTAAGCTGAGCAGGCTGAAAATGTGTAAAGCCAAGTGTGGGAAGATCCTTGTACTCAAGAGAGAATTTAGCCATGGAGTCAATTACATTCACCATCTTTGCCTTTAGAATTTCAAGTCCGTCCTTTATTTGGATTAGATCAGTATTGTCTCCTACAAAGGCACTTGTAGCCCCCAAATGAATTATAGGCATAGCCTTAGGAGCTGCCGTACCAAATGTATGCACATGAGCCATTACATCATGTCTAAACTCACGCTCTTTTGCCTTTGCAAGTTCGTAATCGATGTTGTCTACATTTTCTCTCATCTCTTCTAGCTGTTCCTCAGTGATATTAAGCCCCAAGTCTTTTTGAGCTTCTGCCAGTGCTATCCAAAGTTTTCTCCATGTGGAAAACTTTTTGTCAGGAGAAAAATTCTCCAGCATCTCTTTCGATCCGTACCTTTCAACCAATGGATTTGAATAAACATTATTTCCCAATTTTTTTCCACCCTTTCATAAATAATTTATTTTTTAAATGACCCAATTAATATAGGTATTTTGATTATTGTTTATTTAACACCATTACCAAAGCATCTTCTCCTGTATCACCATAGTAATTTTTCCTTTTAAAGAGATTTTCAAATCCCATTTTCTCATATAGTTTTATAGCAGCCAGATTACTTTCCCTGACTTCTAAATGTATACTTTTTTCAACATCTTGTGATATAGTTCTAAGCAGTTCCTCCCCTATACCCTGGTTCCTATAACTTATGTCTACAGCTATCTTGATTATCTCGAAAATATCGATGCTGTCTAGAAGAATTGCGTATCCTATTAGTTTTTCCTTTTTCCAGACTTCCCAGAAATAATACCTGCTATTTCCCAGCATTTTAAACAAAGAGTCCCTGCTATAGGAATTGCCTGGAAAGTATTTTTTTTCTAACTGGTAGAGTCCCTCTATATCGTCTATATTCATGCCTTGAATCACTTCCATCAGAATCCCCTTATTTTACCAATCCGATCCTGTTTAACGGCCAAAATCTTACAAATGCCTTTCCTTTTATTCTACTCTCGGCGACAAACCCCCACATTCTAGAATCATAACTTCCATCTGTATTATCACCTAAAACCATGTAATAATTTTCGTCAATTTGAGTTTTTACAGTTTTTCCTTCCAATATCTCATCTATCGTGTTCTTGTCATGAATAAAATCCAAAATCATTCCCGTTTTTTTCCCATTTACATAAAAGTCAACATCTGGAAGTATCTCTCTCAACTGCCCAGGCTTTTCAACTAAAAATTCTTGAATTTCTTTTATATCCTCGCTTTTTATTTCAGAGGAATAATCAGCCCCAGGAACAATTTCGATAGTATCACCTTTTTTAGGTATCGTCCAAGTGTCATATTCTATAAATCCAAGATTGGAATATTCCCTGCTGTCTATTCTTTTGTTGTTTATGTAGAGATGTCCAAACTCTATTTTCACCTCTTCACCTGGAAGTCCCATGACTCTTTTTGTGTATAACACTTTATTTTCCACCGGTTCTCTAAAAACGATTATATCTTCTCGTTTAGGTTGTTTAAAACTATAAACCACCATGTTTCCAAATATTCTGTCTTTTGGCATAATTGTTGGTATCATTGATCCCGTTGGAACAAGAAAATTTCCCAAATAAAATTTTTGAATTATCAGAACTAGTATAAGTGCCGATCCGATTGTTTCTAAAAAATTAACAGTCTTTTTTACCCACTTTTGAGCTGTTGGACCCTCTATATTGAATATAGAGATTATCTTCTCGGAGAAAGCTCCCCTATACTCTTTAATGAGTTCAACCGCCTCTTTTTCTTTTATCCATAACAAAAGAAAACACGTTGTCAGAAACAGGTAAAAAATTCCATTAATTATAATTTTTTCTT
Organism: uncultured Ilyobacter sp.; assembly: GCF_963668515.1. Classification (NCBI taxonomy): domain Bacteria; kingdom Fusobacteriati; phylum Fusobacteriota; class Fusobacteriia; order Fusobacteriales; family Fusobacteriaceae; genus Ilyobacter; species uncultured Ilyobacter sp. The sequence continues at coordinate 213,142 of NZ_OY764864.1, read as the reverse complement.
TTTCCATTTATGCACCTCTTTCAGTATTTTACTTTCCTATTTTAACATAATTAAACATTTTTTTCGACTTTTTTTCCCCCTATTGTCTTTGATTCTTCTGAGAAATAAAATAAGCCGGCATATGCCGACTTATCCTTCCAGTTCTACTTTTATTTTTCCGTTTTCCTGAATCGTATGAAACATAGAACTGCATTCGTTACAAATGAAATATTTCGTACTTTTTTCATAATCTACCTCACCTGATAGATTCCCACAATGCGGACATTTGATTTTTTCCATTAAACCCCTCCTATTATTAACAGTTCTTCTCTACTTTTCTAGTATATTTCATATCTTGAGTCCTGTAAATAATAGTTATCTTTTTCCTTATTTTGCAGTATTCTGTTTTTCACAATCTATAATTTAAAAATTCATCTTACTCCTATAGCATTATCATTTTTAGATATTTTTTTATCTTTTAAAAAATAAAATTATTCCTATGTTATTTTTTTCTATATATTTTTTTACAATAATCAAAAAAGCCCAGGGCATTCGCCCTGGACAGTTTTGATATAATTACTTTCTGATCTCTTTGATTCTTGCTTTCTTTCCAGAAAGTTCTCTTAAGTAGTAAAGTTTCGATCTTCTTACTTTACCGATTCTCTTAACTTCGATTTTTTCGATCATTGGAGAGTTTACAGGGATGATTCTTTCAACTCCAACTCCTCCTGTTACTTTTCTAACAGTAAAAGTTTTAGCTACTCCTCCACCATTGACTCTGATTACTACACCTTCAAAAAGTTGGATTCTTTCTTTTTCTCCCTCTTTTACTCTGTAGTGAACAACGATTGTGTCCCCTGCTTTGAACTGAGGCATATCAGTTCTAAGGTAGTTTTGTTCTACTAATTGGATTAATTTTTCTTTCATTTCTTCCTCCTCAAAGATATTCATTTAATATTCCTTAAATTAAAGCGGAATATCTTGTATAATAACTTAGTTAGTTTATCACAATATTCCAATAAAGTCAATGCACTAAAGCAAAAATAAGCCCTTTAAAATAAAAAAAAGCTTGGCAAGTACCTATCCTCCCGGAGGGCTGCCCCTCAAGTACTTTCAGCGTATGCAGGCTTAACTTCTGGGTTCGGAATGTGACCAGGTGTACCCCTACAGCTATTCTCACCAAGCTGTTATCTAACTATCAATTCTGCGCATGAAATAATCCACACTCAAATTAACATAAGATATCATATTTTATTGTCTGCCATGGGCATTCAAAACTATATAGTAGATTTAGGTTAAGACTTCGACATATTAGTATTGGTCAGCTAAAAACCTCACGGTCCTTACACCCCCAACCTATCAACCTCCTGGTCTCGAAGGTGTCTTAGTTCATATAGAACAGAGTACTTATCTCAAAGCTGGCTTCCCGCTTAGATGCTTTCAGCGGTTATCCGTTCCAAACGTGACTACCCAGCTGTGCCACTGGCGTGACAACTGGTACATCAGAGGTTTGTCCATCCCGGTCCTCTCGTACTAAGGACAGATCTTTTCAATACTCTTGCGCCTGCAGTGGATAGGGACCGAACTGTCTCACGACGTTCTGAACCCAGCTCACGTACCGCTTTAATGGGCGAACAGCCCAACCCTTGGGACCTTCTCCAGCCCCAGGATGCGATGAGCCGACATCGAGGTGCCAAACTTTGCCGTCGATATGGACTCTCGGGCAAAATCAGCCTGTTATCCCCAGAGTAGCTTTTATCCGTTGAGCGACGACCCTTCCATTCGGAATCGCCGGATCACTATGTCCTGCTTTCGCACCTGCTCGACCTGTCAGTCTCGCAGTCAAGCTCCCTTATGCCATTGCACTCTTCGGTTGATTTCCATCCAACCTGAGGGAACCTTTGAACGCCTCCGTTACTCTTTCGGAGGCGACCGCCCCAGTCAAACTGCCCACCTAGCACTGTCTCCATGGCTACAAACCACAGATTAGAATTCCAAAATTACGTGGTTGGTATTCCACCAGCGACTCACACACAGCTAGCGCCATGTCTTCATAGTCTCCCAACTATCCTATACACGTAATGCCAAAACCCAATACCAAGCTACAGTAAAGCTTCATGGGGTCTTTCCGTCCTACTGCAGGTAACCGGTATCTTCACCGGTAGTACAATTTCACCAGGCCTCCCGCCAAGACAGCTCTCAAGTCATTACACCATTCGTGCAGGTCGGAACTTACCCGACAAGGAATTTCGCTACCTTAGGACCGTTATAGTTACGGCCGCCGTTCACCGGGGCTTCAATTCGGAGCTCTCACTCCTCCTCTTAACCTTCCGGCACTGGGCAGGTGTCAGCCCATATACATCGCCTTTCAGCTTAGCATAGACCTGTGTTTTTGCTAAACAGTTGCTTGAGACTTTTCACTGCGGCCACCAATCGCTCAAGTTCGCTTGTAACTATCACAATCAGCGGCACCCCTTCTCCCGAAGTTACGGGGCCATTTTGCAGAGTTCCTTAGCGAGAGTTAGCCTGTACGCCTTAGGTTTCTCACCCTGAACACCTGTGTCGGTTTCGGGTACGGGCGGTTATAATTTAACGTTTAGAAGCTTTTCTCGGCAGCGTGGGATTTGCGCCTTCGTCCGAAGACTCCGCGTAACACCTCAGATCTAACCTGGCGGATTTTCCTACCAAGTCACCCTACATGCTTGCACATGGACAACCGTCGCCATGCGCGCATACCCTTCTGCGTCCCTCCATCACAAACTATAACCGGCGCAGGAATATTAACCTGCTTTCCATTCGCCTACGCAATCTAGCCTCGGCTTAGGTCCCGGCTTACCCAGGGAAGACAAACTTTACCCTGGAACCCTTGTTCTTCCGGCGAGGGGGATTCTCGCCCCCTTTCTCGCTACTCATTCCTGCATTCTCACTTCTGATACCTCCAGGGTCCCTTATCAGTTCCCCTTCAACGGCCTACAGAACGCTCTCCTACCAATCCAACTTAAAAGTTGAATTCCACGACTTCGGTTTATAGCTTAGCCCCGTTACATTGTCGGCGCAGAGACTCTCGACCAGTGAGCTATTACGCACTCTTTAAAGGTATGGCTGCTTCTAAGCCAACCTCCTGGTTGTTACAGAATCTCCACCTCCTTTCCCACTTAGCTATAATTAGGGACCTTAGTCGGTGGTCTGGGCTGTTTCCCTTTTGACCATGGATCTTAGTACCCATAGTCTCACTCCTAAGCTCTAGAACTATGGTATTCGGAGTTTGATTGATTTCGGTAAGCGGTACGCCCCCTAGACCATTCAGTGCTCTACCCCCATAGTTGAACGCTTAAGGCTGCACCTAAATGCATTTCGGAGAGAACGAGCTATCTCCTGGTTCGATTGGCTTTTCACCCCTATACCTACCTCATCCCCCGGCTTTTCAACGACGGTGGGTTCGGACCTCCACTGTGTCTTACCACAGCTTCATCCTGGACAGGCATAGATCACCAGGTTTCGCGTCTACGACCAGCGACTGTATCGCCCTATTCAGACTCGGTTTCCCTACGGCTCCGTTATACTTAACCTTGCCACTGATCGTAACTCGCAGGATCATTCTCCAAAAGGCACGCCATCACCCCTAAGGGCTCTGACCGCTTGTAAGCACACGGTTTCAGGTTCTATTTCACTCCCCTCCCGGGGTTCTTTTCACCTTTCCCTCACGGTACTATTCACTATCGGTTAACAAGAGTATTTAGCCTTACGAGATATGGTCCTCGCGGATTCACACAGGGTTTCACGTGTCCCGTGCTACTCGGGATAGAACACACAACTTAAAGAGTTTACCTGTACGGGGCTATCACCCGCTACGGCGGAACTTTCCAATTCCTTCCAGTTACGTCTTTAAAATTGCCGGATACCTTGTAGTTCTCCTGGCGTTCTTCCCACTACCCCAATACAGCAACGGCTACATCCTTGACACTGTATTGGTTTAGGCTCTTCCCCGTTCGCTCGCCGCTACTTAGGGAATCGTTTTTACTTTCTCTTCCTCGGGTTACTTAGATGTTTCAGTTCACCCACTTACCTCTTTCGCGCTAGATCTTCAATCTAGCAGGTTGCCCCATTGGGAAATCTGTGGATCAATGCTCAATTGCAGCTAACCACAGCTTATCGCAGCTTATCACGTCCTTCATCGGCTCTTGTTACCTAGGCATTCTCCGTGTGCCCTTAATATCTTAACCTAAATTGTTCATCAGCTAACTCTCTTTCTTGACAAATTTTACTTCAAATGAAATAAATTCATTCTCGAAAATTTCGTCAGAAAAAAAATTTAATGTTGATTTCTCTACTATATAGTTTCCAATGTCCATGCTGGTAATGGTGACCACGTTCACTTGCGTTCACCTGGCCTTTTTGTCAATAGTTGCTTACGCGCCTTTGACAAAAGGACAATACCAAATAAATAGAGAAGGTTGTCTGTGCTCCTTAGAAAGGAGGTGATCCATCCGCACGTTCCCGTACGGATACCTTGTTACGACTTCACCCCAATCGCTAATCACACCTTAGGAACATCCCTCCCGTAAACGGGTTAGGCCTGCTACTTCAGGTGCAACCAACTCTCGTGGTGTGACGGGCGGTGTGTACAAGACCCGAGAACGTATTCACCGCGACATTGCTGATTCGCGATTACTAGCGATTCCAACTTCACGCAGTCGAGTTGCAGACTGCGATCCGAACTAAGAACAACTTTCTGAGATTGGCTCCCCCTCGCGGGATCGCTACCCTCTGTATTGTCCATTGTAGCACGTGTGTAGCCCAGCCCATAAGGGGCATGATGACTTGACGTCATCCCCACCTTCCTCCTGCTCGTCGCAGGCAGTCTCGCATGAGTCCCCAACTTAATGATGGTAACATACGATAGGGGTTGCGCTCGTTGCGGGACTTAACCCAACATCTCACGACACGAGCTGACGACAGCCATGCACCACCTGTCACCAAGTTCCTCCGAAAAGGCACCTAAGCATCTCTGCTTAGTTCTTGGGATGTCAAGGGCTGGTAAGGTTCCTCGCGTTGCGTCGAATTAAACCACATGCTCCACCGCTTGTGCGGGTCCCCGTCAATTCCTTTGAGTTTCATACTTGCGTACGTACTCCCCAGGCGGATCACTTATCGCGTTAGCTTGAGCACGGAGGTTCGACCCCCCACACTTAGTGATCATCGTTTACGGCGTGGACTACCGGGGTATCTAATCCCGTTTGCTCCCCACGCTTTCGCGCTTTAGCGTCAGTATTCATCCAGTGAGCTGGCTTCCCCATCGGCATTCCTACAAATATCTACGAATTTCACCTCTACACTTGTAGTTCCGCCCACCTCTCTGATACTCTAGCCTTCCAGTTTCCAACGCAATACGGAGTTGAGCCCCGCATTTTCACATCAGACTTAAAAGGCCGCCTAGACGCGCTTTACGCCCAATAATTCCGGATAACGCTTGCGACATACGTATTACCGCGGCTGCTGGCACGTATTTAGCCGTCGCTTCTTCTGGTGGTACCGTCACTTTCTTCTTCCCACCTGAAAGCACTTTACGATCCGAAGACCTTCGTCGTGCACACAGAATTGCTGGATCAGACTTTTAGTCCATTGTCCAATATTCCCCACTGCTGCCTCCCGTAGGAGTAAGGGCCGTGTCTCAGTCCCCTTGTGGCCGATCACCCTCTCAGGCCGGCTACCCATCATCGTCTTGGTAGGCCGTTACCCTACCAACTAACTAATGGGACGCAAAGCTCTCCTCTAGCGCATATAGCCTTTCATAGTTCCACGATGCCGCAGTTCCATAATATCCGGTATTAGCTGTCGTTTCCAACAGTTGTCCCAGTCTAGAGGGCAAGTTCTTTACGCGTTACTCACCCGTCCGCCACCGTACTATCACCCGAAGGTGAATTCCAGTCGACTTGCATGTGTTAAGCATTCTGTCAGCGTTCATCCTGAGCCAGGATCAAACTCTTCATTCAAAAAGTTTATTTAAATCTCTTACGAGATTATCAACACCTAACTGTGTCCAAAACATAGTTTTGAACCATTGTCATCTATGATGACGATTTTGACTTCCTTCTCTATTTAATTGCTAATGTCCTTTTTTTCTGAAAAACAAGGATGTTTACAAATATGTTTTTCAGTACTCAGCTGACTTGTCATCTGAGTTTCTTCCGTCCTTTTCTCTCGCGGACAAGAAGTATAATAACATATCTCCAAAGGGGCGTCAACAGTTTTTTTATTTTTTTCACCACTCTATGTTTTAGACTTCTATAAACTATACATTTCCTCTTTTAAAAACTAATTTTACAGCACCTTTTCCAGATAAAACAGATTATCAGTATACTCCAAAATAGTAAAAAACCACAGAAAATTCCGTGGTCACAGTTATATTTAAAAAAAGGTAGTAAAATAAGCCGGGTTTTGTCTGAGTTAATCATTTATCTAGGTCGATAATTGCTTATAGACTCTAGCAGCTTACCCTGAGAGTGGACGGGCAGCCCATATTCTCTCCTATTTAGCCTTGCTCCAGAAGGGGTTTACCAAGCTTTCTTAATCTCTTAAGAAACTGGTGGTCTCTTACACCACCTTTTCACCCTTACCAACAAGTGGCGGTCTATTTTCTGTGGCACTTTCCTTAAGGTTTCCCTCAGCAGCCGTTAACTGCCCTCTCTGCCCTGCGGAGCCCGGACTTTCCTCTCCCTGTTTTCACAGGCAGCGATTAACCTTACTACCTATTTTTAATAAAATTTGAAAAAAGCTCTCTTACTTTTTTATTTTTTCCTACAAAAATACCTATCCCAAGAAAAACAAGAAACAGAAACACTCCATTTAAATTTCCGCTTTTGGAAAATTTTTCTTTTTGGATCTCCTTATCTTCTCCCATTCTTTTAAAAATATCTTCTAGACTGCTTAGGAGTTCTAGAGTGTATTTTTCATTTTCTCCTTCGGTAATAAGGTTTCCCAAATTCCCAAGGACATTTTCTAGCTCCTCTTGGTAAGGACTTATATCTATATCCTGACTAAAACTCAGTTTTACATTTAAATGTTCATTATCTACTTTTACCATATCGATTATAACACTTTTTTCAAGGACTTTCAATTGTGTATTATTTCCCCCTGACTTGTAAGTATTTATATACAAGTCAAGTTCACTATTTTTAGATATCTCTTCCATTCTTTCCTCTATTTTTTTGACCTCTTCATCAGAAAACGAACCTAGATTATCTTTGATTTGAGAAAAACTAAGCACGGATAAAATCAAAATAAATAAAACTAATATTTTTTTACGCATCAGACATCTCCTTATCTATACTTAAAAATTGGTTTTTCGTTCATAATATAAGTTTCAACATCGCTAAGTCCACTAAGTTCACGGACAACTAAACGGTTAAAAAAACGTTCACTCTCATAATGCCCAAAGTCAATTAGATCAAGACCTTCCTCTGCTGCATCTAGAGCCTCATGATATTTTATATCTCCAGTTACGAAAACATCAACGTCTAGTTTTTTTATTTTTTTGAAAAAACTCATCCCAGACCCATTTATAACTGCCACTTTTTTTACTGGTTTTTCTTCATTCTCAGCCACTATTCTGAGATTTTCTATTGATAATTTTTCTTTTATAAGGTCTACATACTCTTTAAAGGAAAGTGGGTTTTCAAGTGAAAAGACCCTTCCTATCCCTCCCCCTGTATACCTGTTTTCTACAGAAAAAATTTCATAGGCCACCTCGCTATATGGATGAATCTTTCTTATTTCATTTAAAAGTTGGAACATTTTCCCCTTTTCCCCTATAACTTCAACCTTTATATTATCAACCGTATACACATTGTCTTCTCCTGATAACCTGTACCTTTCTAAACATTCTGTAGAATAGGATACGTCGTCATAACCTTCTAATGAAATCCCTGTTTCCCGAACTTTTTTTATAATCTCTTGATGATTTTCCTTTGGTACATATACAGCAAGTTTATAAATGTCAAGATAATGATCAGCTATAATTTTAGATTCCTTGGCTCCTATAATTTCAGCTATATATCTGTTCAATCCGTTTTCAGCCGAATCCAGATTTGTATGCATCGAATACAGTGCTATATCATTTTTTATAAGCTTCATTATCTTTTTTCCAAGTAAGGTGGAATCATTTATTGCTTTTAGGGATGAAAATATAAGAGGGTGGTGAGTTATTATGAGATCTGCCTTGTTTTTGACAGCCTCTTCTATCACTCTATCTGTGGCATCTAGAGATATCTGTATTTTTTTTACATCTTTGTTTTTTTCACCTATCAATAGCCCTACATTATCCCAGGATTCTGCCATATTTTTAGGAAAAGCCTTTTCCAACCTCTTTGTTATTTCAGAAAGCCTCATCAGCCCCACATCCTCTCATTAGCACATTTTAGCTTGAGTATTGCCCTTTCCTTTAAAAATTTAACTTTTTCAACTGAAAGACCCATCTTTTTCGATATCTCTTTAAAGCCTACTCTTTTATTGTCGTCAAGACCATAATACATCTCCACTACCTTTTGTTCTTCAGGAGATATTTTTCTCATTAGGTTTGATATTTTACTTCTCTCTTCTAGAAGGTCTAGCTCTTTATCTATCTGGTCTACTGTGTTAAAGTCCCCAAGATCAGGTTCATTTCCATTTGCAAATCCACCCACACCTATTTCAGATGCCTCTTTCATTTTTTTAACTTCCTCTTGTGACAAATTTAATCCCTCAGATATTTCCTGATAGCTAGGTTTTTTATTGTTCTTTTCCATAAACTCGTCTTCAAATATTCTTATTTTTTTATTCATCAGATAGACATAACTCGGTATTTTTATCGTATTTATCCTGTTTGCTATGGAGTTTATTATTTCCCTTTTTATCCACCAGACAGAGTAAGATGTGAAACTGTGTCCCTTAGAAAGGTCGTATTTATCAATGGCAGTTATAAGTCCTATTGTCCCATCTTGTATAAGGTCGATATAATTAACACCTGATTTGGAATATTTCATAGCAATCTTAGCTACCAATTTTAAGTTGGAAGTTACGAGCGTCTCACGTGCTTCTTCCTCTCCAGCCTGAGCTTTTATGACTATATCCTTTTCTTCCTCTCTAGGTATAGGGGTATAAAGTGAGATATCGTGAAAATACTGTTCTAATATCTCTTCACTATAATAACCGTCTCCTACATTGTCCTCATAATTTTCTTCATTCTCCTGTATTTCTATACCTTTTTTAAAGATAAAGTCAATAAGAGCCTGAAAATCTCTCTCTTCGCTGCACTCTTGGCAGACAAACTCTTCAAAATCTTCCTGAAGCAGCACCTTTTCTTTAATTTTTTTCTCTAGTTTATCTATATTTAAAGACATTTTCCAACTCCTTGAAGCGATATTTTCTATTATACACGTATAATAATTTAAGAACAAATAAAAATTAGGAGTTTTAACTCCTAATTTTTTTTACATTTTAAAATCTTCTAATTTTTTTCTTCTGCTTGGGTGTCTGAGTTTCCTCAGAGCCTTTACCTCTATCTGCCTGATTCGCTCTCTCGTAACTTTGAATATCTTACCAACTTCCTCAAGTGTTCTGGGACACCCGTCATCTAATCCGTATCTAAATCTTAAAACTTTTTCCTCTCTCTCACTTAAGCTCTGAAGTACGTCGTCTAGCTGCTCTTTCAGAAGATTTCTGTTGGTTTGCTCGTAAGGGCTAAGCATTTTGTTGTCTTCTACAAAGTCGCCTAACTCACTATCCTCTTCACTTCCCACCGGAGTTTCCAAAGATATAGGATCTTGATTCATCTCAAGTATGGCTTTTACCTTTTCAGATTCCATTCCTAATCTCTCAGCTAGAACCTCTGGAGTTGCATCTTTCCCTGTCTCTTGAAGATATATTCTGCTTTCTTTTTTTATCTTGTTTATTGTCTCTATCATATGCACCGGTATTCTTATGGTTCTTCCCTGGTCTGCTATCGCCCTAGTTATAGCTTGTCTTATCCACCAAGTTGCATAAGTAGAGAATTTATACCCTTTAGTATATTCAAATTTTTCAACAGCTTTCATTAAGCCTATGTTTCCCTCTTGAATGAGGTCTAACAATTTCAATCCCCTATTTGTATGCTTTTTAGCTATACTTACAACTAGTCTCAAATTGGCTTCTACTAACTGTTGAGTTGCCCATTCATCGCCTTCAGCAGAATTCTTTGCGTGCTCTATCTCCTGCTTGTGAGTAAGTAGAGGTACCTGCCCGATCTCTCTTAGGTACATCTTAATAGGTTCGTCTACATCTACCCCAGAACTTACTGCCATGAGTTTTTCTGGAGATAATTCTTCTTCAGTTACTTCTTCTATCTCCGCAGGGTTAAAATCTCCCTCTCCTTTTTTTTCATCTGTATCTAACTCAACTTCTTCTGAATCTTCTTCCACATCTAATTCCACTGCAACTTTAGAAGTAGTAGCTTTCACAGAGGTTTTTCTTTCCTTATCTTCAGACTTTACCTTTTCAAGTTCCTCTCTCCTAATGATTTTTATCCCCTGATCAATCATTCCGTTTATAAGGAACTCTATTTTATCAACTGGAAAATCATCCTGTAGCGCTTCATTTACTTCCTCAAAAGTTATAACTTTCTTCTCTATTGACTTTCTTATCAAAGCACGCGCCTTTTCATTTCTAATAAAGTCTTTCATTACTTTAAGTGCCTCCTCTATATATTAAAAGTTTTGAATTCACGATAAAGATTTTTTAATTTTTCCAGATCAGTATCTGTCTTTTCTATGTTATCACTTATTTTTCTTATTTTAAAAAAAGAAACTATATCACCGTGGATCTTATATTTTTCAAGAGTCTCTTTTATCTCTCTTCTAAACCACCCTAGATATACCTCTTTAAAATCTTTAACAAGTTTTTTTTCATCTGAATACTCAATACTTGATGCAGCTATCTCTATGACTTGTTTTTTTTCCTCCTCTTCGAAGGAATCACTGTTTAAAATCATCTTTACACCATTTCCAGATGGATCTTTCTCATTATAAAAGACTATAATTTTATGAAAAAGGTTACTTTTAATTTTTTTTCCTTGAAAATAAGAATAATATTCCGGTTTTGAAAGTATTATTTTCAGTGTATCCATTTCCAGCTTGTCTATTACCTCGCTGCGTTTTTCAGCAAATTTTTTCTCTGCATAAATTTCACTGTTTATTTTCTTTTTGATTTTTTTATTATTGATAATAAGAATATCGTTTAAAAGCTCTTTGTCAATTCCCAATGACTTTGATAGTTTGTCTACATAGAGACTTTTTTCCAGATCAGTTTCCACTGATTGAAAAAAGCTTTTAAACCTATCAACAAAATTTTGTTTGGCCATCAAGTTGGTCAGGTCATATTCTTTAGAATAAAAATCGTATAAATAATCAAATATTTCCTTTGATTCTTTTACACATTTCAAAAATTCATTTTTGCCGTATTTTTTCAAAAATTCGTCGGGATCTTTGGCATTTTCAAGTTCTAATACTCTTATGTTGAACCCGTGGGACTTAAGAATTATTCCCGATTTCTCAGCGGCCACTCTCCCTGCATTATCCATATCAAAAGCCAGTATAACGTTAGACGTATATCTTTTCAGTAATTTTGCCTGATCTTCTGTAAAAGCCGTCCCAAGCGAGGCAACTGTTACATCAAATCCAAAGGAATGAGCTGAAAGTACATCCATGTATCCTTCCATAACTATTGAATAGGCTTTTCGTCTTATGATATTTCCTTTTTCTTTTATCCCGTATAAGTTTTGTCCCTTATGAAAAACAGGACTTTCTGGTGAATTAATATACTTGGGTATATCTTTTCTGTCTTCTAGGCTTCTTCCACCGAAAGCGATTACATTCCCTGAGGGGGAATATATGGGAAACATAATTCTATCTCTGAAGGCATCATAGTGTCCCTTTTCACCCTCTTTCACCAATCCAAGTGTCACTATGTCATTGATTTCGTGCCCTTTGTTCAGGAGGTGGTCGTAGAGGTTGCTCCATCCCTTAGGGGCAAATCCGATCTTATTTTCAGATATAAAATCAGGTTTGAACTTTCTTTTCGATAAATATTCCAAAGCCTCTCTGCCTTCATTGGAGAATATTTTTTCACAAAAATATTCAAGTGCGTCATTTAAAATTACATAATATTTTTTATTTGTATCTCTTAGTACATCATATCCCTTTACAGGCTTCACTTTGATCTTATACTTTTCAGAAAGATCCTTAATTGCCTGTCCAAATGGGATTTTGTTGTAATCTGAGTAAAATTTTATAGAATTACCGCCAGCTCCGCAAACAAAGCACTTACATATGTTTTTCGAAGGACTGACTACAAATGAGGGGTTGTTGTCTTTGTGAAATGGACAGAGTCCTTTAAAGTTAGCTCCTGATCTCTTTAGGTCTACGTATTCCCCGACCACTTCAACTATATTTAATTCTTCGATCAATTTGTCTACATCTTCGGAATTATATCTCATTACTCTCCCCGTCATTTTTTCAAATACATAACTTTATAAACTTCAATAAAATCAAAGTCGGTACTTTATATTATAATATATTTTTTATATTTTATCAATGATTCACTCTTTATTTTCGAGTATATCCATAAAGAAAAAAACAGGTATTCATTGTCCAGAATAAGTTTCCAAAGTTTAATTTCAGTCCAAAAAGCTTTGAATTAAAAAAGTTTCGCTGTTTTAGCGAAACTTTTAATTAATTTTTAACAAATAATATCTTTTAAATTAATTCAACAAACTGTAACATTAGAACTTTTCTAAACGAAAAGTGGTACTAAAACAAGAGAAACAATAGACATCAGTTTAATCAAAATATTAAGAGATGGTCCCGACGTATCTTTAAAAGGATCTCCTACTGTATCTCCTACTACCGCTGCTTTATGCCTGTCAGAGCCTTTTCCGTCTCCTTTATATCCACTTTCGATCTGTTTCTTAGCATTATCCCATGCTCCTCCGGCATTTGCCATCATTACAGCCATAAGAATTCCGGTCACCAGTGCTCCAGCCAATAGTCCTCCTAGAGCTTCAGTTGACCACATTCCTATAAGTACCGGAGCAAGTACTGCAAGCACTCCAGGAAGTACCATCTCTCTTAGAGATGAACGTGTAGATATCTCTACACACCTTTTGTAGTCTGGTTTTGTTGTTTTATCCATTATCCCCGGGATCTCTTTAAACTGTCTTCTTACCTCTGCAACCATTTCCATTGCAGCTTTTCCAACTGCCGTCATTGTAAGGGCTGAGAAAAGGAATGTCAGCATCCCTCCCATAAATAACCCCACTATAACCTTAGGATTAGTAACATCTATTACAAGGTCTGTACCGGATTTTAACTCAACAGCTTCCTTGTAGGCTGCAAATAGAGAGAGGGCTGTCAGAGCGGCCGAACCTATTGCAAAGCCTTTTCCAACTGCTGCAGTAGAGTTCCCCACTGCATCTAACTGGTCAGTGCACTCTCTAACCTCTGGTGGAAGTTCAGACATTTCGGCGATTCCACCTGCATTGTCTGCTATCGGTCCATAGGCATCTACTGCCACTACCATTCCTGTAGTTGCAAGCATTCCAACTGCCGCTATGGCTATACCGTATAATCCGGCAAAGTTGTGAGCCACTATTATTGCAAGGGATATTATAATAAGTGGTGCCACAGTAGACTCCATTCCTACAGCCAGTCCTTCTATTATCGTTGTAGCAGCTCCTGTTTCAGCAGCATCTGCTATTCTATTTACAGCTTTTCTACCTGTGTCAGTATAGACTCCTGTGAAAAATGCTATTACAAGACCGGCAACAAGACCGGCAACAATTGCCCAGAAAACTCCCATAGGAAGACCTAAAAACTTAACTATCATAAAGGAGGCTATTGTTGCCAGAAAGCCTGCTATTCTAGTTCCATTTTCAAGTTTATGATATACCTCTTTAGGGTTATCTGTTTTTACTGTGAGGGTTGCTATTATAGAGGATACTATTCCAAATGCTGCCACAAGTATAGGGGCTACCATGTAACCATGCATATCTGTGGTTGCTGCCATTGTTGCTCCTAATGCCATTGTTGCTATTATAGAACCTATATATGACTCAAAAAGGTCAGCTCCCATTCCTGCCACATCACCAACGTTGTCTCCTACGTTATCAGCGATTGTTGCAGGGTTTCTAGGATCATCCTCTGGGATTCCCGCTTCTACCTTACCCACAAGGTCAGCTCCCACATCTGCAGCCTTTGTATATATTCCTCCACCAACTCTTGCAAACAGCGCTATTGAAGAAGCACCCATACCAAATCCTGTTATAACTCCCATATCCCAGTTAAAAACCAGTGTTAGTACAGACACACCTATTAATCCAAGTCCAACTACTGCAAGTCCCATTACTGCTCCACCTGCAAAAGCTACATCCAAAGCCTTCGAGAGACCTCCCTCTTTTGCTGCAATAGCAGTTCTTCCGTTGGCTTTTGTCGCCACCCGCATTCCCACATTTCCGGCAATGGCAGAAGTAAAAGCACCCAATATAAATGTGACTGCTACACCTATACTCAGGAATATAGCCAAAAGCATTGCCACTCCTCCGACAAACCATACAAGAATTTTATACTCTGCCGTTAGAAATGCCATGGCCCCCTCACGGATTGCCTCTGTGATCTCAGCGACCTTTTCATTACCAATTTCATACTTCAAAACCTTTTGAGAGTAGAAGAATGATGCAACCAAAGCCAAAAGCCCACCTGTGATTCCAATGTAGATAAATTGCTCCATCTGTTTTGTCCTCCTTAGTTAAGTAATTTGTATATCTTTTGTTATAAAATTACCTTGGTGTTGCATTATAAGTATACCCGTACACGTCTCTTCTACAGTATTCAGATTCAAAATTATTACTTCTTAAGAAAATAATTAAATCCTGTGGAAGTTGTTATTTTCGAATTAGCATCAACAATAAAAACATCTACGTTTTTTTTATCTTCTACATATTTTAAGATTTCCTTTATTGGCATTGAAAAAAAAGCAGTTGAAAGCATATCTGCAGTAAAGGCATCTTCACATATTACCACTACCATTTTTTTGTCTGATACAGGATAGCCTGTTTTTATATCCAATATGTGATGATATCTTTTCCCGTCTATTTCCACAAAAGTTTGATAATCTCCAGACACTCCCATGGCCTTGTCATCTAAATTTGCAACATCTAGAATTTTAGTCGGATCGGAAGGGTTTTGAAGTCCTATCCTCCATTTCTTAGATCCGGGCTTTGTCCCTATTGTCTCTATACTAGATACAGATGTTATAAAGGCACTCTCTATTCCCATCTCTTCCATTATAAGCTTAGCCCTTGAGATTGCATACCCCTTCAAAAAAGATCCCGTATCTATTTTTTCAACAGGTTTTTCAAATACAAGATAATCATCTTTTATAGACACCTTAGAGTAATCTATTTTTGATAGTGCCCTATCTATCTCTTGTTTAGAAGGTACTTTTTTTTCTGACTCATCTGTAGTGAACCCCCATACTTCCATGAGAGGGGATATAGTAATATCATATTTCTTGTTTGAAACTTTATATAGCTCTTTGACTTTTGAAAATATCTCTTTTCCTTCTGAATCAAGTTTTATTTTTTTGTTCTTGCTGCTGTTTATTTGATCTATTATACTTCCAGTTTTTTTAGTATTAAGTTTATTGTCGATTCTCTCTATCTCATTAAAGGCAGCGTCAATAGCTTTTTCAGCTTTTTTGCTGTCTTCGTCATAAACAGTTATTTTTATATAAGTACCAAATGAAAAAAGTTCTCTTTCAATTTTCTGTGATTTTTTGTTTCCACATCCAAAAAGTCCCATTGCCGACACAAATAATAAAAACAAGATCTTTTTCATAGCTTACTCCCCAGTTTTTTCTTGAATATCGTAACCTATTTTATCTGTCAATATCTCCCTAAAAGTTTTTTGAACATTTGTATCTTTCTTAAGACCCTTAACCAATGCTTCAGATCCATTTTCTATCTCTCTGCATCTTTTCCCTGCAACTGTAGCTAGCACATATTTATTCGGTATTTTAGCTAATAATTCATCATAAGTAATTCCTTTTTTCATTTCAAACTCCTCCTTATAATTTCAGATATTTTTAGAAAAAAATAATATTTACGCTTCTTTTTTTATTATTTTTATAAGATCATAACAAGCCTGTTCTATACTGTGGTTAATTACAGTTTTGTCATAATACTTTTCAAATTCCAGCTCTTTTAGAGAATTTGAAAGCCTCATTTTGACCGTTTCCTCATCCTCTGTCCCTCTGCCTCTAAGCCTGTCTTCAAGGTCCTTTTCTGTTGGTGTTTTAAAGAAAATCAGGTTTACCTCTGGGTATTCCTCTCTAGTTTGGATCCCCCCTTGGACATCTATCTCTAGAATTATATTTTTCCCTTCACTCAGCCTCTCCTCTACCTCGCTTTTTAAGGTTCCGTAGTAGTTCCCGTGTACATTTGCATATTCCAAAAATTCGTTGTTTTTTATCTTATTTTGAAATTCTTCCATTGTGAGAAAATAGTATTCTCTACCATTTACTTCTCCAGCTCTTGGAGCTCTTGTTGTAGCAGAAACTGCAAGATTTATTTCAAGCATCCTTCTGACTAATTTACAAACAGTAGATTTCCCGGCCCCACTGGGTCCCGACACTACAAATAAATCACCCTTCTTCATACTTACTCTCCTTTTTCGATTCTTACCGCTATAGTTTCCGGATTTATGGCTGACATTATTACATGGTCTGAATCAGTTATAATTAGCGCTCTTGTTTTTCTTCCAAAAGTAGCATCTATTAATTTATTTTGAGTTTTAGCCTCATCTTTTAGTCGTTTGCTAGGTGCAGAATCAGGAGCTATTATCCCCACGATTCTTTCATCTATTACCATATTTCCAAAGCCTATATTTATAGGTTTCATCTCATTGCCTCCTATTCGATATTCAAGGCCTGCTCACGTATTTTCTCAACCTCGTTTTTACATTCCACAACCAGTTTTGATATATCATACAAATTGCACTTTACCCCTGTAGTGTTAAGTTCCCTAAACATCTCCTGGAGAATAAAGTCGAGTTTTTTCCCTATACTAGATCCATTTTTTTCAAGCTCCATTTTTAATTGTTCTATATGACTTTCTAGTCTCGAAGTCTCTTCTGATATATCTGATTTGTCAGTAAATAATAATATCTCTTTCAACATATCCTCTTTTTTGAATTCTATATCTCTTCTAACTCTATCTAATCTTTCTAGGAGTTTCTCTCTGTAGTCGTCTACAACGTCTTCTTTTTTTTCTATTATCTGAGCTACTTTTTCCTCTATAGACTTTAGCCGCTCTTCAAAGTAAAGTTTAAGTCTAGCTCCCTCCCCTTCTTTCATCTCTAAAAAGGAATCTATGGCTTTATGAAGTGTATTTTTAACAATATCAGCATATTCAGCTTCGTCTATTTCCAGCTCATTTTTTCTCACTACACTGGGCTGTTTGATCAGAATATCCAGTTTACTAGAGAACTTTTCATTAAAATCTTCCTCCAGTCTTTCCAAAACTTTCATATAAGATGAGGCTAGATTACCGTTATACTCAAATAGCTCTCCGAGCTCTCTCTTATCTTCAAAATCAATTCTTAGATCTACAGAACCCCTAGAAACTCTTGAAGCTACTTCGGTCTTTATCTTGTTTTCCAAAAAATTCAGTATATAAGGTAATTTTATTTTCAGATTTAAATTTTTGTTGTTTACACTTTTTATCTCTATTTTTACTCTGAAGTCATCATTTTCAAACAATTCCTTAGAATAACCGGTCATACTTCTCATCAGAAATCCGCCCCTTCTCTCAAAGTTTATCTTTTTATTTGATCCCCTTGTAGATTGATGCTTTTTTTATGATATATTCGGTGCCTTTATTTTATAAAGAGTGAAAAATATCAAAATAGGCGACAAAAGTCGCCTATTTTATTAGTCTTGAAGTTTCTTAGGTTCTATCGTCTTATAAGCTGAGAATCCTGTTCCAGCAGGAATCATCTTTCCTATAATTACATTTTCTTTAAGACCTTCTAAATAGTCTTCTTTTCCTTCGATAGCTGCATTAGAAAGTACCTTTGTCGTCTCTTGGAATGATGCCGCCGAAATAAAGCTTCCAGTATTTACTGCTGCTTTAGTTATTCCCTGGATAATCGGTTGATATTGTATCTCACGTTTACCAGCTGCTCTTAACACTTCATTCTCAAGATCCATTACTCTCTTTTCTACAACTTCGTCTTCTAAGAAAAGTGATGAACCAGAATCTACTATTCTGACTTTCTTAAACATCTGCTTAACGATAATCTCTATATGCTTATCGTTTACCGTTACCCCTTGATCTCTATATACCTGTTGAACAGATTCTAGTATAAACTGCTCTGCTGCAACAAGACCTTTTATAGACAGTACGTCATGCGGAGAAATAGCTCCGTCTGTGATCTTATCTCCAGATTTTACAAGCATTCCGTCTGTTACAACAAGGTGTTCTCCTACAGGAACCAGATATTCTTTGAATAAATCACTGTCACTAGTAGATTTTATTATGATTACCCTCATACCTTTTTTCTTCTTACCGGTAATCTCTACCTTACCGTCTATTTCAGAAAGCGTAGCCTTTCCTTTTGGATTTCTGGCTTCAAAAAGTTCTTGAACTCTAGGAAGACCTCCGGTGATATCCTTTGTTCCGGCTCCCTCAGGGATGATTTTTGCAACAATTTGACCTTTTTTAACTTTGTCTCCCTCTTTAACCATCAAGAAGGCTCCGAATGGTATATAACAAACTCCGACTTTGTTTCCGTCGTCATCAAAGAGTATTATTCTAGGGTTGATATCTCCAGATTCCACAGGTTTTATAGCCTGATATTCTGTTACATCATATTTTTCATCATAGCTTTCTTTTACGTATAGCTCTCTGTATTCTGCTAATCCGTCATTGTCTGCTATTATCGGTATGTTATACGGGTCAAACACAACTAGAGTTTCCCCTGCTTCTACCATTTGCCCCTCTTCTACTTTCAGTACTGATCCAGAAGGAATCTCATAATCATAATTTCCTATTATCAACTTAGCTGACTGGGAAACTACAACTTTGTCGTCACTATCTTCAGTTTCAAGTATTTTTACCTCTCTGAATACTATCTTACCGCTGTTTTCAGCTTTTATGCTTGTTGCTGCAGCTGAGGCCATGGCAACTCCACCTGTATGGAAAGTTCTCATTGTAAGCTGAGTTCCAGGTTCTCCGATAGATTGTGCTGCTATCACTCCTACTGCCTCTCCTAAAAGTATCTCTTTATGAGTAGCTAGGTCCATACCATAACATTTCTTACAAACTCCTTTTTCAAGGCTACATGTAAGTGGTGATCTTATCTTGACTCTTTTGATTTCTAGCTCTTCGATTCTCTTTATAAGTTCTTTGTCTATAAGTGTATTCCTAGAGGCTACTAGTTCTCCCTCATGTACTACATCTTCTACAAGGACTCTTCCGTTCAGTCTTTCTGAAAGTTTTTCGATTACATTTCCTTCAGATACAAGTTCTGCTACTTCGATTCCATCATGTGTTCCGCAGTCTTCAGAGTTTACTATAACTTCATGCGAAATATCTACAAGTCTTCTTGTTAGGTATCCCGAGTCGGCAGTTCTCAGTGCTGTATCTGCCAGACCTTTTCTAGCTCCGTGAGATGACATGAAGAATTCTAATACAGTTAGACCCTCACGGAAGTTCGCTTTGATAGGCACCTCTATGATTCTTCCCTGTGTATCTGCCATTAGTCCCCTCATAGCTCCGAGTTGTCTCATCTGGGCGATAGATCCTCTTGCTCCTGAGTTGGCCATCATGTATACCGGGTTAAACTGATCTAGGTTTTCCATCATTGCTTTCGTTACATCATCTGTTGCTTTTGACCATACTGCTACTGTTTTTCTATATCTTTCTTCGTTTATTATCCTACCATCTCTATAGTCCTGTTCGATTTCAGCTACCATATTGTCAGCCTCTTCAAGAATCGCCTTTTTAGACTCAGGAATTTCAAGATCCTCTATACCTACAGTTATTCCTGCAAATGTAGCATAGTGGTATCCGAAGTTTTTAATGTCGTTTATAAGTTCTGCTGTTATAGTAAATCCATGCATCTCATAAAGTTTTGCAATAAGTTTCTTAAGCGGTCCCTTACCAAAAGTAACATTATACATTCTGTTTTCCACAGGAAGCATCTCGTTGAAAAGTACTCTACCTGGAGTAGATTCAACAAGTTCAGAGTCTATCCTTACTTTTACGATTGCATGAGTCTCCACCATTCCTAGTTGATAAGCAGTCAAAACCTTATCAATGCTCGAAAAGACCATCCCTTCACCTTTAGCTCCAGGCTTATCTTTTGTCATATAATAGCATCCCATAACCATATCCTGAGAAGGTACGGCTACCGGTTCTCCATTTGCAGGAGATATGATATTGTTTGGTGCAAGCATTAGAAGTTTGGCTTCCATTATTGCCTCAGGTGAAAGCATCAAGTGTACTGCCATCTGGTCGCCATCGAAATCGGCATTAAATGCAGCACAAACCAATGGGTGAAGTCTGATAGCCTTTCCTTCTATGAGAACAGGTTGGAAAGCCTGTATTGAAAGTCTGTGAAGAGTAGGTGCTCTGTTAAGAAGCACTGGATGGTCTTGGATTACATCCTCGATTACATCCCATACTTTATCATCTGCATCTTCTACAAGTTTTTTAGCTGTTTTTATGTTTGAAGCAAGCTCTCTCTTCACAAGTTCTCTCATTATAAAAGGCTTGTATAGTTCAAGGGCCATTTTTTTAGGGATTCCGCACTGATCCATCTTTAGAGACGGACCTACAACGATAACCGATCTAGCAGAATAGTCTACCCTTTTACCTAGAAGGTTCTGTCTAAATCTACCTTGCTTACCTTTTAGCATATCAGAAAGAGATTTAAGTTCTCTGTTGTTTTGTGCAACTACAGGCTTTCCTCTTCTTCCGTTATCTATAAGGGCATCCACCGCTTCTTGAAGCATTCTTTTTTCATTTTTCACAACGATTTCAGGTGCTTTTATTTCTAAAAGTTTTTTCAATCTGTTGTTTCTATTTATCACTCTTCTGTAAAGATCATTCAGATCTGAAGTTGCAAATCTTCCACCATCTAGCTGAACCATTGGCCTAAGGTCGGCTGGTATTACAGGAACATTTTTTAGTATCATCCATTCAGGTTTGTTCCCTGACTCACTGAAATCCCTTACTATTTTAAGTCTTTTTACTATCTTCTTTCTCTTTTGAGAAGAAGTTACATCTTCAAGTTCTTTTTCAAGTTCTACTTGAAGTTCTTCAAGGTTTATCTTTTGTAGTAGCTTTAGAATAGCTTCTGCACCCATTTGAGCTTCAAAACTTTTTCCGTGCTGCTGTCTGTATAGCTTGTACTCTCTCTCAGTTAAAATCTTTACCTCTTTAAGATTTGTGTCACCTGTAGATATTACGATATATCTTGCAAAATAAAGAACTGATTCAAGTTCTTTTGGGGAAATCCCGAGAACAAGAGACATCTTGTTTGGAGTACCTTTAGAGTACCAGATGTGAGAAACTGGGGCTGCAAGATTGATGTGCCCCATTCTCTCTCTTCTGACTTTTGCTCTTGTTACTTCCACTCCGCACTTTTCACAAACAAGACCTTTATATCTCATTCTTTTGTATTTTCCACAAGCACATTCCCAGTCCTTAGTTGGACCGAATATTTTTTCACAGAAAAGACCATCCATTTCAGGATTAAGTGTTCTATAGTTAATTGTTTCCGGTTTAGTTACTTCTCCAAAAGACCATTCTTGAATTTTTTCCGGAGATGCTAGTCTAATCCTGATTTTTTCGAAATTTTTAATTCCCATATTAACTGCAAAGCCTCCTTACTTGAGATAAGTATTATATACACTCAAATAGTTATGTGTTCCATACGACCACAATCTTAATTTTTAAGGTCTGCTAAAGAGAACTCCGTTATTGTTTCTTCTTTGTTTAGCTCTTCATTTACATTTATAATATTTTTATCAGTATCAAAGAGTTCTACATCAAGAGCTAGTGCCTGGAATTCCTTAAGTAGTACCTTGAATGATTCTGGTAAGTCAGGCTCTGGCATTTCTTCACCTTTTACAATAGCCTCGTATGTCTTTGTTCTTCCTGCTACGTCATCTGACTTGACAGTTAGCATCTCCTGTAGAATATTTGCTGCCCCATAAGCCTCAAGAGCCCAAACTTCCATTTCCCCTAGTCTCTGGCCTCCAAATTGAGCTTTACCTCCAAGTGGCTGTTGAGTAACTAGCGAGTAAGGACCGATTGCTCTAGCATGCATTTTATCTTCTACTAGGTGATGAAGTTTAAGCATATACATCCTACCTACAGTTACAGGGTTGTCAAATTTATCCCCTGTTCTACCATCAAACAGTGTTACCTTACCTGTTCTGCTGAATCCTGAAGATTCAAGATAATCTTTTACCTGTGCTTCGTTTCCACCGTCAAATACAGGAGTGGCTATATATGTTCCGCCGTCTAAGTCTCCCATTGCAAGTCCTAGATGTACCTCTAGTACCTGACCGATATTCATACGTGAAGGAACTCCAAGAGGGTTGATAACTACATCTAGATGTGTTCCGTTGGCTAAGAAAGGCATATCTTCTGCAGGTAGTACTCTAGAAACTACACCTTTATTACCATGTCTTCCCGACATCTTATCACCGACTGTTATTTTTCTCTTTTCCGCTACAAATATTCTTATCAGTTTATTTACCCCGGCCTTAAGTTCATCGCCGTTTTCTCTGGAAAGCTCAAGAATCTCAACAATAGTACCTTTGGCTCCATGAGGCATTTTTAAAGATGTATCTCTTACGTCTCTTGCTTTCTCTCCAAAAATAGCTCTGAGTAGTTTTTCTTCTGCAGGAGGTTCTGTCTCACCTTTTGGTGTAGTTTTTCCTACAAGGATATCTCCAGGTCCTACTTCTGCACCTACTCTTATTACTCCACTGTCGTCAAGGTTTTTAAGAGCTTCTTCAGATACATTAGGGATCTCCCTTGTTATCTCCTCATCACCTAGTTTTGTTGATCTAGCTTCTATCTCGTATTCCTCTATATGAATTGATGTGAATACATCATCTTTTCTCAGTCTATCAGAAATCAGAATCGCATCCTCAAAGTTGTATCCTTCCCAAGGCATGAATGCCATCAGGATATTTCTACCAAGTGCCAGATCTCCGCCTTTTGTAGCAGGTCCGTCAGCTAGTATAGTCCCAACTTCTACGTCTTCCCCGAGATCAACAAGCGGTTTCTGATGTAGACACATCGCCTGGTTAGATCTTTCGAAGTTTAAGAGTCTATAAGAATGTTCTTTTTTATCTTCATCTAGTACTACTATTTTGTTTGCATCTACAGCCACTATTTTTCCTTTGACCTTTGACACCACAACTGCTCCAGAATCTACAGCAACTTTTCTTTCAAGTCCTGTTCCTATAAAAGGTGCTTCTGCTTTCAATAATGGTACCGCTTGTCTTTGCATGTTTGATCCCATAAGTGCTCTGTTGGCATCATCATGCTCTAGGAAAGGTATGAGTCCTGCTGATACTGAAACAACCTGTTTAGGAGAAACATCTAAGAAATCAACTTTTTCACCTGATACATGAACTATCTCATGTCCAAATCTACAAACAACTTCTCCCTCTAGACTTCCATCTTCTCCTACAACTGTATCTGCCTGTGCGATAAAGAGTCCTTCCTCTTCGTCGGCAGCCAGATATTTTATGTCATCAAAATCTGCCTTACCATCCTTTACACTTATATATGGAGTTTCTATAAATCCATATTTATTAACCTTTGCATAAATAGCAAGAGAGCCTATAAGGCCGATGTTTGGTCCCTCTGGAGTTTCTATCGGACATATTCTACCATAATGTGAATCGTGTACATCACGCACCTCAAAGCCGGCTCTTTCTCTCGAAAGTCCACCTGGTCCCAGTGCTGAAATTCTCCTCTTGTGAGTAAGTTCAGCTAGTGGATTGGACTGGTCCATAAACTGTGAAAGCTGTCCTGAACCGAAGAAGTCTAGAACCAATGCATTAAGAGGTCTCGTATTTAAAAGAGATTGTGGAGTAAGGGTTCCTGCATCTTGTACAGTCATCTTCTCTTTTACCATTTTCCCCATTTTTACAAGTCCTGATCTTATCTGCATCAATAGAAGTTCTCCGACTCCTCTTACCCTTCTGTTTGAAAGGTTATCTATATCATCTGTATGCCCCACACCGTTATGAAGTCCAAGAACATATTTTATTGATGTTACTAAGTCTTCTCTTGTCAATACTACCTGATCATCAGGAAGATCTAGTCTCAGTCTCTTGTTCATTTTATATCTACCAACCGAAGCTAGGTCGTATCTTTGAGGATTGAAAAACATCTGTCTGATAAGTGATCTTGCTGAGTCAACTGTAACAAGATCTCCAGGTCTTAGTTTTTTAAACACCTCTGTTACAGCCTCATCCTTATTTTCGCTGGTATCTGCTAATAAAGTGTTTGCAAGTATTTTTTCCTCTGGTCTTACTTCCCAGTAGTTTATCGATTCGAGCTTCATATCTACTATTTTTTCAATTAACTCTTCATCAATAACTGTCTGTTCTTCAGCTAGTATCTCACCTGTTTCTTCGTCGAATATATCTTCTTTTACGAAGCTTCCTTCGAACTTTGTTCTCAGAATACTTACTAATTCTTCTCTGTCTTTATATTTTTCATAATATTTAGCCAGATCAAGTTCTTTTGTTTTAAAGAACTCCTCTATAATTTCCAAATTGTCCTGGAAAAAATCTACTGATTTTAGAAATACGGTTGCTAGAACTTTTTTCTTTCTGTCTATTTTGACACTTAAGAAATCGTTCTTGTCTGTTTCAAATTCCAGCCATGTACCCTTATAAGGTATAATTTTCCCTGAAAAAAGATCTTTACCTGTCTGTATGTTTTGTTCTTTGTTGAAAGAAACACCAGGTGATCTATGTAGCTGTGACACTACAACTCTTTCTGCACCATTAATTATGAAAGTCCCTCTCTCAGTCATCCTGGGAAGCTCACCAAAGTATACCAATGTTTCTTGTATCTCGTTTCCACTTTTCTTGTTTATGAGTCTAAGCCTTACCTTTAATGAGGCAGAATAGGTTTTACCTCTCTTTTTACACTCAAGCTCATCATTCATTGGTGGCTCTGCTTCGTGCAGTTCATAAGAAAGGTACTCAAGTTTGATGTCTCCGTTAGAAGACTCAATAGGGAAAATTTCTCTAAAAGCCGATTCAAGTCCTTTATCTTCTCTTGTATTTGGAGCTTTTTTGGCTTGTAGGAAATCTTCATAGGAATTTAATTGGAATTCTAGGAAGTGAGGCATAGCTCCTCTTTCTTTTATTCTTCCAAAATTCATTCTTTTAACAAGTTTCCCCATTACTTCACACCCCTTGTTAGTTCTTAATAGTTGATACCTAACCTATTAAAAATAATCTGTTTAAATATACTGTTTTACACAGATTAGATATCAACTTCATATTTAAAATATTTCACGGTTTATTTATTTCAAGGCCATTACTCTATAAATGAGTAAATAGGCACTCTTAATTAAGAGTGCCTATTTTTTTTAAATTGTTAGTAGGATTTAATAAAAGTTAAAAAATAGACTATTTAACTTCTACAGTAGCTCCAGCGGCTTCTAATTTAGCTTTTACTTCTTCAGCTTCCTCTTTAGAAACAGCTTCTTTAACATTTCCTCCAGCTTCAGCTAAGTCTTTAGCTTCTTTAAGTCCAAGTCCAGTGATAGCTCTAAGCTCTTTGATTACTGCTATCTTCTTGTCACCTGCGCTTGTTATAACTACGTCAAACTCAGTTTTTTCTGCAGCAGCAGCTCCAGCTTCAGCAGCTACAGCTACAGGAGCAGCAGCAGTTACACCGAAGTGATCCTCTAATGTTGATACTAAATCTTTTAATTCTAATACTGTCATTGCTTCTAAATCAGCGATGAATTTTTCTCTATCGAATGCCATT
Source organism: uncultured Ilyobacter sp. (assembly GCF_963668515.1). NCBI lineage: Bacteria > Fusobacteriati > Fusobacteriota > Fusobacteriia > Fusobacteriales > Fusobacteriaceae > Ilyobacter > uncultured Ilyobacter sp. The sequence continues at coordinate 187,056 of NZ_OY764864.1, read as the reverse complement.
TAATTATTCCTCCTTTTTTATTATCTTCTATAATAAGATTTTTATTAGTTTTTTTATCTTTGTGAGATTATTCTCCTGCAGATTCTTTCTTATCAGCTATAGCTACAGCTGCATAAGCGAGTTTTCTGATAGGTCCAAGCATACCATTCAACACCATAGAAAGTAGTTGCTCTCTTGATGGAAGTTTAGCTAGTGCCTCAACTTCAGCCGCCTCAACTCTCTTTCCAGAAAGCACCCCAGCCTTTATTTTGAATATATCTCTCTTTTTAAGAGCTAATTCTTTACCTAGGTCATAAGTCACTTTAGCAGGCGCCACAACGTCTCCATATCCAAATGCAAATGCCGTAGTTCCTTCTAATACATCATCAAAACTATCTTCCACCCCAGCTTCTTTAAGAGCTATTTTGAAAAGTCTGTTTTTAGCAACGATATATTCTGCTCCAGCTTCTCTGATCTGTTTTCTCAATTCTGTTTCTTCATTAACTTTTAAACCTCTATAGTCAATGAAAACAATAGAATCAGATTTTTTGATCTTTTCGCTTAGTTCAGCTATAACCTGTTTTTTTAATTCAGTTGCCATTATCTATTCACCTCCTCTTTTTCTGAAAAATAACCCCCGATCCAAAGACAGGAACGGAGGTTGAAAGCATACTTGAGGTTAGTGATAACTTGCCCCAACCTCGGTAGGATATTTAAGGTTTGAACCACCTACGGTCTTTGGTTTGGATATATATTAAATTTTCATCCAACTAATACTATTATGCACCTAAGTACTTAGATACAAGGAGTGGATCAATTTTGATCCCTGGTCCCATTGTTAGGGATACAGCTACAGTTTTAAGGTATTGACCTTTTGCTGCTGATGGCTTTAACCTCTGGATCTCTGCCATAAAAGCTTTGAAGTTTTCTTCGATTTTTACACCGTCGAAATCTGCCTTACCGATAGGTACGTGAATAGATCCTAATTTGTCTACTCTAAAGGCAAGCTTTCCTTTCTTGAATTCAGATACTGCTTGAGCAATGTTTGGTGTTACTGTTCCTGATTTAGGGTTAGGCATAAGTCCTTTTGTTCCAAGTACTCTTCCTAATTTTCCTAACTTAGGCATCATGTCTGGAGTGGCGATAACTACATCAAAGTCAAACCAACCTTGTTGGATCTTTTCGATATACTCTTCTGCTCCTGCATAATCTGCTCCTGCATCTAGAGCTTTCTGTACGTTATCTCCAGAAGTTATAGCAAGGATCTTAACATTTTTACCTGTACCATGTGGAAGAACTACAGTTCCTCTTATTTGTTGGTCAGCATGTCTTGGGTCTACTCCTAATCTAAGAGCAACCTCTATAGTTTCTACGAATTTCGCAGTTTTTGTTTTTGCAACAAGCTCTAAAGCTTCGTTCACATCATAAAGCTTCCCTATCTCAACTAGTTTAGCTATCTCTAAGTATTTTTTACCTCTTTTAGCCATTCCTTAACTTTCCTCCTTCTGTGGTTAAGCGGAATTTTTAGTTCCTACCACTTATTTTCACTCTATAAATAAAGCCAATTCCCAAAAATTAGTCTACTATTTTTATTCCCATAGATCTTGCAGATCCAGCAAGAATATTCATAGCTGCTTCAACACTTCCAGCATTTAAGTCTGGCATTTTAGTTTCTGCTAATTCTTTAAGCTGCGCCTTAGTGATTGTTCCTGCTGTCTCTTTTTTAGAGTTAGCAGCTCCCGATTTGATCCCTGCAGATTTTTTAAGTAGGTCAGATGCAGGTGGAGTCTTTAGAATGAATGTAAAACTTCTGTCGTTATAAACAGAAATTTCTACTGGTATTATCCATCCAGCTTTATCTTGAGTTTTAGCGTTGAAAGCTTTACAGAATTCCATGATGTTAACACCATGCTGTCCTAATGCAGGTCCTACTGGTGGAGCTGGATTAGCCTTTCCCGCTGGTAATTGTAACTTAATTAATCCGATTACTTCTTTTGCCATTTTTTAAGTTGCACCTCCATAATATCTGTGGTCATATTGATTTGTTATCTCCCACTTGCCGAAAGCGTAGCTTAGGCTTTTTTGACACCGTCGAAACCTACTTCAACAGGAGTCATCCTACCAAACATTTCGACCATGACTTTGACTCTTTTATGTTCCATGTCGATTTCCGCTACTTTTCCTCCGTGTCCAGAAAGTCCACCTTCAAGAAGCTCGACATAATCTCCGACACCAAAGTTAATTTGAACTGTTTCTTTTACCTCTTTATCATCACCGTCATGAAGCCCGATAACTCTAAATATATTTTCTACTTCTTCATCTTCCATAGGTATAGGATCAGATCCTACTCCTACAAAACCTGTTACCCCATTGGTATTTCTTATGATATACCAGGCATCAGAGTCGACTTTGAAGTTTATGCCGTCAGCACTCTCCTCCCTAGTAACGATCATCTCAACCATTACATATCCAGGAAAAAGTTTTCTTGCCACAACTTTCTTTTTACCTCTTCTTAGTTCCACACTTTCCTCTTCAGGAACAAGTATTCTTGTTACAATCTCTCCTTTTTCGAGAGTTTCTATTTTCTGTTCAAGATCTGTTTTCACTTTTTTCTCATATCCTGAATAAGTGTGGATCATGAACCATTTTTTTACTATAGCTTTTTCCATTCCTTACCCTCCAAAATTGGATACGAGCATATCTAAAAGTCTAGAAGCAATTAAGTCGAAAACTCCCAAATATACACTCAATGCGACACTCATAGCTGCAACAATTATAGTAGCGTGTTTCACTTCCTCTTTATTGGGCCATGTCACCTTAGCATATTCCATTTTTATCTCTTCGATAAATTTCATAGAACCACCTTCAATACTCAATATAAAAAAATGGCAGGTCAAGAGGGACTCGAACCCCCAACCCTCGGTTTTGGAGACCGATGCTCTACCAATTGAGCCATTGACCTGCACGTTGTAAACTTAAGTTATTATATTGATTATTTTTTAGTTTCTTTGTGTAGTGTTACTTTCTTATCCCACTTGCAGTACTTGTTCATTTCTAATCTGTCTGTTGTATTCTTTTTGTTTTTAGCAGTGCTGTAATTTCTTCTTTTACATTCAGTACACTCTAATTGGACATTAACTCTCATTATTACACCTCCACTCACTTATCGGACATTATTAACTATCCTCCCATACCAATTTGTATGGTCATTCACTGATAGAGCTTCACTTTTGCTTTCCAAGACGAGATTAATAATAACATAGTTTCGGAAAAGTGTCAACCTTTTTTATTCTTTTATTTGAAGTTTTTTTCAATTAGCTATTATTAAACTTTAACAAATAAAAAAGCTTGGCAAGTACCTATCCTCCCGGAGGGCTGCCCCTCAAGTACTTTCAGCGTATGTAGGCTTAACTTCTGGGTTCGGAATGTGACCAGGTGTACCCCTACAGCTATTCTCACCAAGCTGTATATAAAAATTTTATTATTTTGTAATGGCGCTTCCAGCTGGACTCGAACCAGCGACAACGCGATTAACAGTCGCGCGCTCTACCAACTGAGCTATGGAAGCACATATATAAAAGCTTGGCAAGTACCTATCCTCCCGGAGGGCTGCCCCTCAAGTACTTTCAGCGTATGCAGGCTTAACTTCTGGGTTCGGAATGTGACCAGGTGTACCCCTACAGCTATTCTCACCAAGCTGTTATCTAACTATCAATTCTGCGCATGAAATAATCCACACTCAAATTAACATAAGATATCATATTTTATTGTCTGCCATGGGCATTCAAAACTATATAGTAGATTTAGGTTAAGACTTCGACATATTAGTATTGGTCAGCTAAAAACCTCACGGTCCTTACACCCCCAACCTATCAACCTCCTGGTCTCGAAGGTGTCTTAGTTCATATAGAACAGAGTACTTATCTCAAAGCTGGCTTCCCGCTTAGATGCTTTCAGCGGTTATCCGTTCCAAACGTGACTACCCAGCTGTGCCACTGGCGTGACAACTGGTACATCAGAGGTTTGTCCATCCCGGTCCTCTCGTACTAAGGACAGATCTTTTCAATACTCTTGCGCCTGCAGTGGATAGGGACCGAACTGTCTCACGACGTTCTGAACCCAGCTCACGTACCGCTTTAATGGGCGAACAGCCCAACCCTTGGGACCTTCTCCAGCCCCAGGATGCGATGAGCCGACATCGAGGTGCCAAACTTTGCCGTCGATATGGACTCTCGGGCAAAATCAGCCTGTTATCCCCAGAGTAGCTTTTATCCGTTGAGCGACGACCCTTCCATTCGGAATCGCCGGATCACTATGTCCTGCTTTCGCACCTGCTCGACCTGTCAGTCTCGCAGTCAAGCTCCCTTATGCCATTGCACTCTTCGGTTGATTTCCATCCAACCTGAGGGAACCTTTGAACGCCTCCGTTACTCTTTCGGAGGCGACCGCCCCAGTCAAACTGCCCACCTAGCACTGTCTCCATGGCTACAAACCACAGATTAGAATTCCAAAATTACGTGGTTGGTATTCCACCAGCGACTCACACACAGCTAGCGCCATGTCTTCATAGTCTCCCAACTATCCTATACACGTAATGCCAAAACCCAATACCAAGCTACAGTAAAGCTTCATGGGGTCTTTCCGTCCTACTGCAGGTAACCGGTATCTTCACCGGTAGTACAATTTCACCAGGCCTCCCGCCAAGACAGCTCTCAAGTCATTACACCATTCGTGCAGGTCGGAACTTACCCGACAAGGAATTTCGCTACCTTAGGACCGTTATAGTTACGGCCGCCGTTCACCGGGGCTTCAATTCGGAGCTCTCACTCCTCCTCTTAACCTTCCGGCACTGGGCAGGTGTCAGCCCATATACATCGCCTTTCAGCTTAGCATAGACCTGTGTTTTTGCTAAACAGTTGCTTGAGACTTTTCACTGCGGCCACCAATCGCTCAAGTTCGCTTGTAACTATCACAATCAGCGGCACCCCTTCTCCCGAAGTTACGGGGCCATTTTGCAGAGTTCCTTAGCGAGAGTTAGCCTGTACGCCTTAGGTTTCTCACCCTGAACACCTGTGTCGGTTTCGGGTACGGGCGGTTATAATTTAACGTTTAGAAGCTTTTCTCGGCAGCGTGGGATTTGCGCCTTCGTCCGAAGACTCCGCGTAACACCTCAGATCTAACCTGGCGGATTTTCCTACCAAGTCACCCTACATGCTTGCACATGGACAACCGTCGCCATGCGCGCATACCCTTCTGCGTCCCTCCATCACAAACTATAACCGGCGCAGGAATATTAACCTGCTTTCCATTCGCCTACGCAATCTAGCCTCGGCTTAGGTCCCGGCTTACCCAGGGAAGACAAACTTTACCCTGGAACCCTTGTTCTTCCGGCGAGGGGGATTCTCGCCCCCTTTCTCGCTACTCATTCCTGCATTCTCACTTCTGATACCTCCAGGGTCCCTTATCAGTTCCCCTTCAACGGCCTACAGAACGCTCTCCTACCAATCCAACTTAAAAGTTGAATTCCACGACTTCGGTTTATAGCTTAGCCCCGTTACATTGTCGGCGCAGAGACTCTCGACCAGTGAGCTATTACGCACTCTTTAAAGGTATGGCTGCTTCTAAGCCAACCTCCTGGTTGTTACAGAATCTCCACCTCCTTTCCCACTTAGCTATAATTAGGGACCTTAGTCGGTGGTCTGGGCTGTTTCCCTTTTGACCATGGATCTTAGTACCCATAGTCTCACTCCTAAGCTCTAGAACTATGGTATTCGGAGTTTGATTGATTTCGGTAAGCGGTACGCCCCCTAGACCATTCAGTGCTCTACCCCCATAGTTGAACGCTTAAGGCTGCACCTAAATGCATTTCGGAGAGAACGAGCTATCTCCTGGTTCGATTGGCTTTTCACCCCTATACCTACCTCATCCCCCGGCTTTTCAACGACGGTGGGTTCGGACCTCCACTGTGTCTTACCACAGCTTCATCCTGGACAGGCATAGATCACCAGGTTTCGCGTCTACGACCAGCGACTGTATCGCCCTATTCAGACTCGGTTTCCCTACGGCTCCGTTATACTTAACCTTGCCACTGATCGTAACTCGCAGGATCATTCTCCAAAAGGCACGCCATCACCCCTAAGGGCTCTGACCGCTTGTAAGCACACGGTTTCAGGTTCTATTTCACTCCCCTCCCGGGGTTCTTTTCACCTTTCCCTCACGGTACTATTCACTATCGGTTAACAAGAGTATTTAGCCTTACGAGATATGGTCCTCGCGGATTCACACAGGGTTTCACGTGTCCCGTGCTACTCGGGATAGAACACACAACTTAAAGAGTTTACCTGTACGGGGCTATCACCCGCTACGGCGGAACTTTCCAATTCCTTCCAGTTACGTCTTTAAAATTGCCGGATACCTTGTAGTTCTCCTGGCGTTCTTCCCACTACCCCAATACAGCAACGGCTACATCCTTGACACTGTATTGGTTTAGGCTCTTCCCCGTTCGCTCGCCGCTACTTAGGGAATCGTTTTTACTTTCTCTTCCTCGGGTTACTTAGATGTTTCAGTTCACCCACTTACCTCTTTCGCGCTAGATCTTCAATCTAGCAGGTTGCCCCATTGGGAAATCTGTGGATCAATGCTCAATTGCAGCTAACCACAGCTTATCGCAGCTTATCACGTCCTTCATCGGCTCTTGTTACCTAGGCATTCTCCGTGTGCCCTTAATATCTTAACCTAAATTGTTCATCAGCTAACTCTCTTTCTTGACAAATTTTACTTCAAATGAAATAAATTCATTCTCGAAAATTTCGTCAGAAAAAAAATTTAATGTTGATTTCTCTACTATATAGTTTCCAATGTCCATCCTGGTAATGGTGACCACGTTCACTTGCGTTCACCTGGCCTTTTTGTCAATAGTTGCTTACGCGTCTTTGACAAAAGGACAATACCAAATAAATAGAGAAGGTTGTCTGTGCTCCTTAGAAAGGAGGTGATCCATCCGCACGTTCCCGTACGGATACCTTGTTACGACTTCACCCCAATCGCTAATCACACCTTAGGAACATCCCTCCCGTAAACGGGTTAGGCCTGCTACTTCAGGTGCAACCAACTCTCGTGGTGTGACGGGCGGTGTGTACAAGACCCGAGAACGTATTCACCGCGACATTGCTGATTCGCGATTACTAGCGATTCCAACTTCACGCAGTCGAGTTGCAGACTGCGATCCGAACTAAGAACAACTTTCTGAGATTGGCTCCCCCTCGCGGGATCGCTACCCTCTGTATTGTCCATTGTAGCACGTGTGTAGCCCAGCCCATAAGGGGCATGATGACTTGACGTCATCCCCACCTTCCTCCTGCTCGTCGCAGGCAGTCTCGCATGAGTCCCCAACTTAATGATGGTAACATACGATAGGGGTTGCGCTCGTTGCGGGACTTAACCCAACATCTCACGACACGAGCTGACGACAGCCATGCACCACCTGTCACCAAGTTCCTCCGAAAAGGCACCTAAGCATCTCTGCTTAGTTCTTGGGATGTCAAGGGCTGGTAAGGTTCCTCGCGTTGCGTCGAATTAAACCACATGCTCCACCGCTTGTGCGGGTCCCCGTCAATTCCTTTGAGTTTCATACTTGCGTACGTACTCCCCAGGCGGATCACTTATCGCGTTAGCTTGAGCACGGAGGTTCGACCCCCCACACTTAGTGATCATCGTTTACGGCGTGGACTACCGGGGTATCTAATCCCGTTTGCTCCCCACGCTTTCGCGCTTTAGCGTCAGTATTCATCCAGTGAGCTGGCTTCCCCATCGGCATTCCTACAAATATCTACGAATTTCACCTCTACACTTGTAGTTCCGCCCACCTCTCTGATACTCTAGCCTTCCAGTTTCCAACGCAATACGGAGTTGAGCCCCGCATTTTCACATCAGACTTAAAAGGCCGCCTAGACGCGCTTTACGCCCAATAATTCCGGATAACGCTTGCGACATACGTATTACCGCGGCTGCTGGCACGTATTTAGCCGTCGCTTCTTCTGGTGGTACCGTCACTTTCTTCTTCCCACCTGAAAGCACTTTACGATCCGAAGACCTTCATCGTGCACACAGAATTGCTGGATCAGACTTTTAGTCCATTGTCCAATATTCCCCACTGCTGCCTCCCGTAGGAGTAAGGGCCGTGTCTCAGTCCCCTTGTGGCCGATCACCCTCTCAGGCCGGCTACCCATCATCGTCTTGGTAGGCCGTTACCCTACCAACTAACTAATGGGACGCAAAGCTCTCCTCTAGCGCATATAGCCTTTCATAGTTCCACGATGCCGCAGTTCCATAATATCCGGTATTAGCTGTCGTTTCCAACAGTTGTCCCAGTCTAGAGGGCAAGTTCTTTACGCGTTACTCACCCGTCCGCCACCGTACTATCACCCGAAGGTGAATTCCAGTCGACTTGCATGTGTTAAGCATTCTGTCAGCGTTCATCCTGAGCCAGGATCAAACTCTTCATTCAAAAAGTTTATTTAAATCTCTTACGAGATTATTAACACCTAACTGTGTCCAAAACATAGTTTTGAACCATTGTCATCTATGATGACGATTTTGACTTCCTTCTCTATTTAATTGCTAATGTCCTTTTGTTCTGTCTGACGAGCCTTACTGGCCCCTTGCGACAGGATTAATATTATCACATATCCTTTTTTCAGTCAAACATTTTTTTTAATTATTTCTATTTTTTTATAAAAGGCTTTTCCGGTGATCCTTTCTCAACAGCTTCTTCCAGTGATAAAAGCCAACTAAATCAATTGTTTTCATTGATTATGACAGATATTATACTTACAAAGCCTCCGCTAAATTTACTCGGAGGCCTTGTTGGGTAGTACTATCTAAATTAAACTCTTCCTAAAAATGTGATGCTAACAGTTTCAAACTTTATCTTATCTGTCCGTTTCCTCTAATCATGTATTTAGTGGTTGTAAGTGCTCTGACTCCCATAGGTCCACGAGCATGGAGTTTCTGAGTGCTTATCCCAATCTCGCCTCCAAATCCAAATTCTCCTCCGTCGGTAAAACGGGTAGAGGCATTTACGTATACAGCAGCTGCATCTACTTCATTCAGAAATTTTTCGGCCATTTCATAGCTTTCTGTCACTATTGCCTCAGAGTGCTTTGTCCCATACTTATCTATGTGCTTTATAGCTTCCTCTATACCACCCACAGTTTTTATCGATATTACAAGGCCTAGGTACTCTGTACTCCAGTCCTCTTCCACAGCCTCTTTTGCCCCAGGTATAAATTGAAGAGCCTCTTCATCAGCTCTTATTTCCACACCCTTTGCCACAAGAGCTTCCGCTAAGAAAGGAAGAATCCTTCCCAGGGATTCTTTATGAATAAGCAGAGTTTCTATTGCATTACAGACACCTGGTCTCTGAGTTTTTGCATTTATGGCTATGTTTAAAGATTTGTCTATTGCCGCTCTAGAATCTATATAGAGGTGGCATATACCTGATCCAGTTTCAATTACAGGAACTGTGGCATTTGCAATTATCGCCTTTTTGAGTCCTGCTCCACCACGGGGTATAGCAACGTCTACATAATCATTTAGTCTGACAAGTTCATTCACAAGAGCCCTGTCAGGATTTTTTATTAGCTGCACCGCGCCCTCTGGGACCCCCTCTCTTGTTATAGCATCAACAAATATTTTTTCCAAGATTCCGTTGCTGTGAGATGCATCACTGCCCCCTCTCAGAATAATTGCATTTCCAGATTTAAGAGCAAGTGCTGCGGCATCCACTGTTACATTAGGCCTAGATTCATATATCATCGCCAAAACTCCCAGGGGAACCCTAACTTCTGATATTTTCATGCCGTTCTCATGTGGAAAGCCTTTGACTATCTCTCCAACTGGATCACTGAAACTTGCAATCTCCCAAACTCCGTTAGCCATGCTCTTTATCCTGTCATCTGTAAGGGTAAGCCTGTCTATAAAGGATTCTGAAATACCTTTTTCTCTGGCGGCTTTTAGATCTTTCTTATTTTCTTCTTTAATAAGCTCTACATTTTCAAGAAGTGCATCAACCACAGACATCAGAGCCCTATTTTTAGTCCTAGTATCAATACTTGCAAGTATTTTAGATGCTTCCTTGGATTTTTTACCTATCTCTAATATATAATTATCCATCTTATACCTCCTTTAATAGATGAAGATTGTTTATATGGACCACAGAGTCGTATCCCTTGTATCCCAAAATATCCTCTATCTCATCACTTTGTTTTCCCGCTATAAGTTCCACCTCTGCAAAAGAGTAGTTGACTATCCCTTTCGCTACAAGTTCTTTTTCAGAATTTTTTATGGCAATTATATCTCCCTCTGCGAAACTACCATCTACACTTATAACACCTACTGGCAAAAGACTGTTTTTATCATAAAGTGCTTTTTCAGCCCCATTGTCTATATAGATAGTTCCTTCAATTTTCCCCCCATACCATATCCAGTGTTTTTTTGCCGTTATATCTTTTTCCCCTAGAAATAAGGTTCCTTTTTCTTCTCCATTTAATATGTCCCTGATTATTTCCGGACATTCTCCGTTAGCGATTATCATATCGACTCCAAGTTTAGTAGCTATCTCGCCGGCTTTTATTTTTGTATGCATCCCACCCGTACCAAATTTGGAACCGCCAGCACCTGAAGCAAGGGAATAGATACTTTCATCTATCTCTTCCACCACACTTATAAATTTAGCGTTTTTATCTTTTCTAGGATTTGATGTGTATAGCCCGTCTATATCAGAAAGTAGAATTAAAAGATCTGCATCCACAACACTTGCAACATAAGCTGAAAGGGTGTCATTATCACCGACCTTAATCTCTTCTACGGCTACCGCATCATTTTCATTAACTATAGGTATTACCTTTTTGTCAAATAAAGCGGAAAAAGTATTGCTTATATTAATATACCTGTTTCTTTTGGAGATATCTTCTCCATTTACAAGAAGCTGAGCTATATTTTTTCCATACTCAGAAAAAAGCTTTCTGTAAAGATGGATAAGAGAAACCTGTCCCACTGCAGCTACGGCCTGTTTTTCATCAAGAGTTTTTGGCTTTTTATCCAATTTTAGGACGCCCATCCCTGCTCCTACAGCCCCAGATGTAACAAGGATTATTTCATAGTCCAAGTTGGCGAGATCCGAAAGAGTTCTTACCAATTTTTCTATTCTCCAAATGTTAAGAAGTCCGTTTTCATGTGTTAAAGTCGAGGTTCCTACTTTAACAACAATCCTCTTAATTTTTTTCATATGTTTTTTTCTATCCAAAATAACCTCCTCCTCTAGCAACGTAAAATTAAGCTTCAAAAACAGCCTTATTTTACAACAATATTTACTATCTTTTCCGGTATAATAATCATTTTAATTATATTTTTACCTGTGACGTGTTTTTTTACATTTTCCATTTCAAGAGCCATTTTTTCCAGTTCATCCTTAGCAGTCCCTCTTCCTACCTGGAGAGCTCCCCTTACTTTACCATTGACCTGCACCGCTATGGAAACCTCGTCTGAAACAGTAAGCTCTTCCACATGTTCAGGCCAGCTCTCCTTAAAAAGAACCCCTTCGTTTCCTAGCTCTGACCAAAGTTCATCGCATATATGAGGAACAAAAGGTGAAAGCATAACAACCATTTTATTAACAGCTTCTGTAAATAGTTTCTTAGACTCTGAGGTAACACCTCCCTTTTCTAAGACATTGACTTTGTAATCCTGAAGCTCATTGATGAGCTCCATATTTGAGGCTATTGAGGTATTAAAATGATAGTCATTTTCTATGGATTCTGTCACTTTTTTTATAGTCTGGTGTAATTTTCTCAATATCGCTTTGTCAGCCTTGTTTAACTTTTCAATATTTATAGATCCGGCCTCAAAGAAAGCTTTGCTTTCACTCACCATTCTCCAAACTCTGTTTAGGAATCTATAAGATCCAGCCAATCCGTTTTCATTCCACTCAAGCTCTTTTTCAGGAGGAGACGCAAACATGGTAAACAGCCTAGCCGTATCTGCTCCGTAGGTGGCAACTATATTTTCAGGGTCCACTCCGTTATTTTTTGATTTAGACATCTTTTCCACTTTTACAATAAGCTCTTCCCCCGTTGCTTTAGCCACAACTTTATCGCCAGAAGCCTCTACCTCTCCAGCATAAAGATACCTGTTCTCTTTGGTTGAGAAGTATGACGGCCCGAGAACCATCCCTTGAGTAAGAAGTCTTTTAAAAGGCTCATTTGTAGACAAAAGTCCCAAATCTCTTAAAACCTTATGGAAAAATCTAGCATAAAGAAGATGCATAACGGCATGTTCTACTCCTCCAATATACTGATCTACCGGGAACCATCCATCAGCTATGTCCTTATCAAAAGGAAGTTCTGTATTTTGGGGATCACAGTATCTAAGAAAATACCAAGATGAATCTACAAAGGTATCCATGGTATCTGTTTCTCTTTTAGCCTTTCCTCCGCACTCAGGGCAAACTGCATTTTTAAACTCTTCAGAGGTCTCTATAGGATTTCCGTTGCCGGTGAATATTACATCTCCCGGAAGTTTTACTGGAAGATTTTCATCTTTTTCCATTACGGTTCCGCACTTTTCACAGTAAAGTGCCGGAATAGGAGTTCCCCAGTATCTCTGTCTAGATACTCCCCAGTCCTTCAATCTATAGTTTATCGTTCTTTTTCCACAGTTTTTCTCTTCTAGATATTCAGCAATTTTCACAAGGGCTTCTTTAGAGGAAAGTCCATTGAAATCTCCAGAATTTGTTATGATTCCGTAGTCTGTAAAGGCTTCGGTCATCTCACCCTCTTTTATTATTATCTCTTCTTTTGTCTTTTTATCCACCGGATTTATTACTACTCTCAGAGGAAGGTCATATTTTTTGGCAAACATAAGATCTCTTTCATCATGACAAGGAACAGCCATTACAGCTCCAGTACCATATCCCATAAGTACATAGTCCCCGATCCAAAGTTGCACCTTCTCATTGTTTGCAGGATTTATAACATGCCACCCAGTGAATACTCCATTTTTTTCTTTTCCTTCTGCGGTTCTGTTTATAACATCTTCAGTTGTCATAGCGGCTACCGCCTCTTTTATTGACGGATTAGACTTTACAATCTCATCTACCATAGGATGCTCCGGTGCTATAACACAATAGGTAACCCCACATAGTGTATCAACTCTAGTTGTAAAAACAGAAAGATCCTCCCCGTTTTCCACAACCTTAAAATTAACCTCTGTTCCATAAGATTTTCCAATCCAGTTTTTCTGCATTGTAATTACTTTTTCAGGCCAGCCACCTTTTAGTTCTTTATGCCCATCTAAAAGTTCGTCAGCATAGTTTGTTATTTTAAAATACCACTGCTCAAGCTCTTTTTGAATAACATCAGTTTTAGAATGTCTCCAGCACTTTCCATCCTCTACTTGTTCGTTGGCAAGAACAGTTTGGCAGTCTGGGCACCAGTTTACAGAAGATTTTTTCTTGTACACAAGACCTTTCTCATACATTCTTTTAAAAATCCATTGATTCCATCTATAATAATCATCTCTATAAGAAGCTATCTCCCTATCCCAGTCATAGGAAAATCCTAGACTCTTAAGTTGTGTTGTCATGTTTTCAATATTTGATTTTGTCCATACTGCAGGATGTGCTCCATTTTGTATAGCTGCATTTTCAGCTGGAAGTCCAAATGAATCCCATCCCATAGGATGAAGCACATTGTATCCCTTCATTTTTTTATATCTTGCTATTACATCCCCTATTGTATAGTTTCTAACATGTCCCATGTGGAGCTTTCCAGATGGATAGGGAAGCATTTCAAGAACATAGTAATTTTCTTTCCCTTCTGCTTTATTTTCTGTTTTAAAGATATTGTCCTGTTTCCATTTCTCCTGCCATTTTGATTCTATACTCCTAAAATCGTATTCCCTCACAGGTTTCACTCCCTTTTTATGAAATCATTTTTCATATAAATATACCATAAATAAAAAAAATCCTCAAGATAAAAAGGACTCCTTCCTAAAAGGGAGCCCTTTGTTTTTAAGCCTTTCTATATGTTTCCAACCAGGCTTCACTTTTTCTTTTTATCCTCTGTATCGCATTATCTACAGACTTCACTTTTTTCCCGAGCTTCCTAGATATCTCCTTATAAGTATGCCCTAAAAGCATATATTGAAAAACTTCATTTTCAAATTCACTCAAGGTGCTCTGCAGGTGCTCTTTTAATCCAGTTATCTGCTCTTTAGTAAGGTACATCTCTTCAGGGTTGTATGTAATATAAGATTCTAGGCCGCGAGCATAAGGAACTTCCCTATCCTCATTAGAGTCATTGTATATTCCAACCGAAGAATTAAGTGCAAAATTCTTTTGGGAATTGGCAGATTTTATCGCAGTGATAAGCTGCCTTTTTATACAGATCGTTGCAAAAGTTTTGAAAGAAGCCGCCTTTTCTATATCGTAGGCTCTTATCGCTTTCAAAAGACCGATCATCCCCTCTTGGACCAGATCATCCCGATCCGCTCCAATTAAAAAGTAGTTCTTAGCCTTTAAAAAAACAAAATTTTTGTAATAATCAAAAACCTTTCTAACCGCTTCTTGATCACCATTTTGAGCTTCTGTCAAAATTTCATCAGTAATCATTTCAACCGCCATAGCCCCCCCCTTAACCCCTATACCCTAACCAAGAGAACACAGTAATTCTAAAATTTTAGTATATCTTCTTTGCAATTTCAGAAAGAAGTATCCCCCCTGCTACAGAAACATTCAGTGAATTTATTTTTCCGTACATAGGAATATTTACTAAAATATCACAGTTTTCCTTTACTTTTTTTCTTATTCCAGAGCCCTCTCCCCCCATCACGAGAGCAGTCCTGTTTGGATATTTTTCTTCATAATAGCATTTTTCACCGCTGCCTTCGGCTCCATATACCCAGTAGTCCAGCTTTTTAAGCTTTTGAATAGCCTCAGATATATTGGTGACTTTTATTATATCCACATGCTCTATTGCTCCTGTGGAAGTCTTTACAACCGTTTCATTTATTTTTACAGAGTTTCTCTCTGGGATTATTATACCTTTTACACCAAAAATCTCAGCACTTCTTACAATGGCACCAAAATTTCTTGGATCCTGAACACCGTCTAATACCAGCACTATTGATTTTTCATCTTTTGCCACCTTCTCAAGAAAAGCCCCTAGGTCCACATAATAATCATACTGACTTA
The DNA here is from genome assembly GCF_963668515.1 of uncultured Ilyobacter sp. Lineage (NCBI taxonomy): Bacteria > Fusobacteriati > Fusobacteriota > Fusobacteriia > Fusobacteriales > Fusobacteriaceae > Ilyobacter > uncultured Ilyobacter sp. Next base: position 171,827 of record NZ_OY764864.1, on the reverse strand, counting down.
TAAAAGCCACTATACCCTGAGAATTTTCAGCTCTTTTATCTGTGAAATGTATTTTTATATTTCTTTTTGATGCAAGAGATTTTATCCTGCCTATCTTGTCATCTTTGAGCCCCTTAAAGATCTCTATCTTCTCAATATTGGTCTCTGGATTCTGCAACGCCTCTGTTACAGGATTTAATCCTATAATTTTTTCCATCAAACACTCCTTTATATTAAAATATTCACCATTGTCCTAAAAAAGTCAAATTTATATTTAGTTTGTTTAAAATATCACACTTAAGCTTCAGCCTTTATTCTTTCTATATCTGCACCTATTTTTTTCAGTTTTTCCTCTAGCCTTTCATAACCTCTGTCCACATGGTAGATTCTGTTTACAATACTTTTGCCGTCTGCCTTTAAGGCAGCTAAAACAAGGGATGCTCCCGCTCTCAGGTCACTCGCCATAACTTCTGCAGATGAAAACTTCTCCACTCCCTTTATCAAAGAAACATGACCGTCTACGTGAATATCGGCTCCCATTCTGTTAAGCTCCGGCACATGCATAAATCTGTTTTCAAAAATAGTTTCCTTTATCTCACTGTTGCCCTCTATAAGACTCATGAGAGTCATCATCTGTGACTGAAGGTCTGTAGCAAAACCTGGATGCGGCATAGTCGTTACCTTTGCAGGTTTCAAATCTTCAAATTTCGAAGTTACCTTCAAAAGATCTCCCTCTGTTTCAAAGACAGCACCCATCTCCTCAAGCTTCATCATAAAGCTCTCAATATGGACTCTCTCAACTCCCTTTACCTGGATCTTACTGTCAAACATAAGAGACGCCACTATATAGGTTCCCGCCTCTATTCTGTCTGGCATTACTGTATACTCACAAGGAACCAGTTTTTCCACTCCCTCTATAACAAGCCTTCCAGTTCCTACTCCCTCTATTTTTGCACCCATAGCTATCAGAAAGTTACAAAGATCGTCTACTTCGGGCTCTCTGGCTGCATTTTCAAGAACTGTTGTCCCCTTTGCTTTTACCGCCGCCATTATGATATTTTCCGTGGCTCCAACACTTGGAAAATCAAATATAACATTGGATCCAGTCAGCTCATCCACCACAGCATCTACATATCCATGTTCTATCTTTATATTTACTCCCATGGCTTCAAATCCCTTCAGGTGAAGATCCACAGGTCTAGCACCTATGGCACAGCCACCTGGGAGGGAGACTGTAGCCTTTTTCTCATGTGCCAGCATAGGCCCCATAACCAAAAATGAAGCTCTCATTTTTTTCACAAGATCATAAGAAGCCGTGAGGTTTGTAAGTCCGTTGTTTACAAATTTATAGGAATTTTTGCCCAGTCTTTCTGACTGTATCCCCAGGCTTTCAATTAATTTTACAAGTGTCTTTATATCTCTCAGGTCAGGAACATTATTTATGATATAAGTTCCCTTTTCTATAAGGGTTCCTATCAGTATCGGCAGGGCTGCATTTTTCGCCCCGCTTACTTCTAGAACACCGCTCAATTCTTTGCCGCCGTTTATTCTGAATGCTTCTACCATTATGCCTCCTATTTTTTTCCACACACAGGACATTTATGCCCTATCAGTTTGTCGAAAATATTCATTTTTTTAAAACTTCCCCTGTAATCAGGAAGTTTTTCTTCTAATTCCTTAAAACAATTTTTACATATTTTTTTCCCTCTGGCTTTGCTGAACTCTTCTCCAAGGCCTGCGTCGATAAAGTCCTGATCCATATCTCTTATTACCAGATCTTCATCAGAATTTTCCATAGCCTCCTCTGAAACCACTACAAGAGCAACATCTCCTCTGTATGAGATCCCGTCTACAAGCTGGTATTTTATTCCCAGTTTTTCAGCTTCATCAATATAGGGTTTGAGCTTTTTTAAGGAGACATCCCTTCTCATCTTCATAAGAACAGCATCCTTCTCTTTCATGGCCTCTAGAATCTCCATATACACACTGTCTTCTTCAAGCTGATCCTTATGAAGTGCCGCTATGATATTTTCCTTAAACTCACCCAAATAATAGGCTTTTTCAACCTGAGACTTGGCAAATCTTATCTTTCCTTTTTCTCTCTCATCGATAATATTTTTAAAACTCATATACATTCACCTGCCTATAAGAATAAGTTCAAATATAATTATCCATTTACAGCTAATTATATCACATACAATGTTTTTTCAAAAGAAGTTACATTTCTTGATTGCTAATGAAAAAAATGTTATAAATTAAGTAGGTTAATTTTTTAAGTTTTTCTAAAAAAATCTTTTACCATAAGCTCCGAGGAGGGTTATTGTGCTAAAAAAAGTTTTCGCAATAATATTTATTTTCCTTTTTTCAACAATTCTTTGGGCAGAGGACAAAAGGGATGGAACTGCATCTTTTTATTTCAATACCCCCAGAGGATATATAGAATTCACAGATATGTCAGATCAGTCAAAAAACGGAGTCAACTTCAGCGAGGGGAGGGCTCTTTTAGATTTGAAACCTGGAAACTACAAATTTCAGTTTTTTTCTCCGTCCTACTTCCCAGTTGAAAGGGTTATCTCCATCTCACGGGAATATCAAAGTTATAATATTGACCTCCCTAAAAAATCAGCCGATTTTTTTATCTCTGTTAGAAAAAGCAATAAAAACCAGATATATTTCCATAAGGAACCTCCAGATACACCCCACATACTAAACGACATCTCTATTTTTTTTTACAAGGAGGGAGAGCTGGTAAAAACCGTCAATTCAGATTCACTGTTAAAAAGAATAAACCTTGATTTCGGACAGTATGATATCGTTGTAAAAGAGCTAGATAAAACTCTGGTTAGAGTCCAGAGATTCCCCATAAATGAAAGATACGGTGAATATCTAAACTTTTTTGTAAAACCTATAGAGGTATCCGTCGAGGGAGTTCTCAGAATCGGTGATATGTATCTCGGGGGAGCAGATATCATCTTTACCGATGTAAAAAACAACAGCTATACCCTTACAAGTGATTTTTCAGGTAAGTTTTCCGGTAATATACCCTCTAAAAAATACAAGCTTTCCATCAAAAAATTCGGATATTTTCTCAAAGAGGAAAATCAGCTTATCTATGATTTCACCGATGAGGATAAAAAGTTCATCCTGAACTTAGAGCTAGAGGAGGCTCCTAGTTTTATAGAGGGCCGTATAATAGACGACAAAAATTCACCTGTGGCTGATGCAGAGATAGTAATAAAAAGCGGAACTATAGAAAAAAAATCATTCACCGACAACTTTGGCAGATTTATAGGAACGGCTAATCCCGGACTCGTAATGATAAGGGTATATAAAAATGGATTCTTCTCCCACGGTTTAGTTAGGAGAGTGGAAAAATTTTCCACCATTTCAAACTTGGAAATCCAGTTAAAGAGAAAACTTTATAAAATAAGCGGGATTCTCTCTGATGGTGTAAGGCCTATCAAAGCTGAAAAAATTGATCTCATAACTCCTAGAGGGAAAAGAATTGCCTCTACCCTTTCAGGAGAAAATGGATATTTTGAATTTTTAGACATCCCAGCTACAGCTACCTTCAAGGTCTCTGTAAAGATCCCAGATTTTAAACCTTATGAATCTTCTGAGATGACTTTAAAAGAAGAAATAAGTAATTTTAATATAATAATGAATCGCGGGTCTAGACAGGTGATTCTAGAGATCACAGACGCTTCTGATGCACCTATAAAAAATTCCATCTTTACCCTTGATGGCAAGAAAGTATCCTCAGATTCAAACGGCATAATCTCCTATAACACTTCCTCTTTTGAGATAAACCTCACTCACAAAAGTCAAAAAAAAAAAATCTCTCTTGATAAAGAGAGAGCTGTTTACAAGATCAGTTTAAACTAAAAGGATGGCTGAGCCATCCTTTTAGTTTAAACTGTTTTTTTTTAATCTTTGAATATTGTCCCTGTGTAGTTTTACTATCTTTTCTGAGAAACTATACCTTTGATTTAAAAGATTACTCAGCCTGTAGCTTTTTACATAGTCTTTTTTTTGCTTGTAATACAAAGCTGCGTAGTACATCTCATGGGGCTCCATTATTTTTTTGCTTTCCATCTCTTTCACCCTTGATTCTTTGAGAATTGGATTTTCTGAGAAGTAGATATAGATCTCCTTAGAACTGTCTATATTTTCATCTTCTAAAGGACACCTTTGGGCATACTCCTCTTTGTATCTGGGAGAACTTTTAGAAAGCTCTTTTAGTTCAGATTTTCCAATATATTTTCTGTAGGCATAGAGGGCGTCTAACTCCACTACTGTATAGAGGTATCTTGCGGCAGCCCCCCTATACTCAACTGGAACAACTAGATCATTTTGCATTAAATAAACTGCATAGGGTTCTCTGTTTTCCATACTTTTTAGTTTTTCTGCCACTTCCTTGTCTGTGTACAGCGACTCTAATTCTTCAATAAATTCCTCTGTATAGTCACTGCTGCCTTTCAATATCTCCTTTTCCATTAACTCTATTTTTATAAGTCCATCAGCCATCTTTATTCTTTCTCTGTCCAAAATTCTGCTATCTACCACCCCAGCATATTTTTTTACAAGCTCTGATTTTTGTGATTCACTTGCTATCGAGAAAAGTTGTTCTAGGATTTCATCTTTGTAAAAGCTTTTGGGATAAAGATACAGGAATTTTTCACCTTCTGAGTAAAAAAGTGAAATTTTATTTTTTTTCAAAAGTTCTTTTAGGTAAAGGTGGTGGTACTCCTCACTCTGGGTCTTTAGATACTGGATAATATTATTATCTTCTGTTACTGTCCATAGGGTATAGAGGGCTCGGTTATTTTTTTTCTCTAAATATTCTTTTATAAATCCTTCTTTTGCCTCTTTGTAGCCATCTATATTTTTCTCATATTTCAGGTACAGCAGTTTTTCTGAAGGAGTCTTCAGTTCCACACCGATATCCTCACTTTTGGCAAAGTCAAAATAATCAAAGTAACTCTCGGTATCCTCTATATTTTTTATATTATGATATCTGTTTTCCAGTCTATCTTTTTTTGTTGCAAACATATCAAATAATTTTTTAGAGGGAGTTTTCTCCTTTAGTTCATATTTTTTCAACTCATCTAGTATTTTTCTTATATCGCCCTTTGTCCATTTGTTGGAGTTAAAAAATTTTCTCTGTTTCTCTTCTTCCCCTAGATAAGACAAAAACTCCTGGATTTTATCTACCTTATATTTTTCTTTTGAAATGGGAAGTTTTTTATTCTCTATCTCCCTGTATATCCTCTTTTTATATTGGAGTGATTCTGCTTCATCTGCAGCAAAAATGATTCGGTCTAGATTCTCCTCTATTTTTTTATAACTTTTATCTATATTATAATATTCCAAAAGTTTCCTGGGGTCATTTTCTTCCTTCAGGTATAAGTTCAGATAATCTTTGGATTTGGATTTTGAGCCCTCTTTTAAATAAATAACAGCTAGTTCAAAATAAGCTGCAGCATCTTTTTTTTCCGAAAGGTAATCTATGTACTCAGAATCTGCCTTTGGAAAAAACATAGTCAGCTCCTTTGACCTTCGAAGTTCATATCTCCCATCAGTTTCTCCGTAGGATAATATTGATATCATTATAAAAAATAGATATACAAATCTCATGTCATCACCTTCGGTTTTTTAAAGATTTTTGATTAATTACTCTCATTGAGCTTTTGCTGTATCTTATCTATACCTGTTACTTCTTTTTCATATATAGTTTCCCGAGTATCTCCATCATCTTTTACTTTTGTGGTATACTTCCTAACCTCAGTTTCAGATTTTTTTATTGTTTTAAGGACATTCCCGCTAGCTCCCTTGACCAAGTTAAATCTTTGTGACATATCTCTGCTCATTATTATCTTTGGAGTTATAAAGATCATGAGGTTGGTCTTTGATTTTTCATTGTTAGAACTCTTGAAAAAATAGCCTAATATGGGTATCTTACTCAAATATGGGTCCTCGGTACTAGTCGTTGACTTTGTATCCTTTATGAGACCACCTATGGCGAGAGTCTGACCATTTCTTACGATTACATTAGTTTCTACTTTTCTCGATGAAACAAAGGGAACCCCGTCATCAGTATACCCTGTTACCTCACTTATTTCAGGTGTAACCTCTATTTTTATCATTCCATCATCTGTTATTACCGGCGTTACCTCTAGGGTAATCCCCACATCTTTAAACTCATAACTTGTAGATGTGGCATCTCCGCTGTCACTTACATATTCTAGCTCTTTATAAGGTACCTCTTCAGTTAGTTCTATTGTTGCTTTTTTTCCATTTAGGGTTGTTATTACAGGTTTGGCCAGTATCTCTGTAGAACTGTCCTCTAGCACATTTCTGTATACTGCACTAAACTGGTCACTTCCTAGAAGGCCTAGACCCAGAGTTATTCCGTCAGACAGGCTAGAAGCGTCATAGTAGCTATCTGTTCCAGATAGATAGCCTCCGCTTCCATCGCTGGTGTCAGCCTCTGTCAGATTGTTAGAATTATATCCCCAGCTCATTCCCCAGTCTCTTCCAGTTCCTTCCTGTACCTCCAAAATCCTGGCCTCAATAACTACCTGCAGTTCAGGGACATCTATCTTATCCATAATGTTTTTTAGTGTGTCAGCCTCTTCACTTGATGCGATTACAATAAGTCCTCCCAGGGATTCACTGTATTTTATATCTCCTGCTATCTTGTAACCTATCTCTCCCAATATTTCATAGGCCTTTTGAGGAGTCATATGCTTCACTCTTATAAGTTCTACATTTTTTTGGACATCCTCTTTTTTTATTCCGTCACGCTCATCTAAAAAGTTTTTTACACTTATAAGTTCTGATTTTTTAGCCCTTACGGTGATAGAATTGGTTTCTGCATTCACCACAGAAGTATCCCCATCTTTTAGAAAAAGTTTCACATCTTCAGCCACTTCAGAAGCGTCTATTTTCTTAAGTGAAAATACTTTTGACACCGATCGTTCTGATTCCTGTATTGTTTTTGCATCTTCTAAACTCATTATCTCCACCAGATTTCCACTCTGCACATAAGTATATCCGTTGGATCTAAGTATAGCTTCTAGTAGGTCGTCAAGCTGAGCATCCTTTACACTCATAGTCACTGTCCCAGATATCCTGTCACTTATTACTATGTTTAGGTCGTTGCTGAAAGAAAGCGTTCTCAAAACATTTACCAGATCAGCTTTATTATAGTCTACTGTAACTTTTTGATCGGGGGCTATAGTCTCTCCGTTGTACCCTGCCCCAAAAATTGTTGATCCAAGCATTGAAAAAGCCGTTATAAGTTGTGCCCCTTTTTTTATCGTCTTCCCCATATTTTATTGCCTCCAAAGTTCAAGTACTTTTTTTTCACCTTTCTTATCTACCAATACGACTTCTCTGCGGTTTATAGACTTCACAACAAGACTATTAAAACTATCCCCCTCCTGTAAAATCTGACCGTCTGAAAAAGTTGCACTCTTTCTTTTCCCGAGGATAATCCCGGTCAACTCAGGTTTACCGTTTTCTCCCTGGCCATAGGAATGAAATATATTTCTCACAAGCCCTTTTTTTTCATTATTTTCAGCCTCTATACTCCTTTGAAATTTCTTCCACTCTTCATCTTTTATCTTGTCCTCAGAAAAATCATGTTTGGGGTCTATCTCCATAAGCATGTTAAAATTATCTTTATTAGAAAATTTCAGATAAACGCCCATAAGAATAAATATCATTGTTCCTGCAATTATAACATGTATCTTACGAATTCCCTTTGCTTTGGTTTTTAGATTTTGAAAATCAAGTTTTATCCTCATAAAAAGCCCCTTATTTACAGATATCAGTTTGTTGTATATATAGAAAAAGTTGCCCTCACAATCAAATTAAAGTTTTCTCTTGAGATACTCATATCTTCTAGGTTTATGTTTTTTTTCAGGTTATCTATATCATCTAAAAAGTTTTTCAGAATGAGAAAGTCTGTTTCGAACTCAGTCTTAAATATATACTTATGATCATTTTCACCCATGTTTTCAGTAAGGCTTATGTTAGAAAGTTTTATATTATTTTTCTTACTGAGCTCGGTCAGCTCCTCAGTAAGATATCTCTCCTCTCCCTTGCCTACAAGCTTTGCCTGCATGTAGTCCCTTTGATATTTCATCCTGTAATATTCTCTGTACCTTTTTTCAAGTGAATTTATTTTATTTACATCTTCCACATACTTCTGTTTCTGCTGGATTATCGTGTTTTTGTTGGTTTCAACTCTTTTTTTCAAATTTACCATTATAATATTTTGAAAAAGTATATAAAAAGTAAGGCATACAAGCAGTTGAAGTAGCAATGCCTGTTTCTCATTTTTTTTCATTTTTTTCACCGCCAGAGAGTTTGACCTCTATAGAAAAATCATTTATTCTGTTATTTTTTTGAAATTTTATAGTTTTTAGCAGTCTTACAGAGCCCGTTACATCCTCTAGACTGCTCAAAAGTTCATTTATATAAACTTCTGCATACTCATCATCTGAGACTGCCTTTCCTTCTAGATGAACTGTATCTTCAGAATATTTTATCTCTTCTAAGTATATCTCTTCTGGAAGGATTTCAGATATCTCATATAAAAAATTGTTAAAAATTGTATTTTTACCTATCCTTTTAGAAAGATAAGCCCTATCCCTCTTAACACTTTTTATCTTTTCCTCTAGTACAGCTGTCTCTTTTATATAATCAGAAAGTTCCCTGTTTTTTTCAGCTATTCCCTTTATCTGTTTTGTCTGTTCCAACTCCTGTATCTTATAATATCCGAATCTTATACCACAGAATATCACAAATACTATCGCTAAAAAAATATACATAGGGTTTTTATTTATTTTAAACGGAAGCCTAAGCTTACTCTTCAGACTGTATATTCCCTCTTCACTCTGCATCGTTCCAGCCAAAAGGTTCCAGTTATTGTCACTCAAAAGGTCCTTTGTAAGATCACTTTCCAAGAATCCAGATCTCACATTATAGTCATAAATATTCCCTATATACAGTTCTCTTTCCAGAGCAGCTCTTATATCCTCAGTCTTTAACTCTCCACCTGAGAAATAGACTGTATTCAGAAGCTCACCAGAGTGTTTAAACTGAAAATAATCTATATACTGTACGGCCTTTCTCAGGATCTTAGCCAGGGTGGATTCACAGGCCATGTTGAGCTGCGGCCCGACGTCTATACCGCTTTCCATTAGCTCTGTTGCTTTTATATTACTTACATAGCTGTATTCTCTGAGGTATTTATCCGCTTTTTCCTCCCCTATATTCAATACTTCAGAGATGCTTTTTACAAAGTCCTTTCTTCCCACATTTATCTTTCTGTATAGAGACAGCTCGTCCTTAAAATATATTGCCGCTATGGTGTGAGTCTCCTGTATATCTATGAAGAAACTGTTTTCCCTCTTATTTGCATATTTACTCATGCTCCTGTCTGCAGCAAAGGGTTCGAAATCTATTCCTTGAAGTTTCAGCGAAGATATTTTTTCCAAGAACTCCTGTGTCAGAACCTGCACATAGACACCTTGCAGCATTTTCGGGCTAAAATCCCCTATAGCCCCGTAGGCTATCTTGTCAGCATCATCCACCAGCTTTTGGTTCTCCAGCTTTCTTCTGAGGATAGATCCCATCTCCTCTTCCGGTACATTGGGAAGTTCTATCATCACATGTTCCATGCTGTCCATTCTGCACAGAAGGATTTTTTTGTACTTTGCCCATCCCTTGGACTCTATTATCTCTTTTATCTTTTCCACAGAGGCATCTATATTCCCCTCCTGCCCAGAAGGGATGGTCTCTCTGTGTGCATCCTCTATACTTATCCCGTTCTTTCCCTGGGCACCTAGTATAAATCCTATTGAATTTTCAGTAAGCTCTATGGATAGTCTTTTCTTCATCTGCCCCTCCAGTTACGTGGAATAATCTTTTTTTATTTAATAACCTGAAATACTTTTACAATTGAAAATCATTAAATCACCATCAATTGTTATCCATCATAAAAAAATTATAAAAATTAAGATATGGTTTTAAGGAGTTAGTGTTACTGTTACTGTTACAACATTATTTTTCCCTCCGCCACGAATTACAAGATTGAGATAATTTTGTGTATCCGTGAAAGTATAAATGTAATTTAATGCGCCCTCTGAAGTCATTTGTTTAGAATTTGCAGAAACACTGCTTATATTTTCCCCTTCATCACTTACCACAACTTTTATATTCTTATATTCTTCAGTAGCACTACTGATTACGGTGAGGGCTCCATTTCCATTTTTTAACGTTACATCGTTTTTAGTTATAACAACAGGTGTAGAATCTTCAACTGTGTCACCACCGCCATCGTCAGTTTCACCAGAATCATCAGTTGTTTCTTCAGCAACAAGGATTACAGTTATCTCCTTGGCATAATAAGAACTCTCTTGCTTTTTCAGCGACAGGGTCTTCTCGCTAGAAAGCCTGCCTAGCACCACTGCTATCCCGCTCATTAGGGCAAGTATGAGTAAAACTAAAGGCAGTATAAATCCTTTTCTATTCATCGCCCCCTCCCTATCAAGGTTCACTAAGAGTAACTGTGATTTTAATTTCTTTTGTTGTAAGACCGTTATTGGCCATCTCGAATACGAACTTCATTTCAGTCCCCAACACGTTTTCTCCAAAATCATATGTTGCTATATCATTAATTTCTGAAGTTTCTACCGTAGTTTCATTATATTTTACGCTTTCAAGTTTATTGAGATTACCTGTTGATGCTTCAGCCGTTAAAATAATATTTTTTGTCTGCCCATTGCAGCTTGCAGTATCTATAGTTATGGTATTATTTTCCAGGTCTTCCAAACCTTGCTCTGTGTAAGTTTCCTCGTATATAACCGTTTCCTCTGACTCCGTTACATTATCAAACCTAAGAGCGTATCCCCCGTTGATTTTACTGCCGTCTGTCAGTGTTATTGCCGGTTCTACATAATAATTCGATGTAGTCTCAGAGCTTATCTCTACAGGATCATCTAGCTTCTCATACTCCCAATTGGAGTTTATACTGTTCACGTCGAGGGAGTTTTCATATACTTTTAACCCCAATCCATCTATCTCAAAGCTGTTGTTCACCTTTACAATCACAGTTCCGTCTCTGCTTATGTTACCTGTACTATCGTCTACCGAGTAAACAACAGAGTCAGTTACTGTTCCATCTGACGCTTTTAGCTCTATGGTTCCATCGGAGTTAATTTTCAGAGTTTCTCCTGATTCCAGACTCTCTGATAATTCCTCCAAATCTCTGCTCACATAGGTGAAAAAAGTCTGCACATCGGCCCATTTTCTCTCTCCCAGAGTCCCCTCGCTGAACTCCCAGAGGTAGGTTTTCACTATCACAGAAAAGACCCCCAAAACAAGCAAGAGTGAGCCCACCGCCATAATCAACTCTATCATCGAATAGGCTTTTTTCTTTTTCACAGACTCACCTCCACATTATTCAGACGTTTCGTCCACAAGATTTATTTTTAAGATGCTCTGAGCAAGGTATTCGTCGTTCCTGGTCAGGTAACTTGTTATTGTAATATCAAAACTGTCATCAGTGCCTTCGTTAAAAGTTCCTACGTCAACCGTCCTGTACATTCTTTCGTCCACAAGTTTGTCCTTGATCCCGTCCGAATCAGAATCTTCATCAAAATCAAAGTCACTACCGTCCCAGTCAGGCATCTTATAGATACCATTTGCCGAACTTTCACTTCTAGCCACATACATCTCTTCTATCTCGTCATAGATTTCATCTAGATCATCGTAACCGCTTACCTCTGTGGGAAGATAGGAACTTATCTCCTCCATGAGCTGTCTGTTGTACTCTAAAGCCTTGGTAAAGTTTTTATTGTAAATAGTGGCTTCAAAGGATGAGTTTAAGCTGGCTAATAAAGGGATCACTCCCACCAAAAATATTGATATGGCAATAAGCACCTCTGTATAGCTCGTCCCCAGCTTCTTCCTCATTTTCCCTCCTAGTCCCTGTCTATAGGCAGGGTGGCTATTCCGTTTAGCCTTAGATCACCAAATTTGTTTTTTTCATCTCCGTATGTCACCTTATAATATCCTGCCACAGCTATCATTGCTGCATTATCCGTACACAGACCCATAGACGGATAGTACACCTCTATACCTGATTTTTTAGCCTTCTCTTTCAGTTCTTTCCTGAGTAGTGAGTTTGCAGCTACTCCTCCTGCTATTATTATATTGCTTACTTTTTTCTCTATCGCTGCCGCTATGGTCTTCTTGCACAGTATCTCCACTACCTTATTCTGAAAAGCCGCCGCCAGGTCTTCCTCTCTGAAAGTCTCACCCTTCATCTTCATCTTATTCACATAATTTATCACAGAAGTTTTTATCCCGGAAAAGCTGAAGTCATACTCTCCCACCTTAGGTTCAGGCATCTTTATAGAGTCCTTGTCCCCTAGGTATGACAGCTTGTCTATCACAGGTCCTCCTGGATATCCGAGACCCATGACCCTAGATACCTTGTCATAGCTCTCTCCCACAGCGTCGTCTAAAGTTCCCCCGAGATTGGTGAACTTATGATTTTCATCTATATGCACTATGTTTGTGTGTCCCCCAGATACTACCAGGGCAATAAGCGGAAGCTTCACGTCATTTTCCACAAAGTTGCTGTAGATATGCCCCTTTATATGATGTACAGGTATTATCGGTATGTCATGGGCATAGGATATCCCCTTTGCAAATGACAAGCCCACTAAGAGAGCCCCTATAAGTCCGGGAGCATAAGTTACAGCTATATAGTCTACGTCGTCTAGAGTCACCCCCGCCTCAGATAAACTTTCCTCCATTATGGCAGCTATGTTTTTGATATGGTGTCTAGATGCTATCTCTGGCACGACCCCGCCGTACTCTTTATGTATCTCTATCTGTGAAGATATTATATTTGAAAGGATCTCCTTCCCGTCTCTGACCACTGAAACAGAAGTCTCATCGCAGGAAGTTTCTATTCCCAAAATTATCATTTTTTTCAACTCCCTTTTGTAATTGGTTCCGTTTTAAAATTATACCATTAAACATCTAAAAAAAAAAGAATCCAAACACCTCTTAACCGATTAAATCAAGTACTAAATCTTCATAAAAACCATTAAATAAAAACCTTGCTTATTTTCTTTACTTGTCCAAGTAAACTGACAAAAAAATAGACACGTCTAAAAAGACTACTAAAATCATTTTTCAAAGAATTTTCTAAAGGTAATTCAAAATAATTTTAAGTCCTTTTGGACATTTATAAAATAAGTCTTAAGACAGAACCCTATATAATTAACCTAAGTTGCTCTTTTATTTCAAATTAAAGTATTGAATTTATAAGGATTCGTTACTTTTCTCTTGAAAGAAAAGTAACCAAAAGTTCAAGAATTTTCAAATGTCTAGTGAGTATATATTTCTTTTGACGCCTTTATGAGCTACAGTCCTCGGTTCCCTGCTCATCCACTGGATAAGGTGTTTCATAGTCGCTATCGCTCCTTGAACTGCCTTAACTTATTCTGTATGACGGCTGAGTGCGGCTCTTTCCTGTATAAGCCCTGCGACTTGAAAATTCAAAAGATCTTCTCTATGAAACTCTTCTCCTGTCTCTGTGTCTTCTGTGACCAAAAGATTTTGTTATTATTCGTGTTAATTTCCCTATCTTTTATTGGTGTTCATTCGTGATAAAATCTTTTGACTTTAATATCGCTCTCCTCCGTGATACTCTCTTCTTTTCTCTGTGACCAAAAGCTTTTGTCCTTATTCGTGTTAATTTCCCTATCTTTTATTAGTGTCCATTCGTGACAAAATCTTTTGATTCTGATATTCAGATAAATTCAGTAATTTATAAGAATTTCTTTCAGGTAGTAACTTGAGTTAATTAAAAAAAACAGCCTGAAACCAGGCTGCTCCTTTTAGGCAAGTTCGTTGTCTGCCACAAAATATTTTGGATCTTCTACAATATTTACCTCTATTATCTCTTCTGCATTTTTCAAAAGTTCATTACAGTCTCTGCTCAGATGTTTAAGCTTCAGCTTTTTTCCAGCCTGTCTGTACTTGTCTGTTATATTATTAATCGCCTCTATAGCCGAGTGGTCTGTAACCTTTGATTTACAAAAGTCAATTGCCACAACTTCAGGATCATTCTGTACATCAAACAAATCTTTGAAGTTTGCTGCAGAGCCAAAAAACAGGGGGCCTTCTAAAATATATACTTTAGTTCCATTTTCATTGACTTTTATTTCTGCCGAGATTCTTTTTCCCTTTTCCCATGCAAAGATAAGAGCTGATATTATTATTCCCACTATTACTGCTAGAGCCAGATCATGCTCTACAGTTATTATCGCAACAATAAGGATGATAAGGAAATCTTTTTTAGGTATCCTTTTCCTGTATTTCAGGGTTTCCCAAGCAAAGGTTTCAATAACAACCATAAACATTACACCGACCAAAGCTGCAAGTGGAATTACACCTATGATTTTTGAACCAAAGAGCACAAATGATAATAAAGCAAGGGCCGTGGATACTCCGGAAATTCTTCCTCTCCCCCCACTTGTTAGGTTGATCATAGACTGTCCTATCATAGCACAACCACCGGTTCCACCCATTAGTCCATTCATAAAGTTTCCTATTCCCTGTCCGATGCTCTCCCTGTTGGCCTGTCCTCTGGTGTCAGTAAGATCATCGATAAGAGACATTGTGAGAAGTGACTCGATAAGTCCTACCATTGCCGCCGTCACTGCAAAAGGAAGTACAATTTTTAAAGTTTCAAAATTCAGAGGTACTTCTGGGATATGAAATTTAGGCAGCTCTCCAGCTATACCACCCTTAGAAAATTCAAGAACATTTGGTATATGGATTCCCATCTTATTACTGTACATAGATAGACCAGTTGTAACAACTATTGCTACTAGTGAAGCCGGTACAGCCTTTGTAAGCTTCGGAAGAAAGTGGATTATACCCATTGTCAGTGCCACTAAACCTAAAACCACATATAGCTGAGGTCCAGATATCCATACGCCGTCTATCTTCAATTGATTCAGTTGAGCTAAAAATATTACGATTGCTAGACCATTTACAAATCCTAGCATCACAGAATGTGGTATCATTCTGGCAAATTTTCCAAATTTAAAAACTCCTACCAGTATCTGGACTATACCCATAACCACAACTGTGGCAAATAAATACTCTACACCATGCAAGGCCACCAATGCGGTAAATACTACGGCTATACTTCCTGCCGCCCCGGAAATCATCCCAGGTCTTCCTCCAAAAATAGCCGTACAAAGTCCTATTATAACTGCCGAATTAAGCCCCACTATAGGATCAATCCCTGCTACGAAAGCAAAGGCAACAACTTCTGGAACCAGGGCAAAAGCCACAGTAAGTCCAGCCAAGACATCATCCTTGATATTCAATTTTCCTTTTAAAAAATTACTCATCATTCCTCCTGTCAAAATACAAACTAATATATTCTAAGAAACTATTTTTCACAAATCAGACACTATTCTATCATGTATTCTATTCTTTGACAAGTTTAAGAACGATCTAGTGTTCAGTTTTAGATAAAACTACCTTATTGGTACACCTTTTTTTCTGAATATCTCCTTGGCTTTTTCCACAGCTTCCTTTGTAGGTGGTTCTACACCCTTAAGTTCATATTCATATCCCATCTCTTCCCACTTATATTCTCCCATGCTGTGGTAAGGAAGTATTTCCATTCTCTCTACATTCTCAAGACTCGCTACAAAGTCCCCCAATTTTTCCAGCAAATCCTCTCTGTCAGTGATCCCAGGTACAAGGACATGCCTTATCCATACAGGTTTTTTTATATCTGAAAGATATTTTGCAAATTTAAGTGTAGGCTCTAACTCCACCTTCGTGAGATCTTCGTATATTTCCGGATCTATACACTTTATGTCTAAAAGGACCAGGTCCACATATTCTAGTGCTTCCTTGACTGTATCATTGAGATATATTCCGCTTGTATCCACCGCTGTATTGATACCGTTTTCTTTACACAGTCTAAATAGCTCCTTTGCAAATTCAGCCTGCATAAAAGGTTCTCCACCTGATAGGGTCATTCCTCCTCCATTTTTGAAAAAAGGCTTATATCTTACTATCTCTTTCACCACATAATTTGCATCTTCTTCATAACTAGCGTCTGACATATGCCAAGTATCTGGATTATGACAATACTTACATCTCAAAGGACATCCCTGTGTAAAAACGACATATCTAAGCCCAGGTCCATCTACAGTTCCACAACTCTCATAAGAGTGTAATTTACCCAATAATTTAGCCATTTTTATCTCCACCTTTATAATTATTTCTATAACTCTTAATACGAAGATTTTTTATAAAATCCCCCTATTAAAAATTATTAAATAAGTTGAATAAGGGAAATCCTTAGGATTCCCCTTATTCTTTAAAATTAAAAATTAGATTCTTTCGTTGATTGTTCTAGAAAGAACATCAAGCTGTTGCTCTCTACTAAGTTTAGTAAAGTTTACAGCATATCCTGATACTCTTATTGTAAGCTGTGGATACTTTTCAGGATGCTCCATTGCATCTTCAAGAAGTGCCTTGTCAAATACATTGACATTTAGGTGATGTCCACCAGTTGGAGTAAAGTATCCATCTAGAAGATTTATAAGGTTATTACATCTGTCCTCTTTTTCTTTTCCAAGAGTAGCAGGTGTGATTGCAAATGTATAAGATATTCCATCGTTTGCATCTTCAAATGGAAGCTTAGCTACTGAAGTAAGGGCTGCTATAGCTCCTTTTCTATCTCTTCCGTTCATTGGGTTTGCTCCTGGTCCGAATGGTTTACCAGCTTTTCTTCCACAAGGAGTAGCTCCTGTCTTCTTACCATATACAACGTTCGAAGTTATAGTAAGGATAGATTGAGTAGGTCTTGCTCCTCTATACATTTTGTGAGTTCTTATCATGTTCATGAATTTTTTAGTGATGTCAACTGCAAATTGATCAGTTTCGTCACAGTTATTTCCATATGGTACATAGTCTCCTTCGATTTCGAAGTCAATAGCCATTCCTGATTGGTCTCTTATTACTTTTACTTTTGCGTTTTTGATAGCTGCAAGTGAATCTGCTACGATTGAAACTCCTGCTATTCCGTGAGCTTGAGTTCTTTCGATCTCTAAATCATGTAGAGCCATTTCAAATGTTTCGTAAGCATATTTATCATGCATATAGTGGATGATATTTAGAGCTTTTACATATACTCCAGAAAGCCACTTAAGTACTTCTTCATATCTTTCCATTACCTCATCAAAGTCAAGGTATTCAGAAGTTATCGGTGCAAAGTGAGGTGCAACCTGCTTTCCTGATTTCTCATCTTTTCCGCCGTTTATTGCATAAAGGAGAGCTTTAGGAAGGTTTACTCTTGCCCCGAAGAACTGCATCCCTTTTCCTACTTTCATAGGAGATACACAACAAGCTATTGCATAGTCGTCTCCGAATTGAGGTCTCATAAGATCGTCATTTTCATATTGAAGTGCCGATGTATCGATAGATACTTTTGCACAGAAATTTTTCCAGTTTTGTGGAGATTTTGCAGACCAAAGAACTGTTAGATTTGGCTCTGGTGCTGGTCCTAGGTTATATAATGTATTTAGGTATCTGAATGATGTTTTACTTACAAGAGTTCTTCCGTCTGTACCTTCTCCACCAAGAACTTCAGTTGTCCATACTGGATCTCCTGAGAATAACTCGTTATATGCAGGCGGCCTTAAGAATCTTACTATTCTAAGCTTCATGATGAAGTGGTCAATAAACTCTTGAGCTTCCTCTTCAGTTAGTCTTCCAGCTTCGATATCTCTGCTGATATAGATATCAAGGAATGTTGCAGTTCTTCCAAGAGACATTGCAGCACCATCTTGGTCTTTTACTGCCCCAAGGTACCCAAAATATACAGACTGTATAGCTTCTTGAGCTGTCTTAGCTGGCTTTGATACGTCAAACCCGTAAGAAGCACACATTTTTCCAAATGCTTGAAGAGCTCTTACTTGCTCAGATATTTCTTCTCTTCTTCTGATTATTTCATCTGACATTTCACTTACATTTAATATCTCAAGCTGAGATTTTTTATCTTCGATAATTCTGTCCATTCCATAGACAGCTATTCTTCTGTAATCTCCGATTATTCTTCCTCTTCCGTAAGCATCAGGAAGTCCAGTTACTAGACCGTTACTTCTAGCTGCCTTTATATCAGGAGTATATACATCAAATACACCTTGGTTATGGTGCTTTCTGTATTTAGTAAAGATTTCTTTTGTAAATTCATCAATCTTATATCCGTAAGCATCAAGAGCCTGCTCTACTAGTCTTACTCCACCTTTAGGAAAGATTCCTCTTTTTAGTGGCTTATCAGTTTGTACCCCTACGATCTTCTCAAGATCTTTATCTATGTATCCAGGGCCATATGCATCTAATGCAGAAGGAACTTTTGTCTCAGCGTCATAGACACCTTTTTCCTGCTCCACCTTAAACATCTCTGTAAGCTTATTCCATAGTTTTTTAGTAGCATCAGTTGGCTCAACTAAGAAGCTCTCGTCCCCTCTATACGGAGTATAGTTGTTTTGGATAAAATCCCTTACATTGATCTCTTTTTTCCAGAGATCCCCTTTAAACCCTTGCCATTGTTCGAACATATTGAGTTCCTCCTAGATTTTTATATTATAGTTATAAAATACAATTTTCAACGACACTTGACACAATCTCTTTAAAGTTAATTAAAGTTTTAGATTTTAGAGAATTTATTAACAATTTCGGAATAAGTATATCACAAGTATTAAACTATGTCAAACATTATTACACTGTCCTATTTGACGACACATTATCCACTTGTCCATTCTTTTATTATCTTAGTAATGTTTTTTTTTCATTAAAATCCTAATTTTGCCTCTTCTAAAAGACTTATTTTGTTAACCTATACTTCCTATTTTCGTTTGAAACCTTTTCTCTCTTGTAACAGTTACATTTTATTGCAGAATAACACAATATGAAAATTTTTTCAAGTTTTTTTATCAAGTTACTAAAGAATTTTACGACATCTTCATTTTTTATTTTCAAGAACATATTAATACACTTTTTTTTATTTTTCGGTAACTTATGTGACCTGGAAATAAAAAAATGGAGAACTAAAATTTCTCAAAGTTCTCCACAACTATATCCCTTACTATTTTGTCTAGCTTCTTTACTTCAGCAGTCTCCATATCCTTTACATATATTGGTTTTGCTATTATAAGTTTTACATTTTTACCCATTTTAGTTACTACACTGCCTCTTCTTTGGATCTCATATGTACCCTTTATTGTCACAGGTACTATTACTCCCTTTGTCTCAGTTGCCAGCTTAAAGCTGCCTTTTTTAAAATCCCCTATTTCTCCGGTTTCCGATCTTTCTCCCTCGGGGAAGATTGCTATTGGATAACCGGCCTTTATAACCTCCACAGCTTTTTTTATACTTTTTATTCCCTCTCTCGGGTTACTTCTGTCTAGAAATACACATTGAGATTTTTTCATCCACACTCCGAAAAAAGGCCATTTTTCCATCTCTTTTTTAGCTACATATCCTACAACAAAAGGAAATCCTGCCAGCAGTACCGGAATATCCATATTACTCTGATGGTTTCCTACCACCACTATTCCATCCTTTGCTTTGAGATTTTCTACTGCCTCTTTATCTTCGTAGATAACCTCAAGCTTAGCCCCTATAGCTCCTAGAACCCAGGTTCCAAACTTTTTAAATTCTCTCCTTGCAAGCCGTGCCGACTTTTCTTCCCCTGAAAACACTATTATAGGAAGATAAAATATTGTCATATAAATAAAAAAACTCAGCCCACTAACAAGAGCCAGTACCAAACCCAACATAAAACCACTCCCAATTAAAATATTACTCTCGTAATATTATCATAAAATACTATTTTTACAAAGTTATTCTTCATCTTCGTCCTCTAGAGCTTTTTTTATATTTTCATAGTCAAAGCCCTTTCTCAAAAGATAGTTTATTTTCTTATCATATGGCTTTCCACTTATTTTATGCAAAAGCTTTTTTATCTTAGGAATTTCTTTATCACCTTCCTCGTCAAAGGCTTCTCTTATAACCTCAGATTTTATCCCCCTTGCTCTCAGGTCATATTCTATTTTTTTCCTTCCGTCTTTGCTTTTTTCAATAAAGGACCTTGCGTAGGAATAGTCGTCTATATACCCTTTTCCCTCTATCTCCGAAATTACTCTTCTTATTATTTCTTTTTCCCGAAATTTCATTCGTAGTTTTTTCTCTAGCTCCTTAGAAGTATGATCTCTTCTAGATAATAAATAGTAGGACTTTGAAAGGGCAGCCAGATAGACCACCCTTTTATACTCCTCTATACTCAGCTCTTCTTTTCTAGAGAGTCCCATCTCATAAATTATATCAGGACTTACATCTATTATTTCATCATCCTCTAAGTATAATTTATTTCTCTTGAGATTCAGTATCTTCATCTTCTGCCTTTTCATTTACTTGAACTTCGGGAAAAAGAATTTTGTTCAAATCCATTTCTATATTTCCTAGAAGGTCCTTTTCCTCTTCTAGTCTTAATTTTACATTTTCCTTACCCTGTCCCAATCTTACATCCCCATAACTGAACCATGCTCCTGATTTTGAAACTATATCATTGTCTATAGACATATCTAGTATCTCCCCGGCTCTTGAGATACCCTTTCCGTACATGATCTGAAATTTCGCCTCTCTAAAAGGAGGAGCTATCTTATTCTTTGTTATCTTAACTGAGGTCTCATTTCCTATTACATTATCTCCCTGTTTCACACTACCTATTCTTTTTATCTCCATTCTTACAGATGAGTAAAATTTAAGTGCTCTTCCACCTGTAGTTGTGGTCTGAGGTCCAAATCCAAATCCTCCGATTTTTTCCCTTATTTGATTTATGAATATCATTGTTGTTTTGGATTTATTTAGACTTCCTGTGAGTTTTCTCAAAGCCTTGGACATGAGCCTAGCCTGAAGTCCCATTTGCTGGTCTCCCATCTCTCCTTCTATCTCTGATTTTGGTACAAGAGCTGCCACAGAGTCTACTACTATTACGTCTACAGCTCCAGATCTCACAAGCATATCTCCTATTTCCAAGGCCTGTTCTCCGTTATCAGGCTGTGATATGAGCAGTTCGTCTACATCTACACCTAGAGCCCTTGCATAAGCCGGATCTAGAGCATGTTCTGCATCTATAAATGCTGCTATACCACCTTTTTTTTGTGCTTCTGCCACTATATGAAGTGCTACAGTTGTCTTTCCGCAGCTCTCTGCCCCGTATATCTCAACCACTCTTCCTCTAGGTACACCCCCGAGTCCGAGGGCCATATCTATACCTATACTTCCCGTTGATATTGTCTCTACATTCATATGAGTATTAGCCCCGAGTTTCATTATTGAACCTTCTCCAAAATCCTTTTGTATCTGTTTCATCGCCACTTCTAATGCCTTATCTTTGTCAGCTATCTCTTTTTTTGTCTTTGCCATTCTATCCCCCTCATTCAATTCAATATTTATTTTCCTATACTCTTTACATCTTAATCAGATTATAACAGATAAGCTTCTTCCCTCTAAATCCATCCATCCCCACTTACAGGGAATTAACTTTGTCTTTCACCTGGATTTTAAGCATTTGATTCGTTATTTTTCATTTTTCGGACTTTTTTAAGTTTTTTCAAAAATAAAAAATTCCAGATATCAGCACTTAAAAAATTAAATTTTCTCACAAAGTATTTATATTCTTCAAAGCTAATTTTCCTTTTTAATCACCTCTATCTAAATTATACTTTTTTATCTTTTAAATTTTCTAAAAATTATCATTAAAAAAAATGGACGGTTAGCACCATCCCATATTTTTTTCTATTACTTTTAATACATCCTCGGATTTCAGATGTTTCATGCAGTTAAAATGTCCTTTTGGACAGATTTTATCACCGTGAAGACTACATGGAGAACAAGGTTCATCTCTATATATTAGCACCCCGTACTGATCATATTCAAACATCTTTGGATCAGTAGGCCCAAAGATCACAAAGGCTTTTTTCTTTACCCCTCTTGAGATATGAAAGGGCCCTGAATCATTGGTAACAAGAAAGTCAGCCTCTGACAAAAGAGCACCACTTTCTTTTAAAGAAAGCTTTCCAGCCAAGTTCACACAGCTTTCCTGGCTTATGGCATTTATCTCTTCACATATTGCCTTGTCCCCGGCTCCACCCATAAGTACTATTTTTTTACCATACTTTTCTCTCAGCAGTCTTGCCAGGTTTGCAAATCCCTCTGTGGTCCACTTTTTAGTGTTCTTAGATGCACCAGGAGCCAAAACCACAAAATCCCTATACTTCGATACTGCCTCTAGATCATTTTCAGAGAAGGTAAAGTTTAAGTCTTCTCCCTTATATTCCACCCCCAGCTCTTTAAGTGCCCCAAAATAATTTTTTACAATGGTATCGTCTGCACTGTATTTTATTAGCCTAGCTTTTACAAGGAGGGTCTTCCAGAGTGCCCTTTTCCTGTATCTCAAAGTTTTAGTGCCTATAAAAATAGAGATAGCCACAGACCTCAGTTTGGAATGGAGATCAAAGACATAGTCGTATTTGTTACCCTTTATGCTGTCAGAAAATTTCTTGAGCCCCATTATTCCCCTGTGCTCTTTTTTGTTAAAAATAATAAGGTTGTCAACATAGGGACACCCCTCTATAGCATCTTTAAATTTATCCAGTACCATAAAATCAACTATTGCATCTGGATATTTTTTCTTAAACTCCTTTAATACAGGAGTGGTAAGGATTATATCCCCTATAGAACTGAGTCTTATTACCAATACCCTCAACGTTTTCTCCTCTTTTGCTCATTTTGTCAATTCTTTGCCTTTTAGTTTTTTCCTGGTTCTTCCCCACCAGTGAAGGTAGCTGTTCAGAAGCTTAGCCCCTCTATAGTATAGATCATCTTTTCTATATATATCTATTTTTTTAGGACAGCTCTCCTCTAAATATATAAATTCATACCTGCTCCCAAACTTTCCAAATCTATTCTTTTTAAGTTTACAGTCTATTAGGTATATTTTTCCATTGGAAACCATAAAATTTACAAGTTGTGAATCCCCGTGAAGGTACCCTGCATCATGGATTTTATTCAGCTCTTCTCCTATCTCTTTCAGATGCTGAAATTTCCCCTCATGTCCCTCTATAAACTTTGACACAAAATATGACTCCTTGACAAGGGGACCGGTTTTTTTATCTATGACCAGGACAGGTTCCGCTCCCAAAAATCCCTTAGACAGGATCTTAACACAGTTTTCATACTCTCTTTTAGATGAGCTTCCTCGAAATGCAGACAAAAAGCGTTGCCACTGTCTTCTGTTTTTCTCAAGGGGGATTTTAAGAACAAGTTTTTCCTGTTTATACTCTATGAGTTCTACCCTGCTCCTCTGATCATTTTTCAAAACTTTGATCACCCTATAGTCTCCCTGTAGAATCACTTCTACAAGTCCTCTGTATTTCTCATCTTGGAGATATATGCTTACCTTGTCTTTTTTTATTTTATTCATAAGTTATTAACCACTTTTCCATAAAATATTTTATAAATTTCACACTCTATTTTATCACTTTTACATATTTTTTTCAATTAAACCTCTCTTTCATTAGTTTTAAAAACTTCAAACTTTTATAAGAGAGAACAAATTATTAAAGCTGATGTTTAAAATAAGTAAATTTAAATTATTGAATTTATCGGGATTCGTTACTTTTCTCTTGAAAGAAAAGTAACCAAAACTTCAAGAATTTTCAAATGTCTAGTAAGTATATATTTCTTTTGACGCCTTTGTGAGCTACAGTCCTCGGTTCCCTGCTCATCCACTGGATAAGGTGTTTCATAGTCGCTATCGCTCCTTGAACTGCCTTAACTTATTCTGTATGACGGCTGAGTGCGGCTCTTTCCTGTATAAGCCCTGCGACTTGAAAATTCAAAAAATCTTCTCTATGAAACTTTATTTTTTTCTCAGTGTCCTCTGTGACCAAAAGATTTTGTTATTATTCGTGTTAATTTCCCTATCTTTTATTGGTGTTCATTCGTGATAAAATCTTTTGACTTTAATATCGCTCTCCTCCGTGATACTCTCTTCTTTTCTCTGTGACCAAAAGCTTTTGTCCTTATTCGTGCTAATTTCCCTATCTTTTATTAGTGCCCATTCGTGACAAAATCTTTTGACTTTAATATCGCTCTCCTCCGTGATACTCTCTTCTTTTCTCTGTGACCAAAAGCTTTTGTCCTTATTCGTGTTAATTTCCCTATCTTTTATTAGTGTCCATTCGTGACAAAATCTTTTGATTTTAATATTCAGATAAATTCAGTAATTTGTCCAAAAAACTGAGACTTAAAATACCGATCTCACCACAAAACTAACCCCTATATTCCCGACTCCTTCTCCAAGGACCCCGTACTCGCTTCCTGTTTTTCCACCTGCATAAAATGGCATGAGATTGATATCTATATGGTCGGTATAGAGGTAGGTCACTGTCGTTCCGAGAAGGTAACTATAATCCCCAGTATTTATATAAAAATATCCTGTCACCGATACTTTTTCTGAATACTCATAGGTAAGAGATGGCATGAGGTAGCTTTTCCCTGCAGGCTGTCCTGCCAATATCCTGCCGACATTATAGTCCTCTTCCCTGTCTTCACCAAGACCGTAATATAGATATTCGAACATCACTCGGTATTTCTCTCCATAATAATTATCTATCCCCGCTATATACACCAGGTCCCTTTTATCCAAATAATAGGCTGCCTCTAGCCAGACTCCATAATCAAACCCAGGTATACTAGTACTTATGTCTCCCCCTATAATATCGTCTTTTTCCTCTTCTCCCCAAGTTGTGTTTCTCTCTCCTTTGTGTATATACAATGCATCCAATTCATATTCTGAGAAGCTAGTCCTATACTTTATTCCGTAATCCTCATCTTTCTCAGAATTATCTTTTCTGGCATAGACACCCTGAATAGAACTGTCTCCTGTGTAATGTGTGACTATTAAGCTATCTCTTCCACTTTTTACATAGGTGGGGTCATAGGCACTTCCAACTGGGATATCATTAAATATATCTGTTGGATTTAAGTTGTAAGCCGATCCCCAGCCTATTCTATTACGCCCCACTTCAAAATCCATATTGTTTTTCATGATTTTAATCTGACCAGCATCTACTCTGTCTGTACCATCGCCAAATATATACTCGATAAAAAATGAATAATCTTCATTGGAATTATCCTTTAGTGTCACTCTGCCTAGTGCCTCATCTTCAAAGTCTATTTTTTCAGTATCAAACCCCTGATATTTTAATTCTGTAACCAAATCCATAGAAAACACGGTGCATGCGACACTTAAAAAGATAAGGACAAATCCAAATGCCTTCATTTTAACCACCTCTTATTTTTTTAGGTTTTTCTCGGAAAATTTGGAATCCTCAATATAAAAATCAAAATCCAGGCTTTCTTCTCTGGTTTCTATATATGTCACCTTACCACTTATGAGATCTGTCATGATTAATTTCAAAGGAACCCAGCGTTCTTTTACCTGTTTCACATCCTGGGTGGTCATAAGCTTATACCTTATCTCGTTGTTGTCATAATATTCTAGACTCTCTTCTATAAAATTATCTTTTCTAACTTTTGCCAGTATATATTTATAGCTTCTATCTTTATCCACAGGATATACCTTCAGCATATAATAATCCTCTGTTTCCTCTATTACCTCACCTGTAAAATCATCTACATAATCTATATTGAGATCATCGTAGCTAAAACTAGACCCCATCATACTACCTTTTTTCGCATTTTTTGAGAGTAGCCTCACCCTGTTGCTTCTCTTGTTATAGTACCATATATTTTCACCCTTTATTAGAATTGCAGTATCTTCTATTCTAGGTGGAGAGGTGAATCTCATAAGCTGAAGGTCTTCTTGGGATTTTTTATAATATTCTTCAAATCCCAAGGTTATTTTTTTACCTCTGTTTTCTATAGTCATAAGATACTCTCCCTTTAAAGTTGTATAGTTTTGGGCATCCTCCATCTTTTGCAGTATCTCCGAGGCATCCTTTGAAAAAACATATATATTAATCAAGATAAAAAAAATCACCGATATTTTTTTCATAATTTATCACCTTCCGAATTTTTTTCTATTCTGTCCACTAGGGAGATAAGACTCACAAGGAGGCTTACAGTTAGAAGATAGGCAAATACAACCCCTATAGTCAGAAGTATTCCAAAGTGAACAAAGCCCCTATACTTTGCCAGCATCAGAGTTCCGAAAGCCGCTATTGTTGTAATCGTTGTGAGAGTTACAGCCTTTCCGGTGCTTTTTAGTGCCACAAATATATTTTTATCCACAAGGTATCTGTGTATTATATGGACTCCGTCGTCCACCCCTATACCTATTATTAGCGGTATTCCTATTATGTTAACCATGTCAAATTTAAACCCCGTCCACCCCATTACCCCCAGAGTTCCTAGGATAGAAAAAACCATGGGAAGAATGGCGGCAGTGGCATATTTCAGGCTTCTAAAATCTGCTAATAGAAAAAGGTATATGGCTCCCAAAGTCAGGATAAGAATTTTTTTTCCCTCTGTGGCAGATATCTCTATTACCTTGAGAAATATTTTAGCACTCCCTGTTGTATTTTCACCTAAGGTGTCTATCTCCTTCATGTATATCTTCTGAAAATCAGATTTCCATATATCCTCCTTGGGATAAAAGGTGCTTATATATGTACCGGTTTTCCCCACAAACTCATCTTTTATTTTACCTGGAAGGTCCTTCAGACCTAGTGTTTTTTCTGTATTACTTTTTCTTATTATACTCTGCAGCTCCCCTATAAATACTTTCTGTGATTTTTCAAGGTTCTCCCTGTAGCTGTCTATGTTTTCAACCAGTTCACTTATGAGCCCCCCCTCTAATATCTCATCACATCTTTGTCTTATATCTTCCTCTCCTCCGATATAAGACAAGTCTCCTAACTCTATGAGATTATTTTCAAGTCTTACAAGCTCTTCTGCCAATTCCCCTATATAGATTTCACTGTCTGGAGCATTGCCGATCTTTTCTTTTATCCTCTTCCCAGCTTCTAACCTTTTTTTCTGCTTTTCTTCAGAGGGAAGGTATGATGTAATTGAAGAGATCACCCCTATACTCTTCAGTTTATCTGCCCTGTCAAAAATTCTTTGTGCCTCTTCTAAATTTTCAGACACAATGATTGTGCTGTCAGAACTAAAATCAAATTTATCTATAATTTCCCTGTTTAAGGCGACACTCTGAAGATTTTTAGGTTCTATTTTCAGCATATCATTTTCAAATTCCACTTTACCTGCCTTTGATCCTAGAACTATAAGTATAAGAACAACGATGAGAAGTGAACTTTTTTTTCTACTTATGAGAAAGTATTCGCCTTTTTCTAAAAACAGGCTTTTCTTAGATTTTTTTGTGCCTATTTTACCACCATAAATCATGAGTAAAGATGGAAGTAAAAAAACCGCCGATACCAGCGTGCATATTATCCCCAGTCCTAAAACCAGTCCAAACTCTCGAAAGCCTGGAAAATCACTGAAAACAAACATAAAAAAACCTACCGCTGTTGTCCCCGCTCCTGTGGCCACTCCTCTCATCGCCTTAGAGTATATGGACGATACCGCTTTTTCTATACTCATCCCACTGTCTCTCTCTTCAAGAAAGACAGATATTATATGTATCGAATAGTCTATTCCCAGACCTATTAGTATGGCTCCCATCATGGCAGTCATCATATTGAGTGTTCCTATGATGAGATAAGTTAAGCCCATTGCCCATATTATTCCAGTGATGAGAGGTACAAGAGCTAGCAGAGAATATCTTAATATTTTAAAGCTAAGAATAAATATCCCAAGAACCAGAACCAGAGATAAAAAACTAGAAATTCTCATATCTCTCTGAGAGATCACCATTTCATCCCTTGAGAGCACCTGAATACCTGTCATTTCAATTTTTACATTGTATTTTTTAGATTTTTCCTGAAAATATTCATCTAAGGCATTCACTGTTTTTATCACATTTTCAAAATCATCTATACTTACTGCAGATTTTACAAGTAGCAAGCCCATAGTTTTATCTGGAGATAAAATATATCTTTCACCTCTCAGAAACTTTTTTGCATCTTCTGGGCTTATTCTGTCCTTTTTTATTTTTAGGATTATCTCTTCCAGAAAATCCAGAAAATTTAAGAGTTTAACCCTGTCCTTATCTATTTTTCCACTTTCTGATTCATCAATATATTCCTTTTCAAAACCCTCATTTACTCCGTAAAAAAAATCTTTTAAACTAGCTCCTGTCAAAGCCTTTTCTCTATTTTTCAAATCTCTCTCTTTCATCAGAAGAAAGATATTTTCCTCCATAAATTCCACCTGGTTTTCATAGGATATCGTCTTGATTCCATCTATCTTTTCTATACCCCTGACACCTTTTTTTAGAAAGTTTTTTATATCTTCCTCTTGGCCTTTTACTGCCACAACTATGGAATCTAGCGTATCAAAGTTCTTCATGGCATTTTTATATGATATGACAGTTTTTTCAGTCTTTGGAAGAAGATCTGTAAACTGCATATTCATCTGAAGTCTACTCATAAAAAACAACATAACAAAAGTGACCGCAAGGGAGGCAGTCAAAATTATTTTATGAAATTTCTGAACGAATTTTCCAATTTTCACAAGCACAAAATCACCCCTAGAGTTTGAACTATTGCTTTTCCAAGACAGAAAAACACCCTTAAAAGAGAACGAAAATAAAGAGCTGTGGGAAAGTCGATGCAAAACCAGCAGTCTATCAGCAATTCAAATTTATCCTGCTTACAACCTAACTCTTACCTCTATATTTGCCATTATCCGTTTTATCCTTTTGTTTGCTCAATTCTTCATTTTATTTTTAAGTATACAAAAAACCATGAAACAAATCACACTTTTATTTAGTGTCCCGTTTCATGGTTACAGTTTAATTTGTTCCAGAGAGTCTGCTAGTTTATTCAGTAATTCGACTTGTGAAAATTTAATATGATTTTAAAAATCGTTGTTTAGAACTATTTTTCATATATCTTCAGATTAGATATTTAGGCTTTAGGTTCTTTTAAGTAGTTTTTTTAAGATTATGAAGTGTGAATTGTAAACTGAAATATTTTTGCACAAGTCCAGTAAAATAAATTAAAAAAATTGGGAGAATTTAAAATGTGTAAAAAGTGCATATCAGAAGGTTTAGTAACAAAATGTTCTGCCTGTATAGTTATGTTTAAGAAAATGGATGGTTCCCCAAATTTGGTTTAAATTTAATATAATTTCCTCTATCAATGGTATTGTACTCTATTTATGGGGGACATTTTTTTCTATTTCAAACAATATCCCAATTCCAATTTTTAAATAGTCTATTTAAGGCTGTATTACTACAGATACGTGAATAGGGGTTAGTCTAAAATACCTTCTTAACAGAGGTCAGTATAATGGGGATTATATTCCACTTTATTATTTCCTGGAGTATAAAAATGGATGGTAATTTAATTTACACATAATTTTAAGTCGAAGCCTTTCTTCAACTATGCATCCAGAACTTCAACTGAGGAGTCTTGCTGCACCAATAATTGTAACTCCTATCATCATTAGCCTATAGGATTTTTCAGGAACAAATTTAACAAGCCTTACTCCTATAAATGCCCCAACCAGTATAAGAGGGAATATCATTAAGTTTAGTAGAAAACTCTCTAAGGTTATATTATGCCAAACAAAAGCATATAGTGGTAATTTTATTAAATTTAAAACGAAGAAAAACCAAGACATTGTCCCTATAAATCTATTTTTACTTAGATTCATTGATAAAAAGTAGACCACCATAATAGGACCGGCTGCATTCCCTATCATACTTGCAAAGCCACCCAAAATTCCCATAACAATGTGGAAATAGCATTTTTCACTTAAATAATTACTCACGGAATCTTTTTTAGCTATAAGTAAAAAAACACAAATCAACACTACTACGCCTATCATCATTTTAAACTGGGCATCTGAAACCAAACCTCCGACAAATAGACCAATTATTATTCCCAATAATGCCCAAGGTAAAAGTTTTAAAAGAATTTTTATTTCCATGTGACGCTTGTAGTAAATCACCGCAAAAATATCTCCTATCACCAAAAGGGGCAATAAAAAACCTGCAGAAAGTTTACCTCCCAATATTTGAGCCACTATAGGTATAATTATTAGCAGTGTGGGGAGTCCAGATTTATCTATACCCACAACAAAACTTGTCATAATTACAACTGCCCATTGTATCATTGTAAAATCATAATTACTTAGTACTTCCATCATAATATATACCTTACATCTATCTCTAAAATAATTTTTTACTCCATTAAATCTACTACCAAAATCTCGTAAATTTTAATTGATCTTTTGATCTTATCAAAAAACTTTATGATAATTTTATTTCAAGTATACTCTATTTTTAAATTTTATTTAACTCGATCCTTGTAAATTTTAAAATCATTTATAAAACACAATATTTCAACCAATGTCCAAGTGTAAGCGTATAAATGAATTATACTGAAAATATATGGATAAATAGCAAGTTAAAAAACAAGTAAGACCTCCATCGGGAGGTCTTAAATACAATAGTTATGATTCTGTAATTAACCTAAGTTGCTACCTTTATTAAATTAAAGTATTGAATTTATAAGGATTCGTTACTTTTCTCTTGAAAGAAAAGTAACCAAAAGTTCAAGAATTTTCAAACGTCTAGTGAGTATATGTTTCTTTTAACGCCTTTATGAGCTACAGTCCTCGGTCCCCTGTGGAACTTATTCTGTAGGACGGCTGAGTGCGGCTCTTTCCTGTATAAGCCCTGCGACTTGAAAATTCAAAAAATCTTCTCTACGAAACTCTTCTCCTGTCTCTGTGTCTTCTGTGACCAAAAGATTTTGTTATTATTCGTGTTAATTTCCCTATCTTTTATTGGTGTCCATTCGTGATAAAATCTTTTGACTTTAATATCGCCCTCCTCCGTGATACTCTCTTCTTTTCTCTGTGGCCAAAAGCTTTTGTCCTTATTCGTGTTAATTTCCCTATCTTTTATTAGTGTCCATTCGTGACAAAATCTTTTGATTCTGAAATCCAGACAAATTCAGTAATTTATAATAATTTTTTTTAAGTAGCAACTTGGGTTAATTACTTAAATTATCAGGTCTTTTTACTTTAATAGTATTTCCTCCTAAATAATTGTAGTTCTAAAAATAACCTATCAAGTTCCAATAGCCAGTACCTATAACCATCAAATATACCAGCCACAAAATTGCCCTAATCGTCATGAACTTTAGAAAATCCATTAAACGAATATTTCCAAACCCATAAAGGATAGCGTATAAGGCTGTTTCATAAGGAAAGAAGATTGTCTGACATCCAAAGAAAAAAGCATAAGATATCGGATAAAAACTAACATCCAAACTCGATGCTATTTGCGCTAGTGTCCCACCCAACGAGCTCATGGCGGCAAATGGTGTCATCAGAAAATTAACAGCTACTGCCAACATAAAGATGGATCCTACGATCATTGGAGGATGTTCTACCATCAAATTATTGACTGCCCAAAGAGCTAGTTTTTCACCAATGCCTATATAGACAGCAGTCTTTCCAATGCCTAAGCATGCAACCATAAATATGATGATACTAAAATTAATTTTTGGGATATCCTCTGACTTTCCCAAATCAAAAAATGGAAAAAACAAAACTGTTGGTGCAAATATAAAGCCATACCACATTGGGAAGTTATGCAATGGTTGGGTTACCAAATATAAGAAAAGTAAAGTTAATACCCCAATTAATTTTTTTTCTTTATAGGTGATACTACCTAATCTGCATAACTTATCTTGAAACTTATCTTTTATATTACCCATTTCTTTCGGTGCAAACAGTTTATTTAATATAAGTGCTTCTATTATTACTATTGGAAAAAATATAAAATTATCTTTAAAGAAAATCCAATAATTTACCGTTAAATCAATGATATCTGAAGCAGAATTAGTTATCAATGTATAGTTCCCTGGTGAAAGAATAAAGGTTTCTACATCGTAAAATCCCACACCCAAAGCTCCGATCATAATACCTGCAGATGCTTTAGACTTACCTAAACCTAAAGTTTGACACAAGCTATAAGCCAGTGCCGCAATCATAACACCTACCATGACACCTGGAACCAAGAGATTAGTAATAATTCCCAGACCGATAAGCGCAAACAAAATACCCTTATATGTCCCACCACTAAATATAATTAAATGGAATGTGACACGCTCCACAAGTGTTGTATTTCCTAAGACCATTACCAACACGAGACACCCAAAAGTAATCCAAATACTTTTGGCCATCCAACCTGAAAATACAGTCTCCATTGGCGCAATATCAAATAGCACATAGGCAGTCATTAGTAATAAAGAGGTGATAACCATATGAACACGCTCAAACAAAAACATTAATATACCCGTGACTGTGACTGAAAGAAACATAACCATTGTCATATCGACATGATTCCTTATAAGAATAAAGCCCAACACCAAAGGAATAATAATCGTTAGATACCATTGTATAGCGCTTTTACTTAGAAATTCACTTCTACTTGGTATTGTTTTTTTAATCAAATTTTCCACATAATCCCCTCCATAATTTAAGAGTTAATATTAATAGCTCTTTGGTTAATTTTGTGATTCTATTAACAAAGTCTATCAAAAA
Source organism: uncultured Ilyobacter sp. (assembly GCF_963668515.1). NCBI lineage: Bacteria > Fusobacteriati > Fusobacteriota > Fusobacteriia > Fusobacteriales > Fusobacteriaceae > Ilyobacter > uncultured Ilyobacter sp. Next base: position 139,004 of record NZ_OY764864.1, on the reverse strand, counting down.
ACCTCCCAAATGCCTAGAACATTTCCTAAGCATCTGGGACGTCTTTTATAACAAATTTATTTTATATCGCTTTCTTATAAAGTTCAATCATATCATTTAAACTTGTCTCTCTTGGATTTGCAAGAACATTCCCACTCTTCATTGCATCCTTTGCCATATCCTCAATCATATATTCCTTGACTCCTACTTCTGAAAGTGATTTTGGAATACCAAGGTCTTCATTTAGCTTTTTAAGTTCTTCTACAAGCATTTCCGGTTTAAAGTCTTTTATTGCTTCGTTATCTTCACGGATATAGTTATAAATCTTCTCATAACGACCGTTGTCAACAAGAGCATTAAACTCCATAACTGTTGGAAGAAGAACCGAGTTTGCTACACCGTGTGGCACGTGGCAGAATGCACTTACTGGATGACTCATGGCATGTACATTTCCAAGTCTTGCCCACGCAAATGAGATTCCGGCAAAGTTAGAACCTGACATCATTCCACATGCAGCTTCCTCATCTTTTCTGTCTTCTACAAATCTTCTTAGATTCTTTCCGATTAATTCCATTGCTTTTTCAGCCATTGCATCTGAAAATGGAGAAGCATTTCTTGAAAGATAAGCTTCTATTGCGTGAATCAACGCATCTACTCCACAAGAAGAAGCAATTGATGCTGGGGCTGTCATAATAAGCTCTGGATCTAAAACTGCATATTTAGGAAGTGTTTCATAACTAACTATTGAAAACTTGTAGTTTCTAGATTCATCTGTAATTACAGATGAGGCTGTTACCTCGCTTCCTGTACCTGCAGTTGTAGGGATTGCTATTATAGGTACAATTGGTCCTGGAACTTTATGCATCCCTTCGTAATCTGTGATCTTTCCACCATACTTAGCAAGTACTCCTACAGTTTTTGATACATCTAATGGACTTCCTCCACCAAGAGCAACAATACTTGTTGCTCCACACTCTTTATAAAGCGCAGTAGCTTCATTTACGATATCTATTGTTGGATTAGGTACTACATCTAGGTAAGTTGTATATTTGACTCCTCCAGCCTCAATAATATCCTGGACTTTCTTTACTACACCGATACTTTCTAAACCATGGTCAGAAATCAAGAAAACATGATCTGAATTATTTTCTTTCAATATTTTTGGTAGCTTATTTAAACTTCCCATTCCAAATTCAATATTTTGTGGTATTTTAAAATTAAAGTCTTTCATTTAGTTTTCTCCTTCAAATAGTTATAGGGAACTTTCTACTTATTTTTAAACATTTTTTATTTGCTCTTTATTAATATTCTTCTTTTTTAAAATAATAAATATATATCCAACAACAACTATAGAGGTAGTAACGAGTACTGTCTTCAACATATCAGAAGAAATATTACGTAAAAACATATTAACTCCTATGAATAATAAAAGCATATACACAATACGTAGAAATTGCTCACGATTAATTTTTTCCAAGAATCTCATCCCAAGGAAATAACCAATAGCTGCCAGAGGCATAGCAACAAGTAGTGCGCTTCCTAGCCTGGGAGTGAATGCTCCGTTCTGATATTGAGTAAAAGCGTTCCAAACATTGAGAACACACCATAGACTTGTCATGGTATTACGGAATTTCTTTTTATCCTTTACTGCTTCCAATGTATAAACAGTGATAAGTGGACCACCTATGGTAAATGCACCGTGAACAATACCACCTAATATAAGGCACCCGTAACGGAAAATCTTTCTAGTTGTTGTGTCTGCAGCCTCTGTGTCTTCTACTTCTTTTAGAACCAATGGTTTTATTATATATTTATGAATATTCATTATTGCAATAATGCAAATCATTGTTCCAATAGAAATCTTTGCAGTCTGGGGACTAATACTATAAAATAACTTTTGTCCAATAAAAATACCTGGTGCACAAAGAGCTACAATTTTAGCTAGATCCTTCCAAGAAATGTTCTTTCTATCTTTTATTGCCAGGTAGTATAAAAAAGGGATACAAACAATAGTTCCATATGGTACCCCCATGGCTGTTCCAAATAAACCATTTGTGACTGGAGCAGAAATAACAGTAGCACCAAACCCTGTGGTACCTAGGATAAAAAAAGCTACAATCTGCATTAAACCAACAATCAAAAAACTAATTTCAAAAATCATAATATCCCCCTATATATCTAGTTGTGTAGTGGACATGTTAGCATATCAACTTGGCTCGTGTCCTCTGAAGTCAAGTTGGAAGCGTAGTTAAAAGTTAAGCTCTGTACGTTGAATCAAATCCTTCTGTAACGGCTTACCAAGCTCTACAAAGTACGCACTGTATCCGGCCACACGTACAAGCATATCCTTGTATTTTTCAGGATTTTTCTGGGCTGCCTTTAATGTCTCAGAACTCATAACGTTAAACTGAACATGCATTCCCTGTTTTGCAATATACTCTTCAATGTAACTCACTAGATTATCTCTACCTTCTATACCGGAAACTGCTTCCTGTGGAAATTTAAGGTTTAATAGGGTTCCGTTTGTCGCAAGGCTGTGGTCTACTTTACTTACAGAGTTTGCAATAGCTGTTGGACCCGCGAAATCATGAGCACCACCTGCTGTGTGAACTGGTCCCATATTATCAGAAATCGGCTCTCCTTTTTTACGTCCATCTACTGATGCATTGGTATTCATACCCATCCCTACATTGGCATTTACAGTGTATACTCCTGGGTTGAATTGTCCACCTCTTGCAATTTCTCTTCCTGCAACATTCCTACAATAGCACTCAAACATAAATTTGAATAACTCATCTGCATAATCATCGTCATTACCATAATGATGTACCTTTCTACTGTTTACAAGAGCATAAAGTTTTTCATGCCCTTCCCAGTTATCTTTAATGGCTTGTAATAATTCAGATCCAGTACAACGTTTCTCGTCAAATACAAGCTGCTTGATAGCAGTCAAGGAATCAGCACAGGTAGCAATACCAGCTGCCTGTGGTCCGATACCATTGTATTTTGCTCCACCTGCAGATATATCTTTACCAGATTCTATACAGTCTCCATAAAATGCTGAAAGGAATGGAACTGGTTTACGTGTTTTATGAGCATCATCTATGATATTTAAGCTACTGCACATTTGATCTAACCAGTAAGCAAACTGAGCATCGACACTTTCAAGAACCTCATCAAAACTTTCATAAGTATCTAGGCTCCCTGTGTCTGGCCCAAGCTGCTTATCCTTATCTGGTCCATCTAATATTCTTCCACCATTGACAACCATCTCCATCATCTTAGGTGTGTTTACGTATGCAGCATCATGCCAACCGTATTCTTTTCCTGGAATATTTGGCTCAACACAACCAACAACTGCATAATCTCTTGCTTCTTCAAGTGATGTTCCTTTTCTGAGTAGTGCTTTTATTGCTGGTTCATCATTAAAGATTTTTGGATGTCCAAAACCTGCTCTTATTACCTCAACTGTTTTAACCTTTAATTCATATGGAGTATTTTCATGCATACGCACACATAGCCATGGATTCATCATACGTGTGTGAGCCGAAGCTTCTAACATCATCATTGTTATGTCATTTGTTGCATCATTACCATCTTTATCCATTCCACCGATAGTTAAACTCTCTCCACCGGCACATCTTCCGTTACGAACTATTACTGTTCCTTTTTCCTTTAGTTTTACAGGGTTGTTTAATTTAACATACTGTACTTCAATTAACTCAAGGGCAAATTCCTTTGTAATAGTTTTGTTTTCCATATCTGCTTCATAGAATGGGTTTAACCACTGATCCATACGACCGTAGGAAATTGAGTGTCCATTACTTTCTACCTGGATTAATGCTGTGGTAAAGTTGAATAACTGCATTGCCTGCCAAAAGGTTTGAGGTGCTCCACCAGCGATTTGCTCACAATTAGCTGCCATAGTTAAGAGTTCTTCTTTTCTCTTGGGATCTGTTTCTTTTTCTGCATGCTCTCTTACAAGAGGTACATAACGGGCAATATGAGCCTTTGCAGCCTTTAGCATGATTAATGTTGCCTGGTAGAAATCCCTCTTATCTGCATATTCGAAATCTTTTTTATTTAAGTTATCCTTTGCTTTTTCCACGCTTTCAATAAGACCATCATATCCAAGCTTCATTAGTCTTTCATAATCGATAGATATGTGACCTATACCTGTATAGTGGTAATAGTTAGTTTTATAGATATCTTCTCCGAACTGAGAACCCTTTCTCTGATCCTCATCTAGTCTTGCATCTGCTAGACTGGCAACTGTTTTACCTCTCCAGTACTCACAAAGATCTAAGATCTCTTGTCTCTCTTCATCATTTCTGATATAGAATTGATCATATGCTCGATCCTCAAATGGGAAGTTCAAAATTTCATCGATGATCCATTCAACAGAAAACTCTGGATAAATTGGTGTAGCTTTTGCTGGAGCTGCTAACTCTCCTAAAATAAGCTCTTCATCATACACATTTAGCTCAACATTACGTAGTACATTATCAAATGCATATGCACATTGTAATATTGTTGGGGAATTTTCATTGTTTTTATAAGCTTCTGTAACCAACCTTAATCTTTGTACGTCAATTTCATAAGGTCTATCTAAAAATGTTTGTCTTAGCTTGTTTACTCTCGGAAAAGGAGACCAGTCCTCATGACCAACCTGGTAACCTACGCCGTAAGTTTGGTCAAATGACTCTGTTCCACATGCAGCCCCATCACCTTTGGTATTTTGTAAAGATTTAATTAAAATATCATTTGCCTCTTCCACCTCTAATGCACTCGTAGCGTTAATATTCATTAAAATCCCTCCCTTATAAATATAAAGTCTAAATTTTTTTATTATTTCTCCCTTGTACCTACCAGACAGTGGATGCCTCGGCTATTAAAATAGTCTGCAAGTTTATTAATATGCTTTTGAAATGACTCTCTGTCGATATTGATATCCTTCATCTTATAAGACATACCCAATGATTTATATTTCTCTTCACCCAGACGCATAAAACTCAAAAGCTGTAATGTTCTCACACGACCACCGAGCTCGTTTAATATAAAATCAGCAGTCGCTTTTATATTTTTCATACCATCATTTACATTTGGAATAACTGGAATTCTTAAAATAAGCTCCTTTTTTTCATTTCTTAATTTTTTTAGATTTTCTAAAATTTTGTCATTATTTACTCCAGTATGCTTTTTATGAATATTTGTATCCATATGCTTTATATCTGAAATAAAAAGATCTGTATAAGATAAAACTTTTTCAATTTCCTTCCAATCTCCATAAAAACTTGATTCAAAACAAGTATGAATATCTTCATCTTTACAAGCTTTAAAAAGTTCTCTGACAAAGTCACTTTGAAGGATTGGATCTCCCCCAGAAACAGTAACCCCTCCACCAGAACGTTCGTAGTAGCCCTTATCCTTTAGTATCTCTTTCATACATTCTTTTACAGACATTGATTTACCCCATTGTTTGATTGCATCTGAAGGACATTCAGTATAGCAAGCAATCCAATCTGTTGATTTTCCATCATCTATAGAGGTTAGTTTTCCGTCCTTAAACTTCAGCATGTTCTTATCAGAGCACACTTCTTCACATGCACCACATTTTTCACGCGAGATACACTTACTGGTATATACACCTGGTTCTATATAAGCTTTCAAGCTCTCAGGATTACCACACCAGTCACATCTCAGTGGGCAGCCTTTCAAAAACAACTCTGTACGGATACCAGGTCCGTCATGAATTGTAAAATGCTGAATATTGAAAATAACTCCTTCCTTTAACAATCGATTACCTCCTCCAAATACTTTTTTCTAAAAAATAATAAATTCACTATTATAGGTTTTTTTAGAACTATTTATATATTGGAATTAAGTTCTTATGTAAGTTTTATTTGTTTTTTATTCTGCTTTTTAAAAGAAAGAAGGCTAAAATTTCCCAGGGAACTCTGCCCTCTTTCTCTTATAGAAGTTTCTTTAATCTAATAATTCCAAAATACTGATCAGTCAACTTTTATCCGGTTTTAAGCTATCTTAAATACTTTTTTCCAACCAAATAAAACTAATAGGATTAATTCTATATTTTCTTTGGATCTTGGCCTTCGTTTTAATTTTCTTACAACCCATTTATTTATACACCGCAGAATGAGCTGAAACCACCATCAACTGGTATTACAGTTCCTGTTACAAAGCTTGAAAGTTTAGGATCTAATAAATAAAGCAATGTTCCTGCACATTCGTCAGGATTCCCAAATCTAGACATAGGTGTTCCTGCAATAATTCTTTCAGAACGTCCACTTAAAGTTCCATCTTCTTTGTACATAATATTTTTGTTAAGGTTTGTAACAAAGAATCCAGGAGCAAGAGCATTTACACGAATACCTACTACTGCAAAGTAAGAAGCTAGCCAAGATGTGAAATTAGCTACTCCTGCTTTTGCTGCTGAATAAATAGGTACAGTCGTTGTAGGACTGATTGCATTCATAGACGAAATATTAATAACTGAACATCCTGTTTTCCCTACCATATCTTTACTCATAATCTGCGTAGGAAGGAAAGTTCCCATGAAATCTATATTGTGTACCCATCTTACTTTCTCTATATCTAAGTCAAAGAAAGTTCTTCCATCATTCATATTTTCTTCTGTAAGTTGTTCGTGACCAGTTGTTGCTAAAGGATGGTGAACACCTGCACCGTTTAAGAGAATATCACAAGTTCCAAAGTCTTTTTTTACTTCTTCATAAGCGGCGATTAAACTTTCTTTTGAAAGTACATCCGCTTTATAACCTTTAGCGATTCCTCCAGCTGATATTAATTTTTCTGCTGCCATATCAGCAGATTCTTTGTTAATATCAAGGAGTGCCACTTTTGCACCTCTAGTACATAATGCCTCAGCAAAAACTCCAGTAAGAACACCTCCGCCACCTGTAATGATTGCGACCTTACCTTTTAAATTGAAATCATAGTTATTCATAGCGTCTCCTCCCGATTTTTATATTAATATTTTCATAGATAACCGACGAGCTTCCAATAATTAATACCTATAATCACTAGGTAGATTAATCACAGACAAACTCTGACAAAAATTAATTTCACAAAATCTATTAATCAAATATTCAAAATTGTATAAATGATCGCAACTGATGTCCATTATTGAGAACTTAAATCGTCTCGTATCCAAACAAAAATGCAAACACTAAGAACTTTTGATTTGAAATCGACCAATTCAAGTTGGATTGATATAATTTTAACATAGTCATTGATTTTTGAATAATATCAATATACAATATATACATATAATAAAATATTATATAGTCCGGAAGAGGTGGGTAATAATGTCAATCGATATTGAGCTAAAAACAATAAAAATTATGCTTGCTATTGAACAAGAAGGGAGCTTTTCAAAGGCTGCTGAAATTTTATATATTAGTCAACCTGCATTGACTCAATATATTAAACGAATAGAGTCTCTACTTTCATTTCCTTTATACAATAGAGAAAATGGAAAATGTATTCCAACAAAAGCTGCTAAAATATTATTAAAAGAAGGCAAATTACTTCTGGAACAATATGACTCTATGTTAAAAAAAATGAATAATACCATTGATTCAGAAGTTGTAAATATTAAATTAGGCTGGCCAACGGGCTATACTGTGCGATACCTTAACAGTATTATGTCAAGTATGTCCAATTTAAAATCTCTAAATGTTCAAGTTACTGAGAATTTGGTAGAAACTTTAATTCAATTACTTTTACAAAAGAAATTAAATGTTTTACTCATACCTGCTTTATATTTTCATCCTGACTTGGTCTACACAACTATCCGTCGCGAAGAATTTTATCTTGCTGCCCCTAAAAAACATATAGCTAATACACTAATTAAGCAAAATGGTCCAACAGATTATGCAAATCTATCCGATCTAAAAGATATGCCCTTTATTTCATTATCTGCAAATGCTTATAAAAAATTCATCGATCCGCTTTTTCACGAAGCTGGTTATAATCCAAATGTCATATTTCATTGTACCAACTGGTATAGTAGTCATTCTCTGGTAGAAGATGGACTGGGACTTTCCATTGTTCCTTATTGGTTTGCTGAAAAAGAACATGAAAAAATAAACTATTATCATATTCAAAGTAAACAGCAAACATATCGAATTTTTGCCTGTGTTTTGCACCGAGATCAACTTGTTTCACCTGAATTGCAAAGTTTTATTGACTACATAAAAAATATTTATGGTGATCAATATGCACATATACCATTTGATCATTCTAAACTTAATCAAAAGCTATAAGATTTTTATCAAGGTTGTGGAGAATTCTATTAATCAAGGTCTAACTATAGTATAATATGGGGTCCCGTCAGGAAAATGCGGATTTACAACGTTAAGCAGTTGATTTTAAGTAAAACCCTTGTTTAAAACAAATTTTAACAACGTTAAGGAATTAATTTATCCTTTTAATTCCTTATTTTTTAAGAGTTTTCGGTATCTTGAGGCTTTAGAAATATTTGTTATTTCACAAATCTGCTTAACTGTCATATTACCTTCATGATACAGTTTTAAAGCATAATTCATTCCAGCATGATACTTTTTAATTCGCCCTTTGTATTTTCCTTCTTTTCGGTTTGACCCCCTAATTCTTGGACTTATTTCCTTATTTTGCGCGTTTTACACTGCTACTTTAAATTCCTCTGATTCTTTTCCTTTGTATTTCTCATAGAATTCTTGGGGAGTCATATATTTTAAACTTCCATGAATTATTTTTGTATTATAGAAATCTATAAATTCCTGCATCTCTTCATAGGTTTCTTGAAAACTTTCAAAATACTTGTAACCAAAGGCTTCTCGCTCTAAAATACTATGAAATGACTCTATATGGGCATTCTTATTAGGGGTAGCATTTGGGATTCTTTCATAATTTATTCCTAGAGCTCTGCAAGTGTCTGAAAACAATTTGCTGGTAAACTGGGACCCGTTGTCACTTCTAATATAGAGTTCCTCAGGTATGATTTCTAATCTTCTGTTTAAAGAATTGCAAACATCTTCCGCAGTACAGGAGAACCCGATGTGGTAATCAATTATGCTTCTATCAAAAACATCGATAATTTCACAAATATAGAATACTCTTTCGATTCCATGGATATATCCATACTTCACGTCTATTTCCCATAATTTGTTTGATGATTTGACCTTTTTATTTGTAGCTAGAACTTTTTTTTCTTTAGGCCGAGGGAAATACTTTCGAAGAAGTTTTAATTCCTTACATAGCCGATAAGCCTTCTTATGATTAAGAATTATTCCCCAATCTCTTTTCACTGCATGAGCTCTCTTTCTATATCCATATGCACACTCTCTGGTTTCATCATAATTTTTTAAAAGATCTTTGATCTCATCATCTGAAACTCTTTCATTTTTAAAGTTAAAGCTATATCCTTTGGGCTTCGCGCCTGCTATTTTAGGTTTCACTGTTTTATATTTTTTCTGTTTATCTTTGTAATAGTAGTAAGTAGACTTAGATAACTCCACTATCCTCAGGACTAAGGAAGGTTTATTTCCTTCGTCAATCCAATGCTTTGCTACTTGATACTTAAAAATAGTGGTTAAATCTTTTTTAACATGTCCTTCAAAATCTTGATTTCAAGATCTTTTTCAGCAGAAATTTCCTTCAGTGCCTTATTTTCAGACTCAAGGGTTTTATTGATTTTACTTAAATCTTTCTGTTGCCCAAATTCTTTCTGAGACAGCTTTTTTTCCCACCCTCTGATGGTAATTTTAGCTAAATTATACTTAGTTGCCACGGCTCTTCTATTCTTAACAAGTTTAACTTCTTCCAATATCCTTTCTTTTTCTTCCATAGAGTATCTTCTTCTAGTCATATCTTTGCTCTTTAATATTAATTTAAGTATATTATATATTAATTCGCGCAAGAGTCCAAACTGGATAAGGGGCAATAAAGAGATCCAGAGGTGCATAGTTCACCAAATAAGGAATACGCTAAAATATGTAAGCTACAAAGACAGAAAATCTTTTGCGCATGACTTAAAATCTATTTATACCGCCCCAAGTGAAGAAGCAGGACTAACTGCCCTTAATACTATCAAGGATTCCTGGAAATTCAAATATCCATACGCTCTAAGGAGCTGGGAAGTGAACTGGAGTCAATTAAGTGCATTCTATGAGTATACAGAAGAAATAAAAAAGGTGATGTATACAACCAATGTGATAGAAAATGTCCATAGGCAGTTCAGAAAAGTTACTAAATCCAAGGGGGTATTTCCTACAGATATGTCTCTTTTGAAGCAGTTATATCTTGTAGTAATTGATCTGGATAAAAAATGGGATAGGAGTTTTAAAAGAGGTTGGGATCAGATTCTTGGACAATTGGCAATTAAATATGAAAACAGACTCTCAGAATATTTATTTTAGAGAGAGCCTGTTGGTTTATTCAGTAATTAAGTTTTGGAGAATACACAAAAGGTGTTACATTACCCATAACACGCTACTAAACAATTACTATTTAAAAATTTCATTTACTATCTCTCTATAGTAGGCTTCCTGGTAGGCTCCTCTCTCTTCTTTAACAAGAGTATCTAAGAGCTCTATTTTTATCTCATCTCCTAATTTTACCTTTTCTAACTTCTTTAACCGTTCTTTCGTTAGTTTAACCTCAGACATATATTTAATAAGGTTTTCTTTACTATAGGAAACTAGAGTTATCCAAGGACACTTTTCCTTTAATCCTTGACCTATTAATATTCCTTCAGGATCTATATCGCCACTGTAATAAACCTCTTTTTTCTGTTTTTCAAGTTTATCTAAAAATAAGTATCCACACTGATTTATTTGACCACTTGTACAAATTAAACTAATTCTCTCTTTTGCGGTCTCAAGATATTCTTTAATTGCTATAAAAACATTTGGATTTTCCACAATTAATACTTTTGAATATTTTGCCTCTATACTTTTTATTTTATATAAATTTCCAATATTAATATTGATATTTTCATCATTTTCAAGGAGAGTATACACAGTATTATCTTTAGTAACTCCTCTAAACCCATAGACAGTTATAAAGTTGCTCAATGAATCTCCTACTATTCCCATTTTCAACAGGAGTGCCTTCTCATCCATACTGTTTTTTACATCTTCATTAAAGTAATGTTTTAAATAGTTGATTAAATATCTATAGTTACTAGTACCCACATCAAAAAAGTGTGGATTATTTACACTTCTTCCACCAAGGTTGCCTAAAGTTATCAATCTTTTAGGATTTTCCTCTAAGGTATCTAATATTTTAACCAGCTCATGATAATGGTCCAACTTTAGTATTAAAGATGTTCTTAAAATATATTCCCTAAGTTTTTTACTGTTGATAGATTCAATTAATGTATTTATTTTTTTATTTATCTTATTACTTTCTTTTTCTAAAATATCTTTTTTTGTTTTGAGGTTTATTCCTAATTCATTGCTAAGAATATTCTCTAATTCCTTAGGATCCTTCATGTCTAAGTTTTCTAAAAGTTTCTTAACTGTGAACTTAATAGTTTCACCTGTGGTTTTGATCCCAAGCTTTTTAAGGGTATCTATTTCAACAGGCGTAGGAAATTCTATATTTATAGTCCCTTTTATATCTCCATATGAATAGTATTTTTTTTCTAGTTCTTTTACTACCCTTTTCATTCCTTCAGAATTAAAAAAATCAATCAACATTATAATTAAATCAAGCTCCCTTCGATATCTCTGGTATCTCTGATTCTCTTTTTACCATTCCATATATATTTTATAAGGGTTACAAAGGCTTCTTCTGGTGGAAGGTTTCTCCTTATTGCCAGATTTTCTATATGAACAATAGCAAGGTTTTGAACAGAATGGTATGTCCCCGACAGTTTTTGTGAGGCTAGCAGATAGTTGATGTTCAAGCTTTCTAATATTTCAAACAGTTTAGATATATTCTCATCATCTACCACTGAAAAAGCTTCGTCCATTCCTAATATAATTGGTGCTTTGCTGCTAGCATTTTTAAACCTGGCATAGAGGGCTGAAAACAGAGGTATATACATTGCCATAGCCTTTTCTCCGCCACTATATGAATTCAATTTTCTTTTTGTTAGCTCTACAGACTTACCATCATTATGTTCAGAAACCTTCATCTTGAAATCATACCATTTTCTGTAATCTAGAATTTCTTTTATTATGTCATAACTGCTGGTGTATTCTTTATTGTCTTCAGCTCTCTTTTTTAAATCAATCATCTTCTTTTTAAAAAATACTTTTAAAGCCTCTTGAGATTCTTTCCCTTTATTACTAGGATTATATATATTTTCTATGTGCTCCTTTAGTTTTGTTCCATTAAATCCAAATTGAAGATCCTTTGGTTTCCAATCTAAAGTATATCTCTTTCCACTGTTAGTCTTTGCATTGTTCATTATTATGTCAATTTGATTTACCCATTCTCTACTTTCTTTTATCTGGACTGCTACCTCATTATACAGATAGTTAAACACCATTTCAGAAAAGAATTTACCCTCTTCATCAGACAATACTTCACTATTGATTTTAACTATTTCATCTAAATTATTGTATAATTCGCCTAGGTGTACCTTATTCCCTTGATAGCTTCCCTTTATTATATACCTCATATTTTTATTATCCACTTCTTCTTGCATTAGTTCCTCTATCTCTTCATAGAAATATTCACTTTTTTCTATTCTATATTCCTTTAATACAGAACCATTTTCTATCAATGAAGTATTTATTTTGTTGATGTAATGAATTTCTTTTTTATTTTCATGCTCCTTATATCTATTATAGATGGCTTTTTTACCTTCTAGATCTAAAATTTCTCCTTCTACAACATCATGGTCTAGTTTCACTTCTAACTTTAGCAGCTTTTCTTCCACTAAACTTTCTATTCTTATTTTTTCTAGTAGGTTACTGTCTGCCAATAATTTTTCTCCTAGTACCTCTATATCTTTTTGTAGATTCCCAATAATTAATGCATTCTTATATTTTCTATTTGGAATTTCTACATTAATACTCTCTCTAAGAGAGTATATTCTTTCTTTTAAATTAGCCAGGTCTTTACTATCTACTTCTATTTCCAGAACTTTTTTTCTCTCCAATAGTTCATTTTTCTCATTGATACTGCTTCTTCTTTCTAATCGATACCTGTCCTGAATTGATTTAATATTATCTATTGTACTTTTTATATCTTCTAACCTGTTTGAGTATGAAATATGGGTTTCTAAATTGGACTTAAATATCTCTAAAATTTGTCCAAACCTTTCCAGGGAAAATTTGATTTTTAAGTACATCTCTTTTTTTATAGATATATTCAACTTCTTTTCTATAACCTCTATATCCCTATAAATTTCAGTTTTCATATTTTTTCTGTTAGTGAGATCTTTTTCTATATCAAAGAGTTCCCTTTCTCTGCTTTCTAAAAGGGTTAATGTCTTTTGATAACTTTCATAGATCGGTCTAAAGGTTTCTAGGTATCTATCTATTATCTTTTGAGATTCATCTTCTAGGACACCTATTCTCTGAGAGGTATTATCCCTACTAACTTTTATCAGATCTCTTCTTTCCTCTAAATTCTCTATTTCTTTTCTAAGTTTCTCTAATTTTGATAATCTTAGTTTTTTTCTGGCTTCAATCCCTATATAGATTCCCTTCCACTTATCTACTCTACCGTTAATTAATTTATTTCTATATTTTCCGTCAGCACTTATGAAAGCATCCCCATCTTCTCTTATTGAAATAGATTGTAAAATTCTTATTACATTATCTTTTTCTCTGCACTCATCTTCAACTTCTAAATAATTAGTAAGATTCTCTGGTTCTTTAATCCCAGGTTTTACAAATTTATCAAAAATGTCATTGCTGCCTACTAAGGCATCTAATAATCCCATTTCCCAAAGAGCCTTTTCAATTTTCCCCTTTAGACTTTCCTCTATTCCATCTTTAAACCTTATGCATTTATAAAAAGGAGATATTCCTTCTAAACTTTGTCTATCTTTCTTCTTATGTGATAATAATTCTATTTCACTGTCCTCTGATAGCTCTAACTTAGATTTCTCTTTATAATTATCATCTATCTCCTCTTGCAGCTTATCTATACCTCTATCATACTTAATCAACTCTTTAGACAGGTTTTCTTTCTTATATTCTTTCAATTTTCTAAAGAGTTCAATGGCTTCATCTTTTCCATTATAATCTTCACTCAGTTCGTCTAAAATACCTTGAAAATTTTTAATGTCTCCATAATCAAATCTCATTTCTTGATAGCTTTCACTAAAAACATCTAAAAATTCATCTACTTTATTAGTATTCAGAACCTCAATTTCATTTTTTCCCCTATGGTGATTTTCTAGTCGTTTTTTTTCTTCTTCTACTTTTTTCTCTATATTAGCTATATCTGTTTCTATTTTATCTAACCTTGTAATTAATTTCATAAATTTATCTATACTATTTTTATGTTCCTCATATTTTTTTTCAAGGATATCTACCTGAGCTATTCTTTTATTTGATAGGAGCTCATAGAAGTCAATTTCCCACTCTAAGCCTATTTCATTTTTTAATTTCTCCAGTTCTTCTATCTTGTCTAAACATTTTGACTTACTTTTTTCAAATTCTCTTCTTGTAGAATCAAGCTTTTCATCAGCTTTTTTTAACCTCAATTCCTCGGTTTCTATATCCTTATCCAAAAAGGCTATTTTTTTGTCTAATTTTTTTATATCATTTATAGCATTTTCTAGCATATTTATCAGGGTATTGTCCTCACTCCCCTCTAATTCCTCTAACTCCTTATGCTTTAATTCCAGTTCACTTGTTAATTTTTCTTCTTTTTCGATTGATTTTTTTAATCTCTCTTCCCTGATTCTTTTCTTTTCTATATTTTTATTGTAGATATTATTCATCTCTTGATAATTTTCTTGGGCTTTAAAATATTCTTTCAGTCTCTTGGTTAAAACTATTTTCTTATAGATTTCATAGTCATCCCTAATTCTTTTTAAAACTCCTAATCTAGCTTTCATAGATTTTATCTCTGTAGAAATAGCCTCTATATTTTCAAGAGTATCCGTCATCCCTTTTAATTCGTTTTCAGGTATTACTTTCAGAGAACTATTCAGTATTTCATATATTTTTTTAGGATCTAAGCTCCCATTTTCCTTAAGGTCTGGCTTTCTTAATTTTCTAATTAAGTTTAATGTTTCATCAAACTCATCTACCTCACTAAAACCAAATACATTTTTATTTACAGCAACCTTGTATTCTTGAGGTTTTTCATAAAATTCATAGTATCCATCGATCTTATTCTTCAGGTCTCTCTTTAGATTCTGTTTATCCAAAGGAATCAAAGAATTTCCATCTGGCTTATATATATGAAAATCCTTCCCTACTCGTTTATCCTTAGTTATCAAAAACCATTTAGATACCAGAGCTCCGTTTCTAGACTTCATTCCAACAATTAAATTTATATATCTCTTATTCCCACTGCTGTCAGTTCTGCTGAGTTCACTATAGAGATAAGATATCCCCTCTTTTTTATCTCCATATGATATGTAGTAATCCATCTTTCTTGAACTATCTCCCTCTGTTGAAAGATTTCTTGCTGACAGGTCTCCATCAAAAATCAAAGGGATAAAACTCTGCAGAACAACGCTTTTCCCACTTCCGTTTTCACCATTAAGCAGCAGGTTGCCCTCACTGGTTTTTATCTCCTCTTTATCAAAAAGCCAAAAGTTAAAAAACCCATATTTTTCGATCTTCCATCTACTCATTTTCTTCCCCTTCATCTAATATATCTATTGTGAAATGATCTATATACTTACTAAGTTTTAGAGAGCCTTCGTCTGATTTTATTATATTTAGTTCCATACCTAATTCTAATATTTCATTTAATAAATTTTCTTCTTTTTTATTGAGGTTCCCCTTAGTAAATGTTGGTTTATAGATATCCTTATACTCTAAAAACTTATTTAATACCTCTTCTGACTGGTACTCGTCTTTATCAAGAAATTTAAAGAATTTTAAGCCTATTCTTTCTAAATTACTTCTAGGACTGGGAAAGTTTTTTGAAACTTTAACACTTTCATCACTTCTTAATAAGTAGGCTAGTTCATCAAATATAATTAACCTCATCCCAAATAATTCTTCGAACGAATCCTCTATCTCATCTCTATACTCTAAAAGTGAATTAAAATATGGATATTCTTTCGTTATAACGAAATTTTCTAAAAGCCCCCTTCTAAGTATCTGAACTTTTTCAAGCTCTTTTATATTATATTCTCTTGCACTATGGATATCAAAACCCTCTAAATCATATGGAAGTGTTTCCATAAAGTGCTTTGATATCCCTGTGTTTTCATATAGTACCTCTTCTTGTTCTTTTTCATAATCATCTTCAGAACCATCTAGTTTATAGATAAAGTTTTTTTCTTGGCAGTATTTAAGAACTCTTACAAGTTTCGAACTTACTCTCCTGTTCTCCCAATCTCTTTTTTCTGGAAAATTATTAATTATGTGCTCAGCAATTTCGGATATTAATAACGTTTCCATATCATACTTATCCTCTAAATAGTTCAATACTAATGGAAGCATTATGTATTCATCTAAATCTCCAAATCCTTTTATGCCTTTACTTTTATCACCGATAATACTGTATTTATTGAGGCTTATTACATCATTAGAAACAGATAGAGTATATCCAAAAGTATTTTGTATATACTCCTCTATCTCCTTTTGATATTCTTTCAATCTATACCATTCATCATATTCACTTCTGTAAAGATAGTCTTTAGTGAATAGTTCTTCCAGAATATCTTTATACCTTTCAATATTCCACATCAGTCTTCCTCCTCCCTTATAAACTCTATTCTAAAGTTAGGAGTGTCGTAGTTCCCGTCAAATGTTTTTAAAATTGTTCTTTCTTCATCATCTTCTGGTCTAAACAACTTAAATAGAAATACATTATATCTGGCTCTTCCGTACTCATAATATAGCTTGTTATCTTTTAGTGAGATTTTTTTATCCTCATATATTTTTGTTAGACCTGTTTTTATAAGATTTATTATAGTACTTTTAACGTCTGATGTTACCACAGGTAAATCACTTAATATTAAAATATCATTATAAATATACCTTTCTAGATTCTTAACTTCATCTCTCTTTTTTTTCTCTTCCATAAGAATACTTTCAAGCTTTTCTTTAGTTTTGTCTTTTATTCTATAACTAATTCTCTCTTTTTTTCTTTCCTTTATAGGTTTCATCTGCATAGTAACATTTTGAGAATCCTCTATTTTTAACACTTCTATTTGCTGGGGGTACTCTGCTTTCAGATGTTTCAGATTAAAGTCTCCAAATATTACAGATGAAATCTCTTTTACTTTATCTATTTCATAGGTTTTTAAAAATAACTCCGCTACTCTGAGATAACTATCCTTTCTAGAATAGCTTACTTTTTTCTTATCTAAAAACATCTTCGCCATCTTTGTAATCTTTTGTATGATATTTATAGTCGCTTTATTGAGCATGTCTACTTCGCTAGGCTCACCATCTATTGATAAAAACCAGCTTTTAAGTCTTTTATATTGGTTTAGATAATTTTCTTTAACGTGACTATATTCTATTTCGCTGGTTAGCTCTATCTTCTTGAATTCTCTATTTATAGCTATATTCAAGACTTCCTCTACCTTTTTTGTTTTCTCTAATGTGATTATTATCGTTTTTATCTCTTGGCTTTCATCCAATAAAACCTTAATGAAATCTTCTAAATATTCCCTTAATCTAGCTTTTTTTAAAAGAAACTTATCTTCTTCCATCATTTTTTCATATTCAAAGCTATTCAGTTCTATAAGATATCCCTTATAATTCTCTCTCAACAGATTAAAAGCATAAATGATATTGTTCCATTTAGAATAAAACTCACTTTCCTCACCGTCAAACTCCAATATGCCTTTTAATTCGTTTTTAAACCTTGTTAATAAATTTGGGTCTAAAGTAGTCGACAAAGAATTAACCTTATTCAGTTTATTCACTATAAATTCCTCAACTATTCTTCCTCTTTCTGTCAGCTGATATCTATACTTTTTTTTCTTTAATTCTTCTAAGCTTTTAATCTGAGAATAATCATTTTTATATTTGACTATATTCCCTTTTTTAAATAAAAATTCAAGATCTTTGTTACAAATCTCTTCATCGTAGTTATCATATAAGGATCCCATCTTTTCAGCTATTTCATGAGAAAACAGATACTCCTTTTTTTCTAAAGCTGTATACATTATCCGTATTATATTTCTATAATAACTGCCTCTCTCTACAGAACCTAGGTAATCAAACTCACTAAAACCTTTCGTTATTCCAAATTCAGTTTTCATCCATTTCACCTTAATTCCCTTATTAAAAGATCTTTAATAACCTGATTTTATCATTACCAAGTCAACTTTTGCAAAAAATTAAAAACGCCTGATATATCCACC
The DNA here is from genome assembly GCF_963668515.1 of uncultured Ilyobacter sp. NCBI lineage: Bacteria > Fusobacteriati > Fusobacteriota > Fusobacteriia > Fusobacteriales > Fusobacteriaceae > Ilyobacter > uncultured Ilyobacter sp. The sequence goes on along the minus strand of NZ_OY764864.1, from coordinate 120,535 downwards.
AGGCTGAGTAATCAATTTAAATATTTTTTTCAATTATTTCTGTTGTTATTTGACATATTTACTTGAAACATGTTTCTTCAGGGCTTTTCTATAATATTCAGACCCTCAAGTTCTCTTTCAATCTCAGCTGCTTTTTTATTCGCAAGTTGCGAATATCTTTTTTCAATCTCTTTTATTTTTTCAGAAGGTTTTTTATTCTCTACTACTTCCAGTATATCTTTTTGAGTAAAATTACAGTTTTTACTTGTTAGAGTCTTAACAACAGGAATTGGTAACTCCATTATATCTTTTTTATTTGTTTCAAGATAAAGGCTGTATTTTTTTAATAATACAGAGGTTCTGTCCTTATTTAACCCCATCTCTTTTTAAAATCTCTTCTGCCAATTTCTTATAATCTTTTGCTCCGTTACTGGTGGGCTTATATGCAAATATATCTTGGGCCAATGCAGGTGCCTCTGCAAGAGCAATATTATTTCTGATTCTAGATCCTAGCAATGATGATCCAAAGTGACTTTCAAGCATTGTAGTAACTTCTGTACTCATATTGGTTCTAGAATCATATTGAGTCAGAAATACCCCGCCTATTTTCAGATCAGTATTTACATCTTCCTTAACTTCGTTAATAACGTCTATCAGAACGCCTGATCCCCTCATTTCGAAGTATCCGCTCCTTAGTGGGATAGACTGTGTCTGCTGCTGCTAATGCTTTCAGAGTTAATGTTGAGAGACTAGATGATGTGTCTATTATACAGATGTCAAATTTTTCTTCTGCTTTTTTTAAAGCTTTTTTAAGTAACAACTCTCTCCCTAATACAGATACAAAATCTAGATTTCCTCTCTCTAAATCTAAATTGCTTGCAACAACCGATAGATTTTTTTAATTTCAGTAATATACGGAACTACATCCTTATTTTTTAAGGCTTCATATGCTGTAAATTTTAATCCATCGATGTCTAATCCTAAACTATCAGAAAGATTCCCTTGAGGATCTAGATCTATCCCAAGAACTTTATACCACTTTTTAGCATAATAAGCCATTAAATTAAGTGCAGAGGTTGTTTTGGCAACTCCTCCTTTATTGTTTGCTATTGCTATTTTTAGCATAGTTACCCTCCTAATCTATGATAGAATATTTTATTTTCAAAAACTTTTCAGCAGAATCAAGTGGTAAGCCTGAATTTATATAATCATTAACTTTTTTTTCAAATTCCTCTCTTGTTATATTTTCTTTATCAAGAGTTTTCTGAGCTGCTTCCCTTAATTTAGAAACAGGTTTCATTATTTTAACATCTTTTGGAATATTATTAAAGTTTTGCAAAATTTCTATTTTGTTACTTAATGTCCTCGACTTGTGCAAATTTAAGCAGGAACTCTACGAAGAATTTAGAGTTCCTGCTTAAATTTGCACAAGTCGAGTTATATAAAAAAAGAGAAATAACAATTAAAAAGTTATTACTCCTCATTTTATACAAGTGGGACAATTCATTATACAATTTATTACACCAAAGAAAATATAAAATGCCTAGAAAAGATCTAATCATATTGTTTAACAGATTTCAAATAGAATTATAATAATTTGAATTATAATAATTTATATTATATAATTTATCGAGGTGTTTAATGTGAAATTTATAAATAGAAAAAATGAAATGAAGACATTGGAAAAAGAATTTGAGAGAAAGTCAAGTTTTACAGTTATCTATGGGAGAAGAAGAACAGGGAAAACAACACTAATTAAAGAATTTATAAAAACTAAAGAATCATTTTATTTTTTTGCTGATAAGCAAAACGAAATGATACAGATAGAAAGATTTAAAAAACAACTGGCAATTTATTTTAATGATGACTTATTGGATAAGATAGAAATAAAAGACTGGGATACTTTATTTAGTTATTTAATCTCAAAACTACCTAAGGATGAGAAATTTGTCCTAGTAATAGATGAATTTCAATATCTCTGTATGGTAAATAAAAACTTTTCTTCTATATTTCAGAGAATATATGATGAAAAATTAAAGGACGGTAATATAATGCTGATCTTGTGTGGATCATTGATATCTATGATGTATTCAGAGGTGTTAGCTTATGATAGTCCTCTATACGGGAGGAGAACTGCCCAAATAAGACTAAAAGCTATTAAGTTTGATTATTATAATGAATTTTTTACAGATAAATCCCACAAGGAATTAATTGAATTTTATTCGATTACCGGAGGGATACCAAAATATATTCAGGAATTTAATAAAAATAAATCACCTATATGGAATATAGAAAACAATATCTTTGATAACAATAATTTTCTTTATTCAGAACCTAAATTTTTACTCCAGGAGGAGATAAATGATCTTTCTAGATACTTTTCTATAATTCAGTCTATAGCCAATGGAGATACAAAGATGGCTGCTATAGCAACTAGACTGGGTCTTAATTCTGGTAGCCTGAGCCCATATTTATCAAAATTGATAGATCTAGATATATTAGAAAGGGAAGTACCTATAACTGAAAATATAGATAACAGTAAGAAAAGTCTCTATTATATAAAAGATAATTATTTAGCATTTTGGTTTAACTATGTATATCCTTATCAGAGTTATTTGGAGATAGAGAATTTGAAATATCCATTGGAAAAAATATCTTCAACCTTTGATTTATGGGTTTCTAAGGCATATGAAAGATTGTGCTTAGAAAGTCTAATAGCTCACGAAGAGATAAAATTTCCCATAAGCAAGGTTGGGAGATGGTGGAGTAAGAATGAAGAGATAGATGTAGTGGGACTAGGAGAGAAAGAAATTATCTTTGGAGAGTGCAAGTGGTCTAAAAAACATGTGGGATTAAGTGTATTATTTGCATTGAAGGAAAAAGCAAAAAAAGTTAAATGGAAAAATAACAACAGGGAAGAATATTTTATATTATTTTCTAAATCTGGATTCAGCCCTGACCTGATAGAGGAAGCTGAGGAAGATTCTAGGGTTATATTGAGTAAGTTTTAACTATGTCTTCCTTGAGGTTATAGGAGTTGTATTTATTGAATATGACTAAGTTTAATTTTAAATGTGATTGGAGGAAATTAGAGGAAAATTCATTTCCTTATCGTACAAATCAAGAAACATCATGTTTGGAGATTATTTTTATGATTAATAACTGATGTTTCGCGCAACTAGAATTATAAAAAGCAGTTTGACCCCCTAATTCTTGGACTTATTTCCTTATTTTGCGCGTTTTACACTGCTACTTTAAATTCCTCTGATTCTTTTCCTTTGTATTTCTCATAGAATTCCTGGGGAGTCATATATTTTAAACTTCCATGAATTATTTTTGTATTATAGAAATATATAAATTCCTGCATCTCTTTATAGGCTTCTTGAAAACTTTCAAAATACTTATAACCAAAGGCTTCTCGCTCTAAAATACTATGAAATGACTCTATATGAGCATTTTTATCAGGGGTAGCATTGGGGATTCTTTCATGATTTATTCCTAGAGATCTGCAAGTGTCTGAAAACAATTTGCTAATAAACTGTGACCCGTTGTCACTTCTAATATAGAGTTCCTCAGGTATGATTTCTAATCTCCTGTTCACAGCTCTAATTTAAAGAGTTGCAAACATCTTCCGCAGTACAGGAGAACCCGATGTGGTAATCAATTATACTTCTATCAAAACATCGATAATTTCATAAACGTAGAATAATCTTTCGATTCCATGGATATATCCATACTCCACGTCTATTTCCATAATTTGTTTGATGATTTGACCTTTTTACTTGTAGCTAGAACCTTTTTTCTTTGGGCTGAGGTAGATACTTTTGGAGAAGTTTTAATTCTTTACATAGCCGATAAGCCTTCTTATGATTAATAATTATTCCCCAATCTCTTTTCACTGCATGAGCTCTCTTTCGATATCCATATGCACACTCTCTGGTTTCATCATAATTTTTTAAAAGATCTTTGATCTCATCATCTGAAACTCTTTCATTTTTAAAGTTAAAGCTATATCCTTTGGCCTTCGCGCCCGCTATTTTAGGTTTCACTGTTTTAGATTTTTTCTGTTTGTCTTTGTAATAGTAGTAAGTAGACTTAGGTACCCCCACTATTCTCAGGACTAAGGACGGTTTATTACCCTCGTCAATCTAATGCTTTGCTACTTGATACTTAAAAATAGTGGTTACATCTTTTTTAACATATCCTTCAAAATCTTGATCTCAAGATCTTTTTCAGCAGAAATTTCCTTCAGTGCCTTATTTTCAGTCTCAAGGGTTTTATTGATTTTACTTAAATCTTTCTGTTGCCCAAATTCTTTCTGAGACAGCTTTTTTTCCCACCCTCTGATGGTACTTTCAGCCAAATTATACTTAGCTGCCGCGGCTCTTCTATTCTTAACAAGTTTAACTTCTTCCAATATCCTTTCTTTTTCTTCCATAGAGTATCTTCTTCTAGTCATATCGTTGCTCCTTAATATTAATTTAAATATATTATATATTAATTCGCGCAAGAGTCCAAACTGGATAAGTGGCAATAAAGGCAGGGTCTTTTTCTGAAAACTTCAGTCCTATCAAAAGATTGTCTTTCACACTCCCTGGAAATATACCGGGAGACTGGGAAAGCATCACAACTTCCCTCCTCAATTCAACCGAATCAGTTTTTCTGAGAGATTTTTTTTATAAAAAATATCCCCAGAAGTGGAACTTATCATCTTGTTTAAAAGCTTTATAAGAGTTGTCTTTCCTCCGCCGCTTTCACCTATGATGCAGCTTATCTTCTGGGGAAGAATCTTCAGGTCTTCTATATAAAGAATATCCTTGTATTTCACCTCTGCCAGCCTGTACATAAAAACTCCCCTTTTCCATAATAATATTTTTCATATTATACAACGAAATTTTCACTGAGTTTAGAAAAAATATAATTTTTACAAATAGGCAACAACTGAGAGAATCCTACCCTTTCAAATTTAATTATCACCTATCTAAGTTCATTGAATATATTGCAGTTGTAGAATTTTTCCAAATATTTTAGCACTGCATGCACATATGTGGCGTGGCTCCAGGTGAGGGGTGATACTGATAAAGGGGCGTTGGTATAGGGGTTTACCTGCTCAGAAAGCACTCCGCTTTCTAGGGACCTCGACGCCACCCATTGCAAAAGCTCCAGTGCCTTCCCCTGATCCCCTGTCTCTATATAATAGAGTGCCATCCAGAGGGTAGTTATAAACCAAGGATTTCCTGTGGTTTCATTGGAGATTCTGTAATAAGGGTCATCTTCATAACGGGCTATTCCTCCGACCTCAGTGTTGCACCACAGTTTTTTCATGATGCTCTCCATCGTTCCAGCCACTTTTTCATCTTTGGCACTGTACATCCCGAAGGCAAAAATCGAGTAGAGGCTTGCATCTACAGTTTTGTCAAGGTATACTAGTTTTCCATTTTCAAATCTAGACATCCTCGCAAACCGATTTTCCTCCCCAATATACATATATTTTTCAAAGCTTTCCTTTATATCCTGGGCGGAATTTCTGTAGTGTTCTGATACATCAATCTCGCCGAAGGCTTTTGCAAAGTTTGCAGCAGCGATCATGCCGCCATATACCGAAGCCACTGTAAATGCGTGCACCCCAAGTCTCTCCTCCCACAAGTCGTAACTCTCCCTTGGAAGCTTGGTTACTCGGTCTCTATAGCTGCAGAGAAAATAAGCGCAGTTCTTTATGAGCCTTTTGTACAATGGTTTTATGAACTCTATGTCTCTGTATTTTTTAAAATGCTCCCAAAGTGCCCAAAGCACCAGAGCTGTTTCATCCTCCTGAATAGGAAGCTGTTTTTTACCGTCTATGACCCACGGATGCCAGGAGCTTCCCACATTTCCAGAGGGAGTATATTTATGAAAGAGAAATCCATCCTCACAGATCACCCCTTCGCAGAATTTGTAAAAATTTGAGCTCAGGACGCCGTAACCTGCCAGATCTAGAGAGTGCGCCACGAGAGCCCCGTCCCTGGGCCAGATATAGCTGTAGGTGTCCCTGTTGTACTGCATCACATCAGAATCGTTTGCGGCTAAGATCCCTCCCCCGTTGTCCAGCTGAGTCCTCAGTATCAGAAGACTTTTCCTATAGATAGAGGATATCATTTCCGGAAGTTTATCCAAGGGGAGAGGCTCCTTGGATACCCATAGTTTCCAATAGTTTGCTGTCCGCCTTATTATCTCCTGGGGAGTCTTCTCTATCACCACGGAATTAAGAGTGTTTACGTCACCCCAACACTTTCCTGCACATATATAATAATAAAAACTCCCAGACGACACTGGAGAAAGAGTGATTTCAGACCCCACAACAGAATCCACGCTTCCCTGCTCTATGGGATTGCCACCGAGCTTTCCATCTTCAGCGTCCTTGAATGTCCCTTCTAAGTTGTTTTTTCCCTTACTTCCTATGGCAAAGTTGGCTATACCCGGACCCTCTTTTCCGAAGATATTTATGAGAAAATATCGGTTGGATTTATAATGAAGCAGGGTTTTGTTTTCCGGACGGTACACCGCTGTATCACCTATCTCATTTCCCAATATACTAAAATCCTGAGTAAAAAAGATCTTTATCAGACGTTCTCTCTGGGACAGATTTGTAACAGTTATTTTTTTCATATACACATTTTCATGAAAATCCACGCAGTCGTTGATTAGCAGTTCTAGATCGAGCTGCTCTTTTTTCAATATTACCTGGGTCACAAGGGTGTCCTCTATATATTTCATAGAATCTATCCAGGAGGAATCTATCCAGTGAAAATCCTCCTCTATCCACACTCCCATCATAAACTTGTTGCCGTTGGTATGATTTTCCTCCCCTACATAGGGAAAGAAAAACTCTCTCAGTCGGTAATCCTTGTCAAAGGCTACCAGCATATTCCCGTTTCCAAGAGGGATATTTCTAGGCATGTCAAAACCTCCTCAATCTATTTTTATTAGCTCTAATATATATATACAGCTAAATGAGCAAAACATCCTCTTAAATAAAATCATCCCAACTTTTTCTTTATATTTAAAGGGAAATTGGATGATTTGGAAAATATGGTATAATGAATTCAAATTTGTGCTAGAAGGGCTGATTTTTTTACCAGAGTATATATTGCAAAACCTTTTGAGATAGAATCAAAAGAACATTTCAGACGTCATCAAAGAAAAGTAGATCACTATATTTTCCATAATATTTACCAACTTTTTTATGAATTGGTAAAATTTTTGGAAATTCCGGAGGAAAATAATGAAAAATATAAAAATAGAGTACGAATATGATGGAAGCGGTTTTTTCGGATTCCAAAGACAACCCAATGCTAGAACTGTCCAAGGAGAGATAGAGTCTGCCTTGAAAGTGGTTCTGAAAGAAGAGATAAACCTTACCTCTTCTGGAAGGACAGACAGGGGAGTTCACGCCTATATGCAGGTATCAAATTTCTTCACCTCTTCAAAGATCCCACTAGACAGACTTGAATTTGCAGTAAAAAACCTGATTCCAGAGGATATAAAAATACACAGTATGAAGCAGGTGCCAGAAGAGTTTCATGCACGTTTTTCTGCCAAGTCAAGGGCTTATGAATACGTCATGGGGTGGGAGAGAACTGCATTTGAGACAAAATATGTGTCATATGTTAAGGGAAAAGTAAACCCGGAAAAACTTCAGAAAATTCTTGAGCCCCTTATTGGTAGACATAATTTTGAAGGATTTCGGCTCTCTGACTGCGCTGGAAAGAGTCCTGTGAGAGATATTTCAGAGATAAGATGTTACTCTAAGGGGGAGAATAAAGTAGGTGTATATATAAAGGGAAATGCCTTTCTAAAATCTCAGATACGAATAATAATGGGAACAGCCCTTGCTGTATATTTTGAAAAAAGACCGAAAAACTATCTGGTAAATAAACTAAATAACCCAGAGAGCAAAGATGAAAAAATTGTAGCTGATGGTTCGGGGCTTTATCTTTGTGATATTGAATATTAAAAGGAGGTGGAAAGAACGAATGGAATTTATAGAGGTTCAAGGAGATGACATAAAAATAATAAATGGAATATTAGACCTTGAAAATAAAACTTTCGGTGATAACGGCGGAATTGATATATGGACGCTGAAGCCTCTTGTGAGGTATGGTAAGGTTTTTGCACTAGTAGACAAAGAAATTGTAGTCAGTGCAATAGAATTTATCCATAAATTTGACTCAAAAGAAATATATCTTTTCGGAGTCTCCACAAGAGAAGAATTCCGTGGTAGAGGCTGTGCAAAAGAGCTTATTAACAGAGGTACCGAGTATTTCAGAGAAAAGGGTATGGAAAAAATAAGCCTGACTGTAGCTCCTGAAAACAAAAGTGCTGTGGGACTTTATAAAAAGATGGGGTATATTATTAAAAATATTCAAAATAGTGAATATGGAGATGGGGTAGACCGATTTTATATGGTTAAAAAAATTATCTGACACACAAAGGAAATTATATGTAATCAGAGTATAATTTACTAGTCTGTTTTTATTGAAGGTTATATTTACTTGACATCTTTCAACAACTAGTATATTATCAATAGTGAAATGGTTACAATTTTGTATGGCTGGGCTGGTTTAGTTTATTTAAATAGGGGGGGGTTTATGAAATTACATATTGAAGATATAGGGGCGTACCTCAAAAGCCATAATATAAAACCCTCATATCAAAGAATGAAGATATTTGACTATCTGATTACCCATAGAAACCATCCCACTGTGGATACTATCTATAGGTCATTATCCCATGAAATACCCACACTCTCTAAAACAACTGTCTACAATACACTAAACCTTTTTGTAGAAAAAAATATAGCAGTGGTTATAGTTATCGAGGAGAATGAAACAAGGTATGATGCAGATGTTGATATCCATGGGCATTTTAAATGTGAAAAGTGCAATAAGCTCTATGACGTTGACATAGACACTAAAAAAATAGATATCAGCAGTCTAGATCAGTTTCAGATAAATGAGCACCATCTTTACTTCAAAGGAATATGCAAAGAATGCCTTAAAAATTCTTGATGGATATTTAGTTTATAATTTCCATTTTTAGTATACACTGGAAAAATTTAGAATCTCTACAGCTTATGGAGATAAAAATAAATAAAACTATGGGGGTAAATCTTAATGAACAAAAGAGTAGAAGATCTACTTAACGAACAAGTCAACAAAGAATTTTATTCTGCCTACCTTTACCTTTCAATGAGTTCTTATTTTTCAAAAAAGAATCTAAACGGTTTTGCAAACTTCATGAGAGTTCAATATCAAGAAGAGGTAAGTCATGGAATGAAAATATTTGACTATATCATGGAAAGAGGGGGAAGAGCCAAGCTTAAACCTATCGGTGAAGTCAAATTAGACTGGAAGGATGTTATTGAGGTATTCGAAGAAACTTGTGACCACGAAAAATTTATAACTGATTCTATAAATAACATTGTAGATATAAGCTATGAAGAAAAAGACCACGCTACAGTAAATATGCTGCAGTGGTTTGTCAAAGAACAAGTGGAAGAGGAAGCCACTGCTCAAGGGTTGCTAGAACAATTAAAAATGATAGATGGCAAAGGTGCCGGTATTTTTATGATCGACAGGGAACTTATGGCAAGAACATTTGTAGATTCTACTCAAGAAGCATAATTCAAAGGGGGGTCATTAATGTCAATCAAAGGAACCAAAACTGAAAAAAATCTTTTAAAGGCTTTTGCAGGGGAATCCCAGGCAAGAATGAGATATACTTTTTTTGCTGAAAGAGCCAAGGAAGAAGGGTACGAACAAATAGCGGAACTTTTCTTAGAAACAGCGGAAAATGAAAAAGAGCACGCCAGGAGGTTTTTCTCATTTTTAGACAGAGGGACCAACTTAGAGATAGATGCTGCCTATCCTGCTGGTTATGTTGCTAACACCCTGAAAAATCTAAAAATGGCCGCTGTTGGAGAGCATGAAGAGCACTCTGAACTTTATCCTACTTTTGCAAAAATAGCTCAGGAGGAGGGATTCCCCGAAGTTGCTGCTGTTTTCAGACTGATCTCAAAGGTAGAAATAGAGCATGAAAACAGATATTTAAAATTGGCCGGAAATATTGAAAAAAATATGGTATTTGAAAGAGAAGATAAGGTTCGTTGGAAATGCAGAAAATGCGGATATGTACACGAGGGGAAACTCGCTCTTGAGACTTGTCCCGTATGTAATGCCCCAAAGGCCTTTTTTGAACTAAAAGAATCTGATTACTAAAAAATGGAGGTCAAGAGATGGAAAAATGGGCGTGTGTTGTCTGTGGTTACGTGTATGATTCTGTAATAGGTGATCCTGACGCGGGTATAGAGGTAGGAACAGCATTTGAGGCTATCCCTGAAGATTGGATATGTCCACTTTGTGGAGTGGGAAAAGACCACTTTGAAAAAATATAACTACTAAAATAAGGAGGAACAATAAATGGAAAAATGGGTATGTGTTGTATGTGGATATGTATATGATCCTGAGGTAGGAGATCCTGATTCTGGTGTAGAGCCTGGTACAAAATTTGAAGATATCCCTGAAGAGTGGGTATGTCCACTTTGCGGAGTCGGAAAAGATCAGTTTGAGAAAGCATAGTCAAGAAATATAAATACTAAAATCTAGGAGGAACAATAAATGGAAAAATGGGTATGTGTTGTGTGTGGATATGTATATGATCCTGAGGTAGGAGATCCTGATTCTGGTGTAGAACCTGGTACAAAATTTGAGGATATCCCTGAAGAGTGGGTATGTCCACTTTGCGGAGTTGGAAAAGATCAGTTTGAGAAAGCATAAAATCCGGCATATGCCGGATTTTATACTAAATAAATTCTGAAAACCTATGATGTTTTGGGGAGGAGGCACGGCATGAAGAAGACTAAACTATATCCATATCCTCATATGAAAAATTCAAATAAGGATAATATGAAATTAATTTCGGTTTTATTGTTTCTTGTGCTCACAGTGCTTCTCCTCTTTAACCTTCACAAAAAAGAGATAGCAATAGAGAGCCTAAAAAACGAGATCCTTCAAATTCAGCTGAATGAAAATGAAAATGAAAAACAATACATGGAAAAAGAGATGCAGTATATGAAAAAACTTAAAAATAATGAAACACTCATTGAAAAACAGAAAAATGAAATTGAAGAACTTGAAGAATTTAAGCTCATTCTTGAGAAGGTAAAAGAGATAAGCAAGGGAAATGTAGATGAAAAAGAAGCTTTGGCCGTAGCCAAAGCTCTTTATGATGTTCACGGTGAAACCGGAATAGGGTGGGAGATCCTCGCCTCTATAATAATGGTAGAGAGCAGTTACAGGCCGGATATCATTTCAAACGATCCTTCCTATGGTCTTATGCAGCTTACCTATAACGTCGGCAGAGATATCGGTAAAAAAATGGATAAAAAAAAAATAGTTAAAAATGACCTGTTAGATATCGAGAGAAATATCTATTACGGAGCCTATTATCTTTTAAAACAGATTATCTATTTCTCAAATGTTTCTGATGGAATAATGGCATATAATCTAGGAGCCGGTCGTGTAAATAAGCTAAAGGATGAATACAGGGGAAAACTAGAATCAAAATATCTTAAAAAGGTTAAAAAATACTATAGGGGAATCAAAAATTGAAAAACATAACACAGTAAATTATAAAATTTTATAAAAAATTACAAAAAAATGTTGACTTATCTTTATCGATATAATATAATTAATCTTGTTGCAAAAGAAAAAAATCATGTTTTTTATAGAGAAAAGTGACGCGGGGTAGAGCAGTCTGGCAGCTCGTCGGGCTCATAACCCGAAGGTCGTAGGTTCAAATCCTGCCCCCGCCACCAAAATTTCATGATTTATCTTTTTGACAGAAAAGTGACGCGGGGTAGAGCAGTCTGGCAGCTCGTCGGGCTCATAACCCGAAGGTCGTAGGTTCAAATCCTGCCCCCGCCACCAAATATGCCTAGATAGCTCAGTTGGCTAGAGCACACGGTTCATACCCGTGCGGTCGGTGGTTCGAATCCACTTCTAGGCACCATTGATATATTCCATGTAGAACTTAAGCCCCCCCTTTTTTTAAGTCTATATGATTCAAATCCTGGGCTACCCACTCAGGTGTTTCTTTTAAGAAACTATGAATGACCTATTGAAAAGACCGAGTTACCCTACTCGGTCTTTTCTGTTTTTTGTAAAGTTGCCAAAAGGTACTTTAGTTGTTATAATTAGCTGATAAATAAATATAGGGTGAGTGATGATGGAACTATCCGTTGGAATAATAACATTTAATGAAGAAAAAATACTTCCGGTAACTCTAAAAGCCGCCAGTAAGGTGGCTGATGAGATAGTGATTGTAGACAGCAACAGCAGCGATAAAACTGTGGAAATAGCCAAAAATTTCGGAGCCAAAGTCTACGACGAAGAATGGAAGGGATTTGGTCCTCAGAAAAATTCTGTCATTGAAAAATGCAGCGGAGAGTGGATACTGCTTATCGATGCCGATGAAGAACTCTCTGAAGAGCTTATAATAAAAATAAACGAGATAAAAAAGGGAACTTATGATCACCAGGTCTACCAGATAAACAGATGCTCTGTATGCTTTGGAAAAGAGCTGAAACACGGTGGATGGAGCAATCAGTATGCCACGAGACTCTGGAAAAAAGACAGCGTTAAAGTGAGTGAAAACCTGGTTCATGAAGATTATATAACAGACCTTGAAATAGGAAAAATAAAAGAAAAAATAAACCACTACTCCTATATCACAATGAAAGATTACTTCGACAGATTCAACAGATATACAACTTTGGGGGCAGAAGAATATTACCGAAGAGGAAAAAAGTCCGGAATTTTAAAAATAATTTTAAACCCCATGTATAAATTTTTCAGGATGTATTTTTTAAGGCTGGGATTTTTAGACGGTATAGAGGGATTTGTCATAGCCTGTACCAGTTCAATGTATTCCATGGTGAAATATTTTAAGCTGAGAGAGATATACCGAAACGGATCCTATGTGGAAAATAAAAAAAGCTAAGGGTGATTTTTGTGGAAATAAAACGAATAATAGTATCTAGAACAGATAAAATAGGGGATTTAGTTCTTTCCATCCCCAGTTTTTATATGCTCAGAAAAATGTATCCCCAGGCTGAAATAACAGTTCTCGTGAGAAAATACAATTATGAGATAGTAAAAAATCTACCTTACATAAATCGTGTAATAAAAATAGATGATTTCAGACAGAAGGAACTAATAGAAAAAATCAAGCATTTTAGGGCGGATGTCTTTATAGCTCTATACAATGACAGTTTTGTGTCTAAACTTGCCAAGGCCAGTAAGGCTAAATGGAGAATTGGGCCCATATCAAAATTAAGTTCTATTTTCGCATACAACAAAGGAATACGTCAGAGAAGATCTCTTTCTATAAAAAATGAGGCCGAATACAACCTCGATCTTATAAAAAAACTCGATGGAAAACTATTCGATGAAAATTATGAAATAAATAACTCTGTATTTTTAGAGGAGAGACATAAAAGAGCAGCAGAGGTATTTATAAAAGAAAACAGTATAGAGGGTAAAATTCTTGTGATAAACCCATTTATGGGAGGTTCTGCCAAAAATATTTCTGATGAGGAGTATGCTGACCTTATAAAAACAGTAAAGAAAAAAATACCAGCTCTAAATGTTGTTCTTACATGCCATATATCTGAAGAAGAGAGAGGCGAAAAGATAATTGAAAAAATTAAAGAAGACAATATATTTCTATTTGCAAATGGCGGTGACCTCTTGAATCTTGCGGCGGTAATATCAAAAGCTGATTTGTATTTGGGAGGATCAACTGGCCCTACACATATAGCGGCGTCTATGAAAAGAAATATTGTAGCCATATATCCAAATAAAAAAACACAGCATCCTGTCAGATGGGGAGTCTTTGGATGGAATAATGCTCAGTATATCATACCAGACAAAGATAACCCAAAGGAAGACTACTCTCACAAATATTTCGACAGCTACAATAACGAAATTAAAAATTCCATTGCGGATATTATCGTTGATAAATTAAAGAAAAATGAGGTGGATAGATGAAAATTTTGATTATACATACGGCCTTTATAGGGGACATTGTCCTATCTACACCTCTCATTAAAAAACTCAAAGAAAAATATCCAGACAGCAGCATAACCTATGTCACGACTCCTGTAGGATCAGCTATCCTTAGAAACAATCCAAATTTATCTGAAATAATAGAGTATGATAAAAGGGGAGAGCACAAAGGACTCAAGGGGCTTTTTCTTTTGGGTAAAAGACTGAAATACAAAAATTTTGATATGATCATCACCCCACATAGATATCTCAGAAGTTCCCTGCTAACTTGGCTAACAGGTGCCCCTATTAGAGTGGGATATGACAATTGCGCAGGTAAATTATTTTTTACCAAAAAGGTACACTATGACAAGAGTAAGCATGAAGTTGAAAAACTCCTCTCCTTTGTTGAGGATAAAAATAATAAATACTACGGAATAGAGATTTTCCCAGGAAAAGCCGAGAAAAGCAGAGTAGATGAAATCTGGTCTGAAAACCATCTAGAAAACAAAAAAATTGTTGCTATTGCTCCTGGAAGTAAATGGTTTACCAAACAATGGCCTCTAGAATATTTTAATAATCTAATTGAAAACCTTTCCAAAAGAGAGGACACGGCTATCATCCTTATAGGGGGACGGGAAGAACTTCTCCTCAACATAAAAGAGACCGATAAGACAGTCAACTTGATAGGAAAAACCTCCCTTCTAGAAGTTGCAGAAGTTACAAGGAGATCTCATGTGGTTTTGACCAACGACTCCTCCCCTATACACATAGCCTCCGCCTGGAAAGATACTCATATTATAGCCATTTTTGGTGCTACCGTTAGAGAACTTGGATTCTACCCTTGGTCCAAAAATAGCCAGATAATAGAAAATACAGGACTTCCGTGCAGACCCTGCGGACTCCATGGAGGAAAAAAATGCCCTAAGGGACATTTTAAATGTATGCTTGATCTGAAACCTGCTATGGTATTGGAAAAGATCGAAGAAAAACTAGATAAAATAACTGTTTAATCAAAAATCCGGAAAACAAATCCGGATTTTTTGTATACTACTCACTAAAAATATTCCCTTATCTGAATTATTCTATATTGTTTTGTTTCAAAAAATAAAAAAACAGCTTCGAAAAGCTGCTCCTGAATTCTTATGGTGCGGAGGGGGAGACTTGAACTCCCACGTCAAAGACACTAGATCCTAAGTCTAGCGCGTCTGCCAATTCCGCCACCCCCGCGTTTGAGTGGTGCGTCACACAGGGATCGAACCTGTGACAACACGATTAAAAGTCGTGTGCTCTACCAACTGAGCTAGTGACGCATATTATATGGGGTGAACGACGGGACTCGAACCCGCGACAACCAGTACCACAAACTGGCGCTCTACCAACTGAACTACGCTCACCATATGTCTTTTCTTTTTGCCTAAATATTAAATGGCGTGCCTGAAGAGATTCGAACTCCTGACCCACGCCTTAGAAGGGCGTTGCTCTATCCAGCTGAGCTACAGGCACAAATGTTGGAGCGGGAAACGAGGGTCGAACTCGCGACATTCAGCTTGGAAGGCTGACGCTCTACCAACTGAGCTATTCCCGCAAAAATGGTCGGAACAGCAGGATTTGAACCTGCGACCCCCTGCTCCCAAGGCAGGTGCGCTACCGGGCTGCGCTATGCTCCGTTATTTTTTTTCCTCAAGACAAGATTAATAATAGCATATTTTCATAACTCAGTCAACGATTTTTTCAAATTTTTTATCAGAAATTATAAAAAAATAAGTGTTCAGGCTCCGATAAACCCGGAGCCTGCTTAGATTATTTATTCACACTTATTCTGCCGTCTTTTTCCATCTCTGTTATCCCTTTAGTCTTTATGTAATCCATAAGAATTTCGTCAAGACCCTCAAAATTACCAGCTTCAGGTTTACCTTTGAACATCTTATAATCATCTCCTCCTGCAGCTATAAAGTCGTTGGTAGCCACTAGATAAACTGAATCAGGAAGAAGTTCCTCACCGCTATCCATTGTCACCGCAACTATTCTTTCACCTGGAGCCCTAGAAGGGTCAAATTGCACCTTCATTCCAGCTATCTGAGGAAATGCACCCGTGGTAGCAGGGTAATCTGATATACCGTGTTCTAGTGCCCCTATAACCTCACTTCCCCCCATCTCCTTGGTAACTACATAGTTTCCAAAAGGAAGAACTGAGATTATATCTCCCACTGTTATTTCACCTGCAGGTATAGAGGCTCTTATACCTCCACCGTTTGTTAAGGCTATCTCGGCACCTGTCTTCCAGAGCATTGCTTCTGTTATCATATTGGCAAGATTAGTTTCTCCTGTCCTCACAAACTCTCTCTCTCCATTTAAAGACACAGGAGTTTCTCCTATTTTTACATGAGTTATTTTTTTCTGTTCAGCTTTTATACTGTCAATTAATTTTTCAAGCTGGGGATCCTTTTCTATTCCTCCCATTGTTACTTTTTCCACTTGGGTTGCTCTTTTAGTTACATTTTTTTCCACTGGAACCATTAGTGTATTTCCCTTGTATATCAGATCTACATTACTTATTCCATTTATTGAAGCCAGCTCGGTCACAGGAACTTTTGTAGAATATGATATTTCAGAAAGAGTATCTCCCTTTTTTATAAGATAATCCTCATTGACCTTCAGCCTTTCGGTTATTTCCATGGCTATCTCTCTTTCAATGATTTTACCTAGAGCCTCTTCCTTACTTATCAATCTAGGGTTTATGGTAGTCACTCCGTTTTCAACCTTTATATCAACTATCCCCATGTTTTTGCCGTATTCACCTGTCTGTACAATGGTCGTTTTATTGACTACCACTCCATCTTCTAATGTTGTATGGCTGTGTCCGTCAATAATAAGACCAATACCTTCTACTGACTTAGCTATGTCTGTGCTCTTAAGGCCATCTTTTGTACTTTGATCCATACCAAGATGAGTCAGTGCTATTATAAAATCTGCACCTTTAGATTTTAACTCTTGAACAGATTTTTTTGAGTATTCCACAGGGTCGCCAAATATTATTCCATCCACATTTTTAGGGTTGGTTTTATAGGCAGTTTCTGGAGTAGCTATCCCAAAAACCCCTATACTTACTCCGTTCATATCTTTTATAATATAAGGCTCAATAAATTTACCACCATTCTCAGTAACCACATTAGCCCCTAGAATTTCATAATCTGCAAGTTTTTCTATCTCTTTTAGTCTGTCCTTCCCGTAGTTAAAGTCATGATTCCCAGGAGTGCTTGCATCTAGTTTCATATAATTTAGTATCTCTACCACAGACTCTCCCTCAGATAAAGTTGCAAATGTTGTTCCGTGTATAGTGTCTCCAGCATCAAGAAAAAGAACATTATCGTTTTCTTTTCTGAGATCCTTTAATACCGTTGAAATTCTAGTAAATCCCATCCCATCGTATTTCCCCTCTTCTATTCTTCCATGGGTGTCGTTGATGTGTGCCACTACAAGACTAAAATCTTTTGGTTTTTTTATGGATACTTCTTTATCTTCTTTGATATCTCCGCCACTGCATGCTGTCAGAGCAAGTAATAAAGCTGTTCCTAAAAGCATATAAAATCTTTTTTTCATCATTCTCCCCCATTTTATGATTTTTTTTAGTTGTTACATCACTTTAAATATAAACTTTGAAAAATAAAATTTCAAGCAAAAGAATTATTTTATACCATATTTCAATTCGTAGAACTTATTTTTATTAATATTTCATATATATCTATAATAAATAAAAAAACAAAAAGTGCGACATAAGTCGCACTTTATAAACTCTATTTATAAGTGAATTAACACTCAGAAATTGATTCTACTCCTGGAAGTAATTTTCCTTCTAAATACTCAAGAGATGCTCCTCCACCAGTAGAGATATGAGTAAATTTATCTGCGTATCCTAGCTGTATAGCAGCTGTTGCAGAGTCTCCTCCACCGATTATTGTAGTCGCTCCCTCAAGGTTTGCGATTGCCTCACAAACCCCTATAGTTCCCTTTGCAAAAGCAGGCATTTCAAATACTCCCATAGGTCCATTCCAAACAACAGTTTTTGAACCCTCTAGTGCTTTTGTGAAAAGCTCTATAGACGCTGCTCCGATATCTAGCCCCATCTCATCCTCTGCCATATCTGCTACTGCCACTGTTTTGTGCTCTGCATCTGCAGCAAATGCCTTAGCAGCTACAGTATCTACTGGAAGTATCAGCTTGTCTCCGGCTTTTTCCATAAGTTCCTTAGCTAAATCAAGTTTGTCCTCTTCACAAAGGGATTTTCCTATGCTTAATCCTTTTGCTTTTAGGAATGTAAACATCATTCCTCCACCCACGATAATCTTGTCAGCCTTTGCTATAAGATTTTCAATAACTGCGATTTTGTCCGAAACTTTAGCTCCACCTAAAATTGCAACAAGTGGTCTCTCAGGAGCATCTACTGCTCCACCTATAAATTTGATCTCTTTTTCCATAAGAAATCCTGCTGCTGATTCTTCGATGTTTGATGCTATTCCCACATTTGAAGCATGTGCTCTGTGAGCTGTTCCAAATGCATCATTTACAAAGACATCTCCAAGGGAAGCCCAGTACTTACCTAATTCAGGATCATTTTTAGATTCTTTTTTGCCATCTATATCTTCAAATCTTGTATTTTCAAACATCATAATCTCGCCAGGCTTTATCTCAGATACAGCCGCTTCTAGATCTGCTCCTCTTGTTTCAGGGACGAATTTAACTTCTTTTCCTAAAAGTTCAGCTAATCTTGCTGCAACGGGTGCCATTGATTTGCTGGCTTTATCCTCTTCAGTTTTTACTCTTCCAAGGTGAGAAAAAGCTATTACGCTCGCTCCCTGCTCTAGTGCATAAGTTATTGTAGGCAGTGCTGCTGTTATTCTATTGTCATTTGTTATTTTTCCATCTTTCAAAGGTACATTAAAGTCTACTCTCATTAATACCTTTTTACCTTTTAACTCTAAATCAGTTATGATTTTCTTTGCCATTAGATTTCCTCCTGTTTTTTGAATAATATTTATAAAAGCTCTAAAAAAAAGCGGAAACCAAGGTTTCCGCTATTTATTTTTATTAAATTATTTAGAAAGTTCTACGAAGTACTTTAAAGTTCTGATTAGTTGAGCTGTGTAAGACATCTCGTTATCATACCAAGATACAGTCTTAACTAGCTGCTTTCCGTCTACTGTAATTACTTTAGTTTGAGTTGCATCAAATAATGATCCAAATTCAATTCCTATGATATCACTCGATACTAAGAATTCCTCAGTGTATCCATAAGATTCGTTTGCAGCAGCTTTCATCGCAGCATTAACTTCTTCTACAGTTACAGACTTTTCTAATACAGTTATTAACTCAGTTAATGAACCAGTTGGCACAGGTACTCTTTGAGCAGCTCCGTCTAATTTTCCAGCTAATGCAGGAATAACTAAACCAATTGCCTTAGCAGCTCCAGTTGTGTTAGGAACGATGTTTGCAGCAGCAGCTCGTGCTCTTCTTAAATCACCTTTTGCATGAGGTGCATCTAATGTATTTTGATCTCCAGTGTATGCATGAATTGTTGTCATTAATCCTTCAACTATTCCATACTCGTCGTTTAATACTTTTGCCATTGGAGCAAGACAGTTAGTTGTACAAGAAGCTCCTGATATTACAGTTTCTTCTCCTGTAAGAATATCATGGTTCACGTTGAATACTACCGTAGGAGTTTGAGCATCAGCTGGAGCTGATACAACAACTTTTTTTGCTCCTGCAGTAATGTGAGCAGATGCTTTCTCTTTTGTAGCAAAGAAACCAGTACACTCAAGTACGATATCTACTCCTAAATCTCCCCAAGGTAAGTCAAGTGGATTTCTTTGACTAAATACTTTTATTTCTTTTCCGTTTACTACGAAAGCTCCCTCTTTAACTTCGATATCTCCGTTAAATCTTCCTTGAGCCGTATCATATTTGAATAAGTGAGCTAACATTTTTGAATCTGTTAAGTCATTGATTGCCACTACATCAAACTCAGGATTTTTAGTCATTAATCTCAAAGCTAGTCTTCCAATTCTTCCAAACCCGTTAATTGCAACTTTTACTGCCATTTTAAAAATACCCCCTTGATATAATAAATTCAGTTTTATGTAAATTTTTTTGTCGCCTTTTGGTGAACGAATGTAATTTACTCATTTTTTGTGTACACTTTTTGATCACCTTCTACATCTAACTATATACTAATTTCTACCCTTTGTCAATTATCGAATAGGGTTTAAAATTGAACTTTTTTATGATCAATTGGTAACCTTTTTTAATCTTAAAATTTCTTTCATATCCTCTGGTAACTCTATTTCTATTATTTCTTGAAGTAAGGTGTCAGGATTTGTAAATTCAAGCTTGTAAGAATGCAACATCTGTCTTCTAGCTCTCTCATCCTTAGCTCCATAGAGTTCATCTCCCAGTATAGGGTGCCCCAATGATTCCATATGTGCTCTTATCTGATGTGTCCTTCCAGTAAAAAGTTCTAGCTCCACAAGGGTTAAATCTTTTTCAGGATATCTTTTTATTACCTTAACAAAGGTTTTGGCATCCTGTCCGCCTTTTTCCACTGGCATTACCTTTCTTCTAAGTTCATCCCCTTCTTTTCCAAGAGGTTTTTCTATCATAAATTCATCTTTTTCAACTATACCTTTTACTATAGCTTGATAATATTTTTTGACCTCTGCCTTATCCTGTAAAAAAGCCTGGGTATAAGCATTTTTAGCCACCACAATAATTCCAGTTGTGTTCATGTCCAGCCTATTATAAAATCTCGGGGCCAAAATTTTCCCAGTTTTTTCATGCATATAATGAATTACCCCATGTGCCAAGGTTTTAGCCACCTTCTTTTGTGTGGGATGCACTATGATATAGGGCTCTTTATCTATAAGAATGAGGTTGTTGTCCTCATATATTATATTCAAATCCATCTTAATAGGTTTCATGTCGGTTCCCTTATCTTTTTCTTTTACCATCAGACGGTTAAGTTTCCTTACTTTTTTTGTTGTTTTTACCCTTTTTCCGTCAAGATAACACTCTATGTTTCTCAAGCTTCTTCCTGAATACCCTTGCACCTCTCTAAGGTACTGAGATATCTTATAGTTACTGTACTGGGGTTCTATTATAAACTTTTTCATTGGTCACCTCTCAAATAATTTTCCACCTTTATTTTAACACAATTCAGGATTTAATAAAAACGACTCAAAAAAAAGTTAAAGGAGGTTAATTTCTTTTTAAGTATATTTAATTTGATTAATTCTTCAAAAAAGGAGGTAGAATATTATGAAAAAATTTATATTACTAATCGCTTTTATAATTACTTTTTTCCCTGCAATGGGAGAACCTTCAAGATACTCTTTTAACTTTGGTAAAGTTCGAATCACCGATTCAAAATTAACTAGAAAAAATAATCATTATCGATATTTCTCGGGACTTATGGAAAATAGAAGCAGTAAAAATCTGAGTGTAACCCTCGATATCTATTTTAAAGATCCTGAAATAAACAGTGGCAGAGAGGTCTTGGTTTCTTCTCCTACATTTTATAATCTCCCTGCTAGGTCTACAAGAAATTTTAAAACATCTATATATGTGGGAGAGATCAACGGTAGAGACTTCAGAATAGAACTGTCAAAACTATCAGAAGTTAAATAAAAAAAGGGTTTGTTTTGTATATAGTCAATAATAAAATTTAATTTATCCCCCTATTAATATTATAGAGCCATAAAATATTGAATTTATCCGAAAACCTGTGTTACTTTCTTTGCTTGCCCAAAGAAAGTAACCAAAGAAAAGGCACCCCTAAAAAATACCTAAAATCACTTCTGAACTAACTTTCTATTGAAATATAGTCGGTAAACCTCCTTATTTCAATGAAAGTGGATTTCACAAGATGATTTCTTAACGGCATTTTTTAAAGGGGAAAGTAGTCTGAAAATTAAAAGATTTTTATTTTCACTCTGTGAAACTCCCTCTTTTTCTCTGTGTCTTCTGTGACCAAAAGATTTTGTTATTATTCGTGTTAATTTCCCTATCTTTTATTGGTGTTCATTCGTGATAAAATCTTTTGACTTTAATATCGCTCTCCTCCGTGATACTCTCTTCTTTTCTCTGTGACCAAAAGCTTTTGTCCTTATTCGTGTTAATTTCCCTATCTTTTATTAGTGTCCATTCGTGACAAAATCTTTTGATTCTGATATTCAGATAAATTCAGTAATTTACTCATAAGATGGTAAGCTCGGCTGATTATCTTTAAAAAAAAAAGCTGCTAACGCAGCCCTAACCTTTTACAGCTATTACCTCTATTTCAACTTTTACATCTTTAGGAAGTCTCGCAACTTCAACACATGCCCTAGCAGGTTTTACATCTCCTAAATACTCATTATAAACTTCATTTATCTTTGCAAAATCATCCATATTTTTTATAAAAACCCCGGCCTTTACAACATCTTTCAGAGAATATCCAGCTTCTTCTAAAACAGCCTTTACATTTTCTAGAGCTTGTTTTGTCTGCTCCTGTACATCATCAGAAATACAAGTCATAGTCTCTGGCACAAATGGAATCTGACCCGATACAAACAACATTCCGTTGACCTCTATAGCCTGCGAATACGGTCCTAAAGCTGCAGGTGCCTTTTCTGTATTTATTACTTTTTTATCCATTTTAATTTCCCCCCTCAAAATTTTCATTTCTGAATTTTCAGTTACATAAATACTATCATATTCTCATGATACCTGCCAACTATTTTACATTATAAGATCCCCACATAATAATATTTATAAATCAAATAATAGTTGATTAAAATTTTTTTTAAAGTTAAAATCAGTTTGACCATTATAATTTTAGGAGGCTCTATGGATATTTTGCTAGGTATGGCTTTTATTTTTATACTTTTGATATTTTCTGTTATAAATAAGATATTCATCGGATACCCTCTGTTTATAGCTCTTTTTGTTTTTTCCCTTCTGTCTATTAAAAGGGGATATGGTGCAAGGGATGTCCTAAAAATGATTTTTGACGGTGGTAAGAAATCATTTATTGTTCTCCAGGTGTTTTCTCTTATTGGTATTCTGACCTCCCTTTGGATATCTGCAGGAACCATACCGACCATTGTTTATTATGGAATAAAGTTTATGAATCCCAACTTTTTTATTATTTACACTTTTTTCATTGTCTCCTCTGTATCACTACTTTTAGGGACCTCCTTTGGTACTGTGAGCACAATAGGGATGGCGATAATTGTGATGGCAAAAGCCGGCAATATAAAGCTTGAAATAGTGACAGGAGCTATTATGTCTGGGGCATATTTCGGAGACAGATGCTCTCCTATGTCATCTAGTGCTATTTTGGTTGCCAATCTCACAGAAACAGACCTCTATACCAACATAAAAAATATGCTCAAAACAGAAATTTTTCCCCTGATTGCTTCAGCGTTTTTTTATTTAATTTTGTCCTTAGACAACCCTATAGCCTTCACTCATGAAAACATAGGTGAAAGTATGAAGGAGGTTTTCAGCATAGGTTTGATTCCTCTGATTCCAGCGGCAATAATCTTTGGTGCTTCTCTGCTAAAAGTAAATGTTAAAAAATCCATGAGTATAAGTATCCTTTCAGCTGTTTTTATATCCATTTTAGTCCAAAGCTATACCCCTTTAGAGGTTATAAATTTTTCTATCTTTGGATTTAAATTAGAAAATAGCGTTAAGATAGGAAACATTTTAAATCGCGGAGGAATAATTTCCATGATAAAGGCAGGAATAGTAGTTTTCATCTCTTGCTCCTTAGCCGGAATATTCCAAAAAACAGCTATGCTTGAAAAATTCAATAAAATATCCCTTAGGTCTAAAAATAGATTTCAGCTGTTTTCATGCACAGCTATAACAAGTGTCCTGACAGGAATATTCGGATGCAGTCAGACCATATCCATTGTACTCACAGAACAATTTTTAAAAGATGCCTATAAAAAACTGGGGTTCACCAGGGAAAAATTAGCCTTAGACATAGAAAATACAGCAGTTATGATAGCTCCCCTGATTCCATGGAATATCGCTGCCTTTGTGCCAACGGAGACTTTAAAAGTTAATTTTTATTCTTATATTCCCTATGCATTTTATCTCTATTTTGTGCCAATAAGCAGTTTACTGGCATTTAAATTTCAAAACTATAAAATGAAACTCAAAGAAAACATAGTTTAAAATTTATTGATATAATTTCTGTATAAGCCTTCGAAAAAAGACTGTTTTAAACGGTCTTTTTTCTTTTAGATATCTAAAAAATTACTTGATTTAAACCAAGTTGCTGCTTTTATTTCAAATTAAACTATTGAATTTCTCCGAAAACCTGTGTTACTTTCTTTTCTTGATAAAAGAAAGTAACCAAAGAAAATCAAGAATTTTCAAATGTCTAGGAAGTGTATATTTCTTTTATCACCTTTGTGAGCTACAGTCCTCGGTTCCCTGCGGAACTTATTCTGTAGGACGGCTGAGTACAGGCTCTTTCCTGTATAAGCCCTGCGACTTTAAAATTCAAAAAATCTTCTCTATGAAACTCTTCTCCTGTCTCTGTGTCTTCTGTGACCAAAAGATTTTGTTATTATTCGTGTTAATTTCCCTATCTTTTATTAGTGTTCATTCGTGATAAAATCTTTTGACTTTAATATCGCTCTCCTCCGTGATACTCTCTTCTTTTCTCTGTGACCAAAAGCTTTTGTCCTTATTCGTGTTAATTTCCCTATCTTTTATTGGTGTTCATTCGTGATAAAATCTTTTGACTTTAATATCGCTCTCCTCCGTAATACTCTCTTCTTTTCTCTGTGACCAAAAGCTTTTATCCTTATTCGTGTTAATTTCCCCATTTTTTATTAGTGTCCATTCGTGACAAAATCTTTTGATTCTGATATTCAGATAAATTCAGTAATTTACCAGCAATCATTTCAAGTGGAAATTTAAATCAATTTAATAAAAACTCAAATCATTCACCGATAGAAAGATTTACAAAAGACATCCGACAATCTAATTTAAAGAAGGGAAGAGAGAATTCTCTGCGTAAAACTTTAGTAAAAACATTTGTTAAAAATTATATTCATTGAAAAGGAGGTCGGAAATGGGAAAAGGTATCGTTACTTTTAATGAGGAACGCTGTAAAGGATGCGGACTCTGTACCGTAAATTGCCCGGTAAATATTGTATTTCTTCAAAAGAACAAGATCAACTCCAAAGGTTATAATCCTGCCGGAGTAACTGACCCTGATAAATGCATCGGATGTGGAAACTGTGCAATAATGTGTCCTGACCTTGCAATAAGGGTAGAAAAAATTTGATCGGAAGGAGGTTTTTTAATGGCAAAAGTCTTAATGAAAGGTAATGAAGCCATGGCTGCAGCTGCTATAAAAGCAGGATGTAAATTCTTTTTTGGATATCCAATCACCCCACAAAATGAAATACCTGAATATATGTCGAGGGAGCTTCCTTTGGCAGGAGGGACCTTTGTCCAGGCTGAGTCGGAAATTGCAGCTATAAATATGGTCTATGGTGCTGCCGGTTCTGGAGCCAGGGTCATGACATCTTCATCTTCTCCAGGAATCTCCCTAAAGCAGGAGGGAATATCCTATATTGCTGGTGCAGAACTCCCCTGTCTTATCATAAACGTAATGAGAGCAGGACCAGGGTTGGGGGGAATACAGCCTGCCCAGGCCGACTATTTTCAAGCTGTGAAAGGTGGAGGACACGGAGATTATCACCTGCCTGTTTTTGCCCCTGCAAGCATCCAAGAAGCTGTTGATCTCATACCCGCAGCCTTTGATGTAGCTGATAAGTACAGAACTCCTGTCATGATATTGGCAGACGGCATGATCGGGCAGATGATGGAAGCCGTTGAGTTTAAAGATTTCCCCAAAAAAACTCCCGTTGAAAAAAAATGGGCCACTACAGGTACAAGGGGAAAAAGGGAACCCAATATAATAACATCTTTAGACCTCGATTCTCATAGGCTGGAAAAACACATTTTGGAAATCAAAAAAAAGATGGACCTCATATGTGAAAAAGAGTGCAGATGGGAGGAGTATAATATAGAGGATGCCGATATTGTTGCGGTGGCTTATGGTACCACCTCTAGAATTTTAAAGAGTGCCGTAGAGAAATTAAAAAACAAAGGTATAAATGTTGGCATTTTGAGACCTATAACCCTTTTTCCCTTCCCCTATCACGTGCTAGAAAATCTCCATGAAAGAGTCAGGGCGGTCTTAACAGTTGAAATGAGTACAGGGCAGATGGTGGAAGATGTGAGGCTAGGTGTAAATGGAAGACTTCCTGTTCATTTTTATGGCAGGACCGGGGGAGTAATACCTACTCCTCAGGAGATCATAGATAAAATAGAGGAGATTCTTGGAGGTGGTGAGTGATGGAGGTAGTTTTTCAAAAGACAAAGGGACTAACAGATGCAGTAACTCACTACTGCCCAGGATGTACCCACGGGATTATACATCGGCTTGTAGGAGAAGTTTTAGAGGAACTTGGAGTTTTGGACAAAAGTATAGGGGTGGCCTCTGTAGGCTGCTCTGCACTCTCATACAAATATTTTAATTGTGATATGCAGGCAGGACCCCACGGAAGAGCTCCTGCTCTGGCCACAGGCATAAAGAGAGTTAATTTAGATTGTACTGTGTTCACTTACCAGGGAGATGGAGACCTGGCATCTATCGGATGTGCAGAGATAATCCATGCTGCTCTCAGAGGGGAGAACTTCACAACAATTTTTGTGAATAACGCTGTCTATGGAATGACTGGAGGACAGATGGCACCTACCACTCTCATCGGTCAAAAATCAACCACCTCACCCTATGGAAGAGATAAAAAAATTCACGGGATGCCTATCAAAATGTCAGAGATTCTTGCTACTCTAGAGAGGGCCGTCTATGTAGTGAGGGTATCTGTCCACGATCCAAAACACGTAAGGGAAGCAAAAAAAGCTATAAAAAAAGCCTTTGAGCTTCAGATAAAGGGAGAGGGGTTTACCGTTGTAGAGGTCCTATCTACCTGTCCTACAAACTGGGGCATGACCCCTATAGAGGCTCTCGACTGGTTAAAGGATAATATGATTCCTTACTATCCTTTGGGAGTTATAAAATCTCCTGAAAAGGAGGAGGATTAACATGACCGAAAAAATAATCTGTGCAGGCTTCGGAGGGCAGGGTGTAATGGTTCTTGGAAAATTAATAGCATATGCAGGAATGCTCCATAACAGACAGGTGTCCTGGCTGCCATCTTATGGACCTGAGATGAGAGGAGGAACTGCCAATTGTCATGTCATTCTTTCAGAAAAACCAATTGGTTCCCCTATAATTTCAGGCGATGCAGACTTTGCAATTGTTATGAACAAGCCCTCCCTGGATAAATTTGAAACATCTCTTGTCCCAGGGGGAAGACTCTTGGTCAACAGTTCACTCATATCCGACAAAGTCAGTCGGGAGGATATAGAGGTATATTATATTCCTGCAAATGAAATTGCATCTGAATGCGGAATTGAAAAGGATTCCAACCTAGTTATGTTAGGAGCCTACCTGGCGCTGACAAAATCAATAAAAGAAAAAGAGATTATAGAAGCATTTACAAAAATTTTTGATGGTGAAAAAGCTAAACTCACTCCTCTTCATAAAAAAGCTCTTGAAAAGGGATCTAAATCTTTGAAAATTTAATTAAAAGCAAAAGGGAAGGCTACGCTAAGGCAGCCTTCCCTTTTATACATTAACTATCTTTTTTCTCAGTCACATTTATTTTTATGGCTCCAAATTTACACTTTTCATAGCAAAGCTGACATCCAATACATTTTTCTTCGATTACCTTGTGCTTTTGCTTTACCTCGCCCTCTATTGCATCGACTGGACATACTCTTGCACAGGCTGTACACCCTACGCATTTTTCCTCGATTATCTCAGCCTTTTTTATCTCTTTTACTTCACTTGTTATTGCGTTGGTAGGGCACTTGATTGCACAGAGTCCACACTGAATACATTTTTCAGGGTCTATTTTAGCCAAGTTGTTCTTCAAGTCTATGGCATCTACAGGACAGCACCTTACACAGACACCGCATCCTATACAAGCTACGCTACAGTTCTTTCTAGCTACTGCACCTTTTTCCCTTGAGGAGCATAATACTGTGACCTTTTGACTTTGTGGAGTCATGGATATCACCCTTTTTGGGCACTCTTTGACACACTTCTCACATGACACGCACTTGTCTTCATTTATTACAGCCACACCTTTATCTGTTATGGTTATTGCATCTACAGGACATACTGCAGCACAGTCTCCATATCCCAGACATGAGTGCCAGCATGATTTATCTCCTCCAAAATACAGCATCGCAGTTGCACAGCTTTTAAGTTCAACATCAAAATCATATAGTTTATTTGTTCTTGTATTATCCCCCTGACAGAGTACTCTTGCTACCATTTTTTCTCCGCCGGTATCTGCAGTTAGACCCATTATTTTACCAACGGCCTCTACGACTGCAGCCCCTCCTGGGGCACATGAAGTTATTTCCGCTCCCTCTAGAGCTATTGCTTCGGCATAACCTGCACATCCAGGAAAACCACATGCTCCACAGTTTATTCCCGGGAGAACTTCCATTATTTTTTCAACATTGGGATTGACTTCTACCTCAAATTTCTTTGATGCAAAGGCCAGGAAAAGCCCCATAAAAAGTCCTATCCCTCCCAATATCAAAACTGGTATTAATATTGCTTCCATTTTTGACTAACCTCCCAAAAATCTAGATTTGCATTCCACTGAATCCCATAAACGCCATGGCAAGAAGTCCTGCCGATATAAATGCTATCGGTACTCCCTGGAAAGGTCTAGGTACATCAGCATATTCAAGTCTTTCTCTTATTCCTGCCAACAGGACAAGAGCAAGAGTAAATCCTATAGCAACTGCAAAACCATTTACCACTGTTTCAATAAAGTTGAACCCTTCTTGAATATTAAGAATTGCAACCCCTAGTACAGCACAGTTTGTAGTTATAAGTGGTAAAAATACACCCAAAGCTTTATACAGATGAGGAGATGTCTTTTGAATAGCCATCTCTACAAATTGTACAAGGGAAGCTATTATCAAAATAAATGCTATCGTCTGTAAATATTCCAGTCCATAAGGAACCAATAAAAACTTGTAAACTATCCAAGTTACTGCAGAGGCCAGAGTCATAACAAAGGCAACTGCCATACCCATTCCTATAGATGATTCTACTTTTTTAGATACTCCCATAAAAGGACAGATACCCAGGAATTTGGCAAAGATAAAGTTATTTATAAATATTGCACCAACAATTATTGAAAATAAATTTCCTAAATCCACAGATTACACCTCCACACTATTCTGGATTTTCTCGCTTTTTCTTATCTTTATATAATTCTGCGTTGCGATTATACATCCTATAGTTATAAAGGCTCCAGGAGCTAGTATGAATATCAGTGCAGGACTAAACCCTTCAGGGATAAATGAAATATTAAACAGTGAACCGTTTCCAAGTATCTCTCTTATTCCTCCAAGAAGTGTAAGTGCCAAAGCAAACCCTAGACCTGTTCCTACTCCATCTAGAAAGGAGAGAAAAACTCCGTTTTTAGCAGCAAAACTCTCTGCTCTCCCCAAAACTATACAGTTAACAACTATAAGAGGAATAAATAGTCCAAGTACTGCATAAAGAGCAGGCACATAGGCTTTCATTATCATCTCTACTATAGTAACCAGTGAGGCTATTACCATTATATACGCCGGGATTCTTACCTTGTCCGGAATACTCTTTTTTACCGCTGATATTATACTGTTTGAGCACACAAGTACAGCCATTGTTGCTAGTCCCATTGCCAAACCGTTTATTGCCGAGCTTGTAACTCCAAGTGTAGGACATAGTCCTAAAAGTAACACGAATACAGGATTCTCTTTTATGAGTCCCTGAGTGAGTATTTTCATCTCTTTTTTACCCATTAGTTCTTCACCTCAGTTTCATAAGTAGAAAGAGCTCTCATCATTCCAGTGTAAACTGCTTGAGGAGAAATCGTTGCTCCTGCAAATGCATCTGTGGATTTATTGAACTCATATCCTAATTTCTTCCCTATCCAGTGGGACTGCCAATCTGGATCTGATACCTTAGATCCCAATCCAGGTGTTTCCTGATGGCCAATTATATTAAGTCCTTTGATGTCCCCTTCTGATCCAAAACCTAAAACAAAATTTATATTCGCCGCATAACCAGGCTGGGCAACGGTTACTGCGTAACCAACCAGTTCTCCGCCATCATTATAACCTGGTACATAATCCAGACCTTCGACACTTTTTTTCTCTTCTTCATTAAATGAAACTGCTCCCGGTAGAACCTTTATTCTAGCTTCATTTACAGCTTTTATTGCATTCGCTGCGATCACATCTTTTGTCATATTATTTACCGATGCCAATATACCTGCAGAAATAGCAGCTATAGAAAGAAGTACAAGTCCATAGTGTACAAATCTATTCATTATTTTGCCACCTCCCCGAATTTTTTCGGAGCAGTATACCTATTTATAATTGGAACAACTCCATTCATAATAAGTATTGCAAATGCCGTTCCTTCAGGATATCCACCTTTTAATCTAATTGCAGATATAAGTATCCCTATCCCGATAGCGTAATAAATCTTACCTTTTTCTGTATAAGGGCTTGTAACCATGTCGGTAGCCATGAAAAAAGCTCCTAAGAAAAGTCCACCTGAAAGTATGTGAAGAACTGGATTGGCTCCTGCTAATGCAGTGAGAATAAATACTGTTCCGATTATTATTGTCGGTACTTTCCAGTCAACTTGCTTTTTCTTGATGAGATAAATTCCCCCTATAAGGATGGCTATTGCCGATGTCTCACCTAGACACCCACCCATTCTTCCTATAAGTGCTTGGACATAAGGATTTCCAACTTGCAAAAGAGACGTATCCAGATCTAGACCTCTCTTCATTGCATCTAGAACAGTGGCCCCTGCATTTCCGTCATAATAAAAACTTGTTATTGCCACAGGCCAAGATGCCTGGACAAAAGCTCTCCCAACAAGAGCTGGATTAAATATATTGTGTCCTAGTCCTCCGAAAACCATTTTACCCAGTGCTATAGAAACCACTGACCCTACTATAATGTAGGGGATCGGCATAAAGGCAGGAATCACAAATGCATATAAAATTCCTGTGATAATTGCACTTCCGTCAAATATGGCTGTCTCCTGCTTCATTACCTTCTGACAGATCCATTCTGTGACCATGCAAGAAAGAACTGCTGTTACCGTTACTGTCAATGCCCTCATTCCAAAAACATATATTGCCATGAGAAGAGCCGGTACGAGCGCTATTACCACATCATACATTACATCTTCTACTCTCTCCTTGGTTCTTATATGTGGCGAAGGACCCATTTTCAAAATCTTTTCCACGTTTTCTCCTCCTGATTACTACTTTTTCATTGTTCTAAGTTTAGCTTTTCCAATTTTTATAGCCTCAGTTAATGGTCTGTTTGCAGGACAGATATATGAACATGATCCACACTCTATGCAGTCCATAAGATGATTTTTCCCCATCTCTTCCCACTGTTTAAACCTTGCCAATTTTGCATACATATTTGGAAGAAGGTTTACAGGACATGCCTTGATACATTTTCCACATACTATACATGACTTAGGTTTATAAGGATTTGTTTCCTCTTTTGTTAGACCCAGGAGCCCCGAAGTACCCTTTACCACAGGAACATTTTCTGTGTGCTGGGCCATTCCCATCATAGGTCCCCCCATGACTAACTTATCCATAGATTCTCTGTTGGTTCCAGCATAGTCTAAAATTTCTGAAAACATTGTTCCTATTCTTACCTTGAGGTTTGCAGGTCTTTCTACAGCCTTACCAGAAACTGTAACTATTTTTTCGATAAGAGGTTTCCCTTCGACCAATCCCTCATAAATTGCTCCGGCAGTTCCAGTATTCTGAACCACAACACCTACTGCAGAAGGAAGACCTCCAGAAGGCACATCTCTGTCTAAAACAGCCTTTATAAGCTGTTTTTCTCCACCTTGAGGATATTGTGTTTTCAGCATTGCCACCTCTATACCAGTTCCCTCACAGGCTTTCTTCATCTTTTCTATAGCCTCTGTTTTATTGTCCTCTATACCGATGACCGCTCTGCTTATTCCGAGAATCTTGTTTATGATTTTGATTCCTTCTACTATCCTATGAGGTTCCTCAATCATAAGTCTGTTGTCTGAATTTAGATACGGCTCACACTCTGCACCATTTAGAAGTAACACATCTATGGCCACATCTTTTGGAGGATTCAATTTTATGTGTGTAGGGAAACAAGCTCCTCCTACCCCTACTATACCTTTTTCTCTTACCATTGCTAGAAGTTCTTCTTTAGTGGCTTTTTCCCAGTCTTGTATCTTTGTAAGTTCTGCCCATTCTTCTTTTTCATCGTTTTCGATCACTACAGTTTTTACCTTTCCACTTAGTGGGAAGGGCATAACTTCTATTTTTTTTACTACTCCACTCACTGGAGAATGTACCGGTGAAGACACAAAAGCCTCAGAATCAGCTATCTTCTGACCCTTCAATACCCTGTCCCCTACTTTTACATTTGGCTCTAATGGTGCTCCTATATGCTGAAGCATCGGTACATACAGTATCTTGGATACAGGAAATACTTCAATTTCCTTATTTTCTGTCTGAGCTTTATTTTCAGGTGGATGAACCCCCCCTCTGAAAGTAAACAGTTTCATAAATACACCCCTTTAATAAAAAATAATGTTAAGTATATGTAAAAGTTTTAATAAACAATAATTAAGTTTAAACAAAAAAAATGTTCTGTTTTCCTAATATTTTAGCACATACTTTACAAATAAACAATATTTTACACTGTGAATTTTTACACTTTGTTTAATATAAGTTTATTTTTCGTAAGTTTAATTTAAAATATCCCCAAGTTAACTATACCTCAATTAATCTGTAAAAATAAACTTTTTGAAAATTAAAAATTAAAAAAATTTAAAAGAATTCAAAAATAGAATGTTATTTTTTTATTTAGTTCAAAAAAAATTAAAAAAATTTAAAAGACCAAGTAAACAGGAGACACTAAAAATCCCCTGGTTACTTGGCTCTCATATTTCTCTTGCCTGTATTTTTTTATTCCATTTAAGATTTCTTATGTTAAAGAGCATCGTTCTTGATGCATTTGTATAATCTGTTACGTGAACTTTTCCGTTAGTAAGTTTCCAGATCAGCCATGTATCTACAGTTCCGAAAAAAAGCTCTCCCTCTTGCACCCTCTACATTATCAAGTATCCACTTAACCTTTGTTCCAGAGAAATAGGCATCTACTACAAGACCTTTATTGTATCTTACGTACTCTTCTACCCCTCTCTCCTTAAGTTCATTACAGATATTTGCAGTTCTTCTGCACTGCCATACGATTGCGTTGTATACAGGTTCTCCAGTTTTTTTATCCCTCTCTTTGCTTGGTTATTCCAATAGCAGCGATCTCATCACTTGTTATACCGGTTTTAGCCATTACCTCTGTCACAACGGAACTCTGACTTGCCTATATTTCCATAGGATTGTGTTCTACCCATCCTGCCTTCGGGTATATCTGAGTAAACTCTTTTTGAGATACCCCTACCGTATTTCCGTCTTTATCAAATACAATTGCCCTTGAACTTGTCGTACCCTGATCTAGTGCTAGTACATATTTTTTACTCACTTAATTGACCTCCCATAATTTTTAGTTCCTAGATTGTCAAATTAATTCAAATAATCAACCGTATTTTCATTTTTATTAGGTCCAAACACTTAGGCAGAAAATATATATCTGTGCCCCTATAATTCCTCCTACAATAGGAGCCACTACTGGAATCCATGCATAAGCCCAGTCAGAGTCTCTCTTTCCTTTTGAAGTAAAGCGTGAGCTATTCTAGGTCCCAAATCTCTTCCTGGATTTATGGCATATCCAGTGGATCCTCCAAGATTTAGACCAAGTGATCAAACAAGTATACCTACAAGCAGGGCCGCCATAGGTCCTACGTTGTTATTTCCATTTGTTATTCCTAGTACTCCCATAACCAGCGTAGCCGCACCTATTATCTCAGTTGTTGCATTCCACTTAGCTCCGCTTATTGCAGGACCTGTAGATAAAGTAGCAAGTTTACCGTCTGCATCCTCTGTTTCATCATAATGCTGTTTATATGCACGATATACAAGTACTCCTCCAGTAAATCCCCCGGCTACCTGAGCCAGTATATATCCAGGAACCATTCCCCAGTCAAAGGCACCTATAGTTGCAAGTGCCATTGTCACTTCGGGATTGATGTGAGCTCCACTTCCCCATCCAGTTACATATACTGCCACAGCCACTGTTGTTACTCTTGCTTAGAACCACATTTGCAACTACGCCGTTACCGAGGAATATCAGAATCATCGTACCTATAAACTCTGACAAATAAACTCCCATTTTATCACTCCTTCTTTTTTTTATCCGTATTTTTCCAAATAAAAAAAACTACAAAAAGTCGGGCATCACAACGATACTGCAATCATGTAGTTTCTCCATTCCCATACTACCTATATTCTTTTTTAGATTGTTTCATTTTTATTTTCTCAGAGAAAAATGAAAATACTTTTTTTAAAATTTTTAGAACTGTTTTTGTTCGAAATGTTGTTATTCGCTACACTTGCATCTTCTTACAGTTTATTTACATTATCAATTAAACATACTAAAATTATTTTTTTCATTTATAAAACAAAATATTCCAAGGCATTAGAATTTTTTACAATCTGAGAGCATCTTGCATATTTTCCTTTGCAGAGATCAGCTTTATAATATTACGGGAAGATTTTGACGTGTTTTTTTCGTAAAAATTAAATTTTTACTTCTTTTTATTGTATTTCTGCATAACTCTGCTTATATCTTTTGCAGTAATAAGTGCCTGTGCCGCTTTAGATGCGTTTTCGATCATAGGCTCCACCTCAGTTGATTCCTCTTTGGAAAATCTTCCAAGTACGAAATTTACCGTCTCTTCTCTGGATTTTGCCTTCCCTATGCCACATTTTAATCTTATAAAATTTTCCCCTATATGTGATATTATCGATTTTATACCGTTGTGTCCTGCTGGACTTCCTTTTATTTTTATTTTAAGTTTTCCTAGATCCAAGTCCATATCATCGTATATTACTATGAGATCCTCTTCAGGGTCTATTTTATAAAATTTTATGACCTCATTTATTGAATTTCCGCTGAGATTCATAAAAGTCTGAGGCTTTAAAAGAAATACCTTCTCATCTTTCACCGTTGTCTCCCCTATCAAACCTTGAAACTTTTCTCTAAAGCCCAATATTTTAAGATCTTCGGCCAACATATCTATCACTTCAAAACCTATGTTATGTCTTGTCTTACTATACTTTTCACCGGGATTCCCCAGTCCAACAATAAGCTTCATCTCTACCTCCAAAATTATATTTATCCTTTAAATTATACATAAAATCCTAAAAAAAATGAAGTTTCAATTTTAATAATCTCAGATAATCCAAAATTTCTCTCGAAAATATCTGTTTTTTATGGAAAAAATATAAAATAAAAGGACCGGAGAAAACCGGTCCAATTAACACTCTGCATCAAAATTAAATTTTGCCAGACCACCTAGGGAGGTTTCCTTGTATTCGCACTTTAGGTCTCTTCCTGTCTCTTTCATGGTAAGGACAACCCGATCGAAGGATACTGAATGCTGACCGTCTGTATAGAGGGAGTAGTTGGCAGCATCAAGGGCCCTCACTGCCGCCGCGGCATTTCTTTCTATACATGGTATCTGTACATACCCAGCAACAGGATCACACGTCAATCCTAGATGGTGTTCTAGAGCTATCTCTGCAGAATACTCTATCTGTTTCAGGGAGCCTCCTAGCAAAAAAGTAGACATAGCAGCTGCCATAGAGCAAGCCGCTCCTACCTCTGCCTGGCACCCACCTTCGGCTCCTGATATGGTGGCATTTTCTTTTATTATATTTCCTATGAGTCCTGCAATTGCAAGCCCCTTCAAAACTTCATCCTCTGAAAGATTATACTCCTCTTTAAGGGCATATAAAAGTCCCGGTATTACTCCAGAAGCCCCACAGGTAGGAGCAGTTACTACCCTTCCACCACCGCCATTTTCTTCTGATACAGCAAGGGTGTATGCAAATATTTTTCCTATAAAGCCGTTTCTTGAGTTATCCCTTCTGGCTTTTCTGTAAAAAGATTGCGCCTTTCTTGGATATTTCAGGGTTCCTGGAAGTACACCGCTTTTATTGATTCCTGTTTTTATACAGCTTTCCATCGCTTCCCATATTTTTTCAAGGAAAGGCCATGTAGAGTTTCCCTCCATCTCCTCCACATATTCCCAGAGTTCTTTTCTATTTTTGCTGCACCATTCCATGATTTCAGTCATTTTTCCCAGAGGATACACACTAGATCCACCTTGTCTTGCCTGACCGTCTTCCATGATGGTTCCGCCTCCTACAGAAAAAACCAGCCACTCTTTCAATATATTTCCCTCGGAATCTAAAGCAAAAAACTTCATACCATTTGTATGATATTCATAGCTCACCTCTGGTTTCCACAAAATTTCTGTTTCCCTTGGCTTTAAGGTTTCAATTATTATCCAGTCTGTGAGGTGTCCCTTTCCAGTTGCTGCAAGTGATCCGTAGAGCTCTACTCTGTAGCTACAGGCATCTGGACTGTCAGCCTTAAATTTTTTTGCCGCTCTTTCTGGCCCCATGGTGTGTGAACTTGAAGGTCCGTTTCCAATTTTAAAAAGCTCTTTTAAAGAATCCATATTTTCTCCCTTTTTTCAGAAAAATATAAAAACTATTTTTTCAATATAATTTATTTTTTTTCATTTTTTTATACTTTATTTGTTTTTAATAGTAGCATTTTAAATTTTTTTTGTCTATTTTTTTAGTTTTTTGAAATTTTAAAAATATAGAGATTAATTTTCTCTGAAAACGTCTATTTTTAACCTATCTTTAAGATTGTATGGATTTTCCAATAAGGATTTTATATCAAAAAAAGCACTTCCCTCTATACCCCTACTCCTATTATAGTAAATCTGATTTATGAGCTCATCTGGGTTTTCCCAGTTTTCTTTTCCGACTTTATAAGCTCCCTGGCCTATATAAAGCTTAACTTTTTTACCGGAAGTTTCCCTTGACCACCAGTCCACAAGTTTTTCATAAGGGGCAGGAGCAAATCCAAAATTCCAGTATACCTGAGGTATCACATAGTCAATCCATCCCATATCTATCCACTTCAGCACATCGGCATATAGATTGTCATAACTTGTCTGAAAAGCTGCTGTCTCAGAACCTCTGGCATCATCTTTGTTGTTTCTCCATACTCCAAAGGGGCTTATCCCAAACTTCACATTTTTTTCTCTTTTTTTTATCTCCCTGTGAAGCTCCTCTATAAATTTATTTACATTTTCCCTTCTCCATTCCTTGATTTCAGAAAAATCTCCTCCATAGGTCTTATAGCTTTCCATGTCCGGAAAATCAAGTCCTTCAATTGTATACGGATAAAAATAATCATCTATGTGTACAGCGTCAATATCATAATTGTCAACCACTTCTAATATTACCTCGATTAAGTGTTTTCTCACCTTGGGAATCCCCGGGTCAAGATAGTATTTTTTTCCGTATTTTATCACAGTTTCAGGGTTTTTAACTGCAAAATTGTCATGACTGAGGGTTTCAAACTCCTCGTCATTAAGTGCTATTCTATAGGGGTTAAACCAGGCATGGAACTCTATTCCCATTTTATGGCTTGTTGCTATCATAAATTTAAGGGGATCATATCCAGGATATTTTCCCTGTGTTCCTGTTATATACCTTGACCAGGGAGCATTTTTAGACCTGTATATGGCATCTCCTGACGGTCTTACCTGCATGATTATGGCATTCATATTCATTATTTTTATCTCTTTTAGTATCTCTTTAAAATCTTTTCGCTGCTCTCTGGGAGGAAGTGATCTCTTCTTTGGCCAGTTCAAGTTGGCGACACTGGCAACCCACACCCCTCTAAATTCATTTTTATCTCCATTTTTTTTATGAAAATTAACTCCGTTGTAGCTTATCTTTGCCTCCTGTCCATAGGAAATAAAGCTGAAAATTATGTACATGGACAATAATAAAAAATTTCTTTTCATTTTTTAACCCCCTGTCTTACAATAATGACCTTGAATAATATAATTTTCAATTTTAAAAATACTCTTTTTACTAGGATATAATTATTTTAAATAAAGCCAATAAAAATAGCGGCAAAAAGCCGCTATTTTTATTTTACTGTCTTATTTCACCATTATATTTTTTTCTTATAGTCTGAAGTATTTTGTCTACTCCCTCTGTTATCTCTTTCTCTTCTAGAGTTCCACTAGGCTTTCTCATAACCACACTTATTGCTGCAGACTTTTTACCACTTTCTACTTTATCTCCTTGATAAACATCAAATAGCTCTACACTTTCTATTATCTTAGAAGACTTTTTGATATCCCCTAGCATATTTCCTAAAAGAACATCTTCGTCCAATAAAATTGCCAGATCTCTTGTCACTGCAGGAAATTTTACAATTCTTTCATACTTGATTTTGCTCTTTCCGTATTTTAGAATTTTCGCAAGATCCAATTCAGCTACATAGGCTCTTTCTTTTTTTATATCCATAGCTTCAGCCACATCTGGATGTATCTCTCCGAAGCTTCCTATTACATCTTTGCCCATTCTGATCTCTGCAGACCTACCTGGGTGAAAAGTAGGATTATTGGCTCTTGCAAGTTGGAATCTGTTTATTCCCATATACTCAAGGAATCCCTCTACATAACCCTTTATATCAAAGAAATCATAAGCTTCAGGTTTTGAGTTCCATAAATCTTTTTCGGCTCTCCCCGATACTGCCATAGCGATTTTTACCTCTTCTTTGGCAAGTTCTTCACTAGGTGTGAACGTTCTTGAGACTTCAAAGAATTTAAGGTCAAACTGGTTTCTGTTGAAGTTGTCTCTTATATTTGAAAGTAAACCATAGATAAGCGTAGGTCTCATAACTGCCAGATCTTCGTTTATAGGGTTTTTAATTGCCATTGTTTCTACATTCATTTTTAGTTTTGATACTCCGTCAGACGGTATAAAGCTGTAATTTATAACCTCTTGAAGCCCTAACTCTTTCAGCACAAGTTTAACCTTGTCCACTGCCTCTGTTTCCGGATCCTTTACCCCGGCCTTTATGCTTGTCTCAGGCATTACATCCTCTATGTTTTCAAAACCATACATCCTAATGACCTCTTCATAAAGATCTGCAGTTCTAACTAAATCACTTCTGTAGCTAGGAGGACAAACTGTAAGTATTTTCCCAATCAGATCCTTTATCTCAAGACCAAGGTTTCTTAATATCTCTCCCACTGTTTCCACAGATATATCCTTACCTACAAACTTATTAAGCTTGTCTATATCGAGAGTGAGTTCTATTTTTTCATATTTTTCTACGTATTTTTCCACTACTCCGCTCAGAATCTCTCCGCCGGCTATCTCTTTCATGAGCTTAGAGGCTCTGTCTATTACCTCTATAGAATTTTCTCTGTCTATTCCTCTTTCAAACCTATAGGAAGAATCAGAGGAAAGCCCCAGTGACTTAGAAGTTTTTCTTATATTTTCAGGTGTAAAATAAGCCACTTCCAAAAGTACATCAGTTGTCTCTTCATCAACTTTTGTATTTAGTCCGCCCATTATCCCAGCTATGGCTACAGGTTTTTTTTCATCGGCAATCACTAACTCACCGTTGTTTAACTCTCTCTCTTCTTCATCTAAAGTTGTTATCTTTTCCCCTGCTTTTGCCCCTCTTACAATAATCTTACTGCCCTCTATTTTATCTAGATCAAAGGCATGCATAGGGTGATTGTATTCAAACATTACAAAGTTTGTTATATCGACTATATTATTTATAGGTCTTAGACCTATAGACCTCAATCTTTTCTTGAGCCATTCAGGGGATTCCTGTATTTTTACTCCCTTTAGGATTCTCGTACAGTATCTTTTACATCTTTCCCTATCCTCTATATCTATGTGTATGTGACTAGAAACAGGTTCTATTACCTCATCCATCTCATACTTAGGGTATTTTACTTTTCTCTTATAATAAGCCGCTACCTCTCTTGCTATACCTATATGAGAAAGACAGTCCGGTCTGTTTGGTGTTATTTCTAGTTCAAATATTGTATCATCAAGACCAATATATTTTCTATACTCCTGTCCCACAGGTGCTTCCTCAGGAAGGATTATTATTCCATCTCCATCTTCTCCTATACCTAGTTCCACCTCAGAGCAAAGCATTCCGCAAGACTCTACTCCTCTTACCTTGGCTTTTTTTATTTTAAAATCTCCAGGAAGTACAGCCCCTAATTTAGCTACTACTACCTTATCTCCGTTTTTATGATTAGGTGCACCACATACTATCTGAAGAGGTTCCCCTTCTCCAACTTCTACCTTGAGGAGAGACAGCTTTTCTGCTTCAGGGTGTCTTCCATATTCAACTATCTGCCCCACAACTACATTATCTAAGTCTTCTCCCTGAACCTCTATAGCCTCTACCTCTTGCCCTATCATGGTAAGGGTATTTTCAAGTTCTTTTGTGTTTTCTTTTATGTCCACATACTGTTTTAACCAATCTAGTGAAATTAACATCGTTTCCTCCAACGTCTTTTTTCTTTTATTTTTACTTAAACTGCTTCAGGAACCTTATATCATTTTCGAAAAATGCCCTCAGGTCATCTATTCCGTGTCTTAGCATTGTTACTCTTTCTATTCCCATTCCAAATGCAAAACCTGAGACCTCTTCGTGATTGTATCCAACTGCCTTCAATACCTCAGGATCTACCATTCCGCATCCCATTATTTCCAGCCATCCGCTCTCTTTACACAGTCTGCAGCCTTTTCCCTTACATATTACACACTGTACATCCATCTCGGCACTGGGCTCTGTAAATGGAAAAAAGTGTGGTCTAAACCTAACCTCGGTGTCTCCGAAAACTTTTTTTACGAATTCTGTTAATATGGCCTTGAGATTGGCAAATGATATATTCTCCCCTACCATTAAACCTTCCATCTGGTGAAACATCGGTGTATGGGAAACATCATAATCGCTTCTGTACACTTTTCCAGGGCAAACCATTCTAAAGGGAGGTTTCCTGTCTTTCATATACCTCACCTGTACAGGAGATGTATGAGTTCTCAGAACCACATCGTCTGACATGTAAAATGTATCCTGCAAATCTCTAGAAGGATGATCTTGTGGGATATTCAGTGCGTCAAAATTATACTCTGTCTTCTCTATCTCAGGACCCTCTGCCACATCAAATCCCATCTCTATGAATATCTCTTTAAGCATGTTCATAGTTTCTGTTATTGGGTGGTATCTTCCTGAAGAAGCTTTTCTCCCAGGAAGAGTTATATCTATATTTTCAGAAGATATTCTTTCCTCCTTCTCCTTTTCTTTTACCTCTATCATTTTTTTCTCTAGAGCCTCTGTTATAGAGTCCCTCACCTCGTTTGCCAGTTGCCCCATTACAGGTCTTTCCTCTTTAGAAAGGTCTCTCATACCCTTCATTATCTCTGTCAGTTCACCTTTTTTACCAAGGATTCCCACTCTTAGTTCATCGAGCTCCTTCAAAGATGCTGCTTTGCAGATAGCTTCTTCTGCACTAAGTTTAAGCGATTCTATTCTGTTCCTCATTGTTCCTCCCAATTCATTAATTTATCCAAAATTTTATATGAAAATAAAAGGAAAGAAAGCAGGCTCTGCCTGCCGCCTTTCTTTTTTATGGTTTTAGTCTTTAAAGTTTTTTATGATAAAATTTAATTTCATCTCCTAATATCTCTATCGTTCCATATTTCCCATCCTTAGCTGCACCAGGATTAAACAGCACAGGAGTTCCAACGTCCACATAAGGTATATGTGTATGTCCAAAAATAACAATATCCGCCTGTTTTTTCAAAGCCTCATTTTTTATTTTTTCATATCCTGATTTTACATCGTAAAGATGGCCGTGAGTTAGAAATATCTTTTTTCCTGCTAGATTAAATTCTTCAATATCATCTGTTTTAAAATCAAAATAGTCGCAGTTGCCCCTTACGATATAGTAATCTGCTTCCTCTTTTACATATGAGAGATCTATGGCATCACCGCTGTTGTCTCCTGCCGAAATAACTATATCGGGATTTTCCTTCTTGAATATATCTATTAATTTT
This sequence comes from uncultured Ilyobacter sp., assembly GCF_963668515.1. NCBI lineage: Bacteria > Fusobacteriati > Fusobacteriota > Fusobacteriia > Fusobacteriales > Fusobacteriaceae > Ilyobacter > uncultured Ilyobacter sp. Next base: position 78,135 of record NZ_OY764864.1, on the reverse strand, counting down.
TCAAGATGCTGATGACTATCAGAAACAACTAAAATTTTCATTTTTTCCTCTTTCTAAGCTATGAATATAGGTATTTTCAAACTCTCTATTAGTTTTACCCCTATATGCCCTGTAATTTTTTCCACGAGATAGGAATGGGTCAGATTTCCCATTATTAGCATACTGTGCTTTTCAGCTTCCTCTATAAGTATCTCCAATTCATCTCCTTGGCACTCTTTTGTTCTCACTACCTTGTCGCTACCTTTTAGATACTCTGAAAAACTTTTATCCTCTTCATCCTCTAAGCCCACAGAATAAGAATCAAACTCTTTTATGTCTTCAAATATTGACATAAATCTAAAAAAACTTTTGTTTATTTTGAAGCTTTTATCATTTGCTATCATTACCTTATCAAATTTAATAGGTTCCTGAGAGACTATTATAATAGGTTTATAATGATTTTTCAAAATAAACTTTAAATCTGGCGATATTCTCTCACCCTTTCCCAAAACAAGAAGATCAAATCCCTTTAATTCCTCCAAGGCTGTGTCGGGAGTTACCCCATCTTTCACAATGAGGTTATTTTCATCAAAATAAGATTTAAACTTATCTTTAAGAATGGTTATCTGCTCACTTTCAAACTTTTCCCACTCCTCTACGATATACCTAGATGATGGGTCTACCACCAACCCCTCTACTGATGGCGGGATAATTTCATGTTTCCTCAGGTCTCTTACATAGAGTCCTTTTATTTCGCAATTATAGTTTTCTTTCAGTGTTTTTCCTGTTTTTAAAAGATTTTCTGTGTTTAGTTCATTTCCAAAAAGAATTAGTACTTTTCTCAACATAAAATCACCACTCCCAAAAAAAAGCGATAAAAACTAAGCCACTTCCCCCTATTTTAGCATAACAAGGCTGTTTTTATAAAGAGTTTTTTGTAACACGTAATACCCCAAAGAATGACTATATATACGCCACTCAAGCCCCTTTTTTCTTAGAATAAATGTCATCTCTTCCCTATTATTCTTTATTTTTTCATACAAAAAAAGTTCAACATCTCCCTCTTCTAAGACACTCGGAGTACTCCCGCTGTTTCTAAAAGCCGCCTCCTCCTTAGAGATAACCCTCTTCTTTCTTATTTTATACTGAATATCTCTCATTTTACCTACAACTGTCAGATTTTTTTTATCTATGAAACAGCTGTTTAAAAGTTCTTCATCACCTGTTCTTAGGGCGGTATAATAAACCTCTATAACTGCCTCAGGAGTGTCAAAGCTATATGATTTCTTCTCTATTGTCCTTTGCTGAGAGAGAGAAGAACATCCAAATATGTACATAGACAATAATAAAAGAATTATATTCTTCAATTTTTCACCTCTCTATTATTAAAAAGAAGGGACATTTAGTCCCCTCTTTTATTCAGACTTTTCCTCTTCCTCTAAAATCTTTTCCTCTATATTTTTCATTACTTTTACTATGCTTACTAATTTTTCATCTTCCTCTACTCTCATTATTCTTACCCCCTGTGTGGCTCTTCCTATGAGAGAGATTGTATCTGCAGGAGTTCTTATTACTATTCCGTCAGAAGTGATGGCCATAAGCTCCTCTTCCTCAGTTACAGATGTCACCTCTACCACAACTCCTGTTTTTTCGTTGCATCTTAGGTTGATTACACCTTTTCCTGACCTTGACTGAAGAGGGTACTCGTCCTCTCTAGTCCTCTTTCCATAACCATTTTCTGTTACAGTAAGAATTGTGGTATCATCTCTTTTGATTATCACAGCAGAGACCACATCGTCATCCTTTCTCAAATTGATTCCCCTTACTCCTACAGTAGCTCTTCCCATGTTTCTTACATTTTCATGAGGGAACTTTATGGAGTAACCATTCTTTGTTGCTATGAATACCTGGTCGTTTGGAGACTCTACAAGTCCTACAAATATAAGGTCATCTCCGTCCTTAAGTTTTATTGCCCTCAGTCCAGATCTGTTTAGATTTTTAAACTCACTTAAAACAGTCTTTTTTACAACCCCTTCTTTTGTAACAAATAAAAGGTCCTGAGTGTCGCTAAACTCTCTTGTTTTTATTATTGATCTTACCTTTTCATCCTCTTGAAGATTGATGAGGTTGGCTATGAGTTTTCCTCTAGACTGTTTTGAGAACTCAGGTATCTCATATACCTTGAGGTTGTATACTTTTCCAGTATCTGTAAATATCATTAATGTATCTAAATTTGAAGCGGTATACATATTTTCTAAGAAATCACCCTCAACGGTATTTTGGGTAGATACACCTTTTCCGCCTCTCTTTTGAGCTTTATACTTATCTAGACTCATTCTTTTTACATAACCTTTATTTGTAAGGGTTACTATTACTTTTTCATCTTTAATGAGGTCTTCTATGTTTATCTCTAATCTCTCTTCCTCTATCTGAGTTCTTCTTTCATCATTGTATTTCTCTTTTAATTCTTCGCAATCTTCTTTGATGTTGTCATATACTCTTTGATCATTTGAAAGAATATCCTTGAGCTCCTTTATATGTTCCATAAGGGCTGTGTATTCGGTTTCTACCTTTTCTCTTTCAAGACCAGTCAGTCTCTGAAGTTTCATATCTAGGATGGACCTAGCCTGGATATCTGAGAAGCTGTATTTTTCTATTAGGTGTTCTCTTGCTGTATTACCATCTTTAGAACCTCTTATCATCTCTATTATTCTGTCTATGTTTTCAAGGGCCACTCTAAATCCCTCTAATATATGGGCTCTGTTTTCAGATTTTTCCAGATCATATCTTGTTCTTCTTGTTATTACGTCAAACCTATGGTTCACATAATGGCTTAAAATCTCTTTTAGATTTAGTACCTTAGGTGCATTGTCTACAAGGGCAAGAAGTATTATCCCAAAGGTATTTTGAAGCTCTGTATATTTGTAAATTTTATTCAGTACAATTTCAGGCTCCTCATCCTTTTTTAATTCTACTACTATTCTCATCCCTTCTCTTGCAGAAGATTCGTCTCTTAAGTCTGTTATTCCGGTAATCTTTTTCTCTTTTACAAGTTCAGCAATCTTCTCTATGAGTCTTGCCTTGTTTACCTGAAAAGGTATCTCTGTTATTATTATGTTGGATTTTCCGTTTTTAAGTTCCTCTATATCTACTTTTCCACGGACTCTCACCCTTCCTCTTCCTGTTGTATAAGCCTCATAAATTCCCTTGGTTCCGTCAATTATCCCCCCTGTTGGAAAATCGGGACCCGTCACGTATTCCATAAGTTCTTCAGAGGTTATCTCTTTGTTTCCAATAAGGGCAAGTACCCCATCTAAAAGCTCACCTAAATTGTGAGGAGGTATGTTTGTTGCCATTCCTACAGCTATTCCTGTTGCTCCGTTTAGGAGAAGATTGGGAAGTTTTGCAGGAAGAACCTGGGGCTCATCTAGTGAGTCGTCAAAGTTTTTTCTGTAATCTATGGTGTTTTTGTCAATATCCACGAGTAGTTCCGAAGTTATTTTCGCCATTCTTGCTTCTGTATATCTCATGGCTGCCGCTGAATCTCCATCTATGGAACCAAAGTTTCCATGGCCGTCAATAAGCTGATATCTAAAGTTGAAATCCTGAGCCATTCTTACCATTGTATTATATACTGCAGAATCTCCATGAGGATGATACTTACCTAGTACTTCTCCGACGATTCTAGCTGATTTTTTAAAGGGCTTGTCATGAGTCATACCCATCTCACTCATGGCAAATAGTATTCTTCTGTGTACCGGTTTCAGACCGTCTCTTACATCTGGAAGAGCACGACTTACAATCACACTCATGGAATAATCCAGGTAAGACTGCTTCATCTCCTCTTCGATGTATCTGACATTTATATTAGACATGATTCTCCTCCCGTTGCTGTTATTTCATCAGATTTTAAAGTATTTACATAAACTCTGAATGGAATAAAGCTAGCTGCTTTTTTTGAGTCAATTTTTAATATTTCTTTCCCCTGTTAATTACCAGAGTTATATGTCCAGATTTTTTACAAAGTGAGAATGCTCTTCTATAAAGTTTCTTCTAGGTTCTACTTTGTCTCCCATCAGTTTATCAAATAATATATCCGCTTCTCTTGCATCATCTATTGTCACCTGAAGAAGAGTTCTCGTATCATGATTCATAGTTGTCTCCCAGAGTTGATCAGGATTCATTTCTCCAAGACCCTTATATCTCTGTAAGGCATATCTCTTATTATCGGCATCCATCACAGTTGTTATCTCTTTTAGCTGCTTATCTGAATATGCGTACTGTATTGTTCTTCCTGCAGTTACCTTAAATAGAGGAGGCTGAGCTATATATATATATCCCCCATGAATCAAATCTACCATATATCTGTAAAAGAAGGTAAGGATAAGTGTTCTTATGTGAGCACCATCTACGTCTGCATCAGTCATTATTATTATCTTGTGATATCTTAGTTTTTCAAGATCAAGATCATCTCCTATGTTGGCACCAAAGGCTGTTACCATTGATCTTACCTCGTTGTTTTCAAGGGCTTTATGAAGACCTGACTTCTCAACATTTATTATCTTACCTCTAAGAGGAAGTATTGCCTGAGTGTGTCTATCTCTACCTTGTTTTGCAGATCCTCCTGCAGAATCTCCCTCTACTATAAATACCTCACTCTCTTCTGGTTTTTTAGAAGAGCAGTCAGCAAGTTTTCCAGGAAGAGATCCAACTTCAAGGGCAGATTTTCTCATTACAAGTTCTCTGGCTTTTTTAGCTGCCTCTCTGGCTTTTCTAGACATTAGTATTCTCTCTATTATGTTTCTTGCATCAGAAGGATGATCTTCCATATGCATCTTTAGAAACTGTCCCATTATAGATGACACCACTGCCGTAACTTCTGAATTTCCTAGTTTAGTCTTTGTCTGACCCTCAAACTGTGGTTCAGGAACCTTTATGGATATGATTGCCGTAACTCCTTCTCTTATGTCCTGACCCTGAAAATTTCCATCTCTTTCTTTGAGCAGTCCTAGGGATTTGGCCATCTCGTTTATTATCCTGGTAAGGGCCATTCTAAATCCACTTACATGGGTTCCCCCTTCATGGGTATTTATATTATTTACAAATGAGTATATTGTTTCCCTCTGCTTTTCTGTATAGAGAATTGCTATCTCTACTATTATATCTTCACTTTCACCAGCCATATATATAGGTTCTGGAATTAATGTTGCCTGACCTTCCTCTACCTCTTTTATAAAGTCGACTATTCCTCCGTCAAACTTTAACCTTTCTTCCTTTATGACTTCTTTTCTTTCATCTATAAGTACTATCTCTAAACCTTTATTCAGATAAGCCATCTCTTTAAGTCTAGACTTTAAAACATCAAAATCATATTCTAAAGTTTCAAAAATCTCGTGGTCAGCTTTGAATCTCACTGTTGTACCTGTTTCATTGGTTTTTCCCACCACTTTTACATCAAATTCAGGAACACCTCTGTTATATCTTTGAGTGTGTATTTTTCCATCTCTTTTTACAAAAACTTCAGTCCATTCAGATAAGGCATTTACTACAGATACACCTACTCCGTGAAGACCTCCAGACACCTTGTAATTACTGTTTTCAAACTTTCCTCCAGCATGAAGAACAGTGAGAACTATCTCAAGTGCTGATTTTCCATGTTTCGGATGGATTCCCACAGGTATTCCTCTTCCGTTATCGCTGACCTCTATAATGTTGTCCTTCAGGACTTTTATCTCTATCTTGTTACAGTAACCTGCCAAAGATTCATCCACAGAGTTGTCTACTATCTCCCAGACTAAGTGGTGGAGACCTCTAGCCGATGTGGAACCTATGTACATTCCCGGTCTTTTTCTAACGGCTTCTAAACCCTCTAATACCGTAATATTTTCCGCTTGATAATTACTCATTACAGCCCTCCATTATATTTCTTAATATTTCTCTTGCCCTTTGCTTTGAGTCTTTCAAACTCATTTCCTCTGTCTTGAATAGATCTCACCACATATGAGGTCATATAAAAAAATTTATCTGTTATTACAAGACTTCTTCTATCCTTTGCAGAAAGATCTATTATTTTATTTTTATTTTCATCATAAAATTTCCTTCCTTCTGGAGAAGACATAAATTTATTGTAATCAACTACTGCCACAATCTCCTTTAGAGGTATAAAAAATTCATCTTCAAGATAAATATACAAAACTACCTCCTCTGAAGTTTTTCTATTATTAATTCAATAAGGTTATCCGCTTTCTCTTTTATTCTTTTTATCTCTCTTTCTCCGGTTTCTAGTTTAAAATATTCTATCAGATCAAGACGGGCATCCGCTATATTTCTATCCTTTATTGCAAATTCAGCCCTTTTATATATCTTGTCGAGCTTCTTCTCCTTGCCTTTGTCATATTCCTCTTTAGAGAGCCCCTCTATAAATTTTTCCGCTTCTTTCAAAGTTGTATAGGGATTTCCTCTGAAAAGTTTCAAAAGAGTTTCCTCTCTCTTGATATGACTCTTATTTTCACATATTGTGCATAGATACCCAGGATTTTTATGTAATATCCCACACTCACTGCAGTACTTGTAGCCTATTTTCCTCAAGGATTTTTCTCTTTTAAGAGACTGTACTTTCAAGGAGAACACCCTGTCCCCTATCTGTTTGTTCTCTATATTTTCAACACTCTTTTGTAGTTCCTTGTATTCACAAGGGGACAAGGCCGCCTCTACTTCGTCTGGTCTTTCTGTTTCGCTGGCTACATTCTCCTTAAAATACTCTTCTAAGGGTATTTTTCCCACCTTAAAAACTATATCACCGATATAGTTTCCTTTTAATATTTTATTGATACTTTTTATATAGTTATTTTTATTCATATACATATGCTGAAGCAAAACAGAGGACTCTACTGTTACATACAAAACGCCCTCCTTTATATAGAGGGGCGAGCTCTTAAAAAAAAGGCCTTCTACTATCTCTTCCCATTTGGCTCGGATCATGGCCTCTTTTAGTTTTTTACTTTTGATCACGGCTTCCTCTATTATCTCTTTTACACTGGTCATATTCTTCATAAATATCCCCTTTTTCAATATAGAAGTTTTTAGAAGCCATATCCAAGTCTGTTGTAGAACTTATAAAAAGCTGAATATCTCTTTTTTTGAAGTATTTTATTATACTCTCTTTTCTGAGAGAATCAAAATAAGATGAAATATCATCTATAATAAAAATAGGCGATTCCTTTTTCTCTTTTATTATCATATCTATCTCAGATAGTTTTATTGAAAAAACTATTGATTTTTTTTCTCCCTGTGATGCATAGGATTTGGCTTCTTTGTCATTTAATAAAAAAAGAAAATCATCCTTTTGGGGTCCTACCATGGAAAATCCGTATTTTTTTTCCTGCCAGAACACCTGGTTTATTTTTTCCTGGATCAGGTTTTCTATCTGATCGATCTCAACTTTTTTTAATTCCCCTAAAAAACAGGAATATTTTAATCTCAGCTCTTTTTTGTCATCAAATAATTTTCTGTAATTAAGATTCAAAAGTATAGAAATATTTCTCACATAATCTAATCTTTTTTTTATTATTCTAGCCCCAAACTTTATAAATTCAGTTTGATAAATATTGAACATAGGGTCATTATGCTTTTTTTCCTTTAGATACTTATTTCTGAATTTAAGCAGTTTTGTATAGTTTTTCAGGTCCTGATAGTACTCTTTATTTGCTTGGGAAATCTCATAATCAAAAAAAGACCTCCTGACACCTGGAGCCCCAGTTAGAAGGGATATATCCTCCGGTATAAAAGATACTATGTTAAGTTTTCCGTGAAAATCATCATACTTTACTTTTTTTTTGTTATAAGAATATTCCTTCTTGCCTTTTCCCAACTTTACAGAAAGGGTCTTTTGAGAGACAGAGTCTTCAAAAATAACAAAGGAACCAGTTCTCTCTCTGCCATAATTTATTATCTCATTTTGTCTTGGAGTTCTAAAACTTTTTCCAGTGGCAGAAAAATAAACTGCCTCTAATATGCTGGTTTTACCCTGGCCGTTCTTCCCTAAAAAAAGGTTAAACTTTGATGAAAATTTAAGATTATTGTCTTTTAGATTTCTAAAATTAACATAATTAATCTCTGAGATTTGCAAATCCTCACCTCAAACTATTCAACTATAAACTTTTTATCCATAACTTCTACAGTATCTCCAGGATAAAGTTTTCTTCCTCTTCTTTCTTCTAATTTTCCGTTTACCATTACTTCACCATCTTGGACCAGATATTTTGCCTCTACTCCGCTAGATGCCACGTCAGCCCATTTCAAAAACTGGTCTAATTTTATAAACTCACTTGTTATTTTAACTTTTTTCAACTATTTCTCCTTTCAAAAAAAAGCTAGACTCACCTTAAAATAATATCATAAATACAAACATTTATCAATTTTATTATATGTACACAAACAATAATAAAAAAATATTAAATTATTCTATTAGAATGTTTTTGTCTTATTTTTTATCCTTATCAAAAAAAAGAGACCTTATTGTCAAGATCTCCATTTTCCATCTTCAAGAACAGTCTGTATATACTTTCTGATGGTATTTAAATATATTGTTTTAGATTTGGACTTTAAAGTCAAAAGAAAATTAACATCTATTTTCTCCTCTTCAGAACATATTTGAAGAGCCTTTTCCTCTATTTTTAGCTTTTGATAGTCGTCATATCTGTCAAATTCTCTTATAATATTATTTACTGATTCAGGGGTATCGATTATATCCTTCACACTTGTAATAGTAGGTTTTTTAAGTTTTTTTCGTGATTTATTGATCTTCTTTTTACTTGTGAGAGGTTTGTCTCTGCTTCCCTGATTAAAAAGTGTCAAGTTTTGTCTCGATGCTTTCTTTACGCTTTCCATCTCATCTTTTCTAAGATTTTTTATTATTCCGTTTATATACTGAACTAGTGTGGATTTTATCTCGGTATTCAGTCTTTTATAAAGAATATTGAGTATTTCTAAAGCTAGATCTTCTCCATCTTCATGTACTATTTTCAAAATTTTATTATCGACTCTCTTGTTCCAAGCCCTAGAAACATAGATATTCCTCTTTGCTTTCAATATTTTTTCAATAAGCTCGTCTGAAACATCTCCATAGATATCAGAAGTCAATTTTTCATCTTCTTTCAGTGACTTTTTAAGTCTGCTTACAGTTTTAGATTTTACAGTCTCCACTATTTCTGCATCGATTATATCATCTTTAGAAATTTTAATTTTCTTATTTTCAACAGGTTCTGTACTCCAGTCTAAAAGTTCTTTAGGTTTTTTATGTACCGCCCCTACAAAGCTCGATACATGACAGGTACCATCTTTTTCAGGGTTAAATTTATACTGAATATAATAATTATCTTCATCTTTTTTATATAAGGTTTGGTATCTTTCAACATATCCAAGATCTTTTAGAGCCTTAAAGGCTTTTTCTATTCTTTTTAACACCTGTTTCATTCTGCTTAGCACATATGTCTTTACTTCACCATTTTTATTAGATCTTTCTGTAACTTGCTCTGTTTTTAGTGGTACTATGGCAGCTAGAGTTCGTAGATTGATTGTATCTTCAGCCTTTTCATATCTTATCTTACTTATATACTTATATATTCTACCTGCGATTGGATCTTTTGCCAAAATTTCTAAAAGTGCCTTAGAATTATATTTTATATATCTTTTATCTTTGATTTTTTTTCTTATATTTTTATTTAGTGTCACTCTATAATATACCTTTTTTCCTTTTTTTAGCTTTTGATAGGTTAAAAGTTTAAATTCCTCATCTTCAAATTTATATTTTCCAAGTTTTGTATGATTTGAGACAACAAACTGATACTCTGTATTTTTTAGATTCTTAAGAGCCTGTTCAACTTTAGAATAATAATTCCTGTTCATTTTATTTCCCAAAAAATTCACTATAAAATCTGATATTTCAAACTCTATATACTCATCTGTATCATTTATCTCTTTTTTCATCTCATACATTGATATGAGATAAGTATATATTTTTTCTTCAAAAATAGATGGTTGAAACACTTCATCCTTAGAGTCTTTTGCAACAAGGGTGCAGTACATTGTAACCCCTAGATCCTCAAATGAATACTGAAAATTAACTCTTTTATTTTGCTTTTGAGGGGTAAAAAATGGGAAAACAATCATCTCGATCGGAATATTTATTATGTTTTCCTTTAAATTCAAAAAGTTACCTGTTTCTTTGATGACAACCTCTCTTATCTCTATATCAGGAACTTCATTCATTTTGATATCGACCTTTTTTATGTCATCCATCAAAGACCCGCTGGAGGTAATATTAAATTTATCTAACATATCATTTTTTTCAATAGCCATAACCCCTCCAATGTGTACATGATCATAAATAAAATTCATAAAATAACAATAAATAATATCATCTTTTTTGTATATTCACAATAATAAAATATAAAATAAATATCATTTTTTTATAAAAAAATGATATTTATTTTTTTTACCCAATTATTCTTGAGTTTTGATAAAAATAAAATTATAAAAAATTTTTATGTACATACTCAATAATAAAATAATTATGTTTTATTGTTTTTCCAGAAAGTCTATAGTGTATCATAAAATAAAAAAAATAGATAAAAAAATTTTTATCTATTTTTAGATTCAACTATTTTTAAATTTATCATATCTGCTTTATATAAAAAATAAACCAATAAAAAAGACTTTTTATAAGCTATGTTCATCATGAAATAGCAACTTCCTTTTTTATAGAGATATTCAATCTAATTCCAAATCTGATAGCTTCTTTTCTAAGTAGCTGTTGGAAATGTCTATTTTGCACTGATTAACATCCATCATTAGTTTGTCTATGGCACTTATAAATATTTTTTCTTTTGTTGTAAAAGGTTTATCTATTTTTATAAGTGGTGTATCGACAACCTCTATTCCTTTTCCCAGATGCTCTTTTACTTTTTCCCCCTTTTCTCCATTTATATACTTTACATTTTCATGAAACCAATCTTCAACATCCTCTATTTGCAAATTTTTAGCAATAATTTTAACGACATCATCAATATAAATAGAATTAATAATTTCTTTGTTAATACTGAATATTTCTCCCTTATTGCATAAACTTCCCACTTTAAGTGCAAGTTTTACAGCAGTGCCTTTTTTTATAAAATATCTTTTAGGTATTTCAGAGTCGCCTACTTTTCTCACAGTTACAGGTAGTCCCTTTAAAATCTGCTCTCTAAATGTGGGAATGGCAAAACTTCCTTTACTGTCTAGAACATTGCAGTATCTCATTGCTCCGTATTTTACTCCCGTATTTCTCAGTATTATTGAGATCAGTATTTCGCAGGCTCTTTTTGTTCTTCCGTAGCTCTGACTTGGTTGTTCAGCTTTATCAGATGATATAAATATAAATTTTTCAATACCTGCATCTCTACCTGCCTTCAGTAAATTTATAGTTCCTTCTATATTTACTTTTATAAACTCTCTTGGATAAAAATTACCTAATGCCGCACTTTTGTAATTGGCATAATGAAAAATAATATCCGGACGTAAGGTTTTTATAATATTTTCTATATAATTTTTATCCCTGATATCTCCTAAAAGACAGTGAAGCAACTCTTTATCCTCTATATGATTTTTAAAATATCTTTTTACATCGTAGAGTCCATTTTCATGATTATCCAAAACAAGTATTTTAGATACACCTAGTTCCGTCAGCTGACGTACTAGATGTGACCCTATTGCTCCGCCGCCACCAGTTACAAGAACTTTCTTGTTTTTCAAATAGGATATATCATTTTCTGACAAAGTATAATCTAGTTTTTCTCTTTCCAAATACTCTTTCATTAACTCCTCTTCCGAATTAATAATTTTTTTGTCACATAAACAATTCATTCAGATCCCCCCAAAAATAAAAAATTTTCAGAAATGAGTATGTGTATCTTTGTATATAAACCTATTCCAAAATAAAATAAAAACTCCTACTTTTCATATAAATATATTTAATAATTGCATAAATACTTTTTTTATATTCTACATTTTCTAAATTCATAAAATTTATTCTATCCCTTTGTTTAAAAGGCTTTTAAACTCTAAACCCCATAAAAAAATTTAAGTTTTCAATGTGTATACAGTCATTAATAAAAAAGATATTATTAAAAACCCCGATTTGACTGGATAATATTTAAATTTTTATCAACTCTCTCTAATAAATAAAAGGACCTTAAAAATGTACATACTCAATAATAAATAAAAAGTGTAGTATCTTTTGTTTTATTGGGATACGGCTCCATACTTTTATCCCGAATTGTAATATCTTCAATAAAATCAAAACTCTTTTGTCATGTACATAATCAAAAATAATCTTTAAAAATAAATACTAAAGATTTAAACAGCTTAGATTTGTTATTAAAAACCTTATCTTTATTAGCACTTATTTTAAGTTATAAGAATAAACAAAGAACATTTATATTTATTTATTTTTTATATAGTGTCGGAAATTCGAGCTTCTTCTTTATGTACATTGACAAAAATAATAATTAAAAAACTCTATCACTAGTTTTATTAGAGCTTATGAACTAAAATTTATTTAAACACCTTAAAAATCAACAAATATTTTTTATGTATATCATCATTAATAAAAATAAAAATAAAATCATTCTGAATCCCTTGAAAATACTGAATTTCAATTAAAATAAAAATCAGCTTTGGTCAGTACATTTAACATTAAACAAAATATCTATCCTTTTGATTTTTTTTGTTTATAAAAAAAAGTAAAAATTCATTGGATAAGTACACAACTGAATAAAGATTTTTTACTTGACAAAACAAGGATATTCCTTTAAAATATTGATCTGAAAGTAAGAAATTTTTAGGAGGTGAAAATAATGAGTAAAAGAACTTTCCAACCTAATAATCACAAAAGGAAAAAAAATCACGGATTTAGAGCCAGAATGAAAACTAAAACTGGAAGACAAGTCTTAAAAAGAAGAAGAACAAGAGGAAGAGCAGAATTATCAGCATAAAACCCGGTGAATAAAAACACCGGGTTTTTACAGATTTTTAAGGAGTTTTAAATGAATAAGCTAAAAAAAAATGAACAATTCCAAAATATCTATAAAACAGGAATTAAAGCATTTGGATACTACTCCTTAGTATACATAAAGACCAATAAAGAAAATGATAACAATCAAGTTGGTTTTGTTGTAAGTAAAAAAACCGGTAATGCTGTATGTAGAAACAGGCTTAAAAGACTTTTTAGAGAATATTATCGATTGAATGAAGAAAAAATAAAAAAAAGTTATGATATAGTTTTCATAGCTAAAAGAACTGCGGGAATAAAAGTAAAAACTCTAAAATATAATCAGATGGAAAAAGATCTGAATCTTATTTTTAAAAAGTTGAATATGTTCGTATGAAAAGAATATTATTAACTTTAATTAAAATTTATCAAAAATTTATATCCAAATTATTGGGCAAGAACTGTAGGTTTTATCCTACTTGTTCTTCTTACACATATCACGCGATAGAGGAGCATGGGTGTTTTATAGGGATATTTTTGGGAATAAGAAGAATCTTAAAATGTCACCCCTTTCATCCTGGCGGGTATGACCCTGTGCCTCCTAGTAGAAAAAAGCCAAAAAACAAGGGGGATTAATCAATGAACTTTATTACCGTACCTTTAGAGCAAATTATCCTATATTTGTATAAAATAATAGGTAACTTCGGTTTATCTATTATTGGAATAACTGTTCTAATAAAATTATTATTGCTACCGCTGACACTAAAGCAGGACAAATCCATGAAGGCAATGAAAAGAATACAGCCTGAAATTGATAAAATAAAAGAAAAATATAAAAATGATAAACAACTCTTAAATGAGAAAACAATGGAATTATATCAAAAATATAAGGTGAATCCTGCTGCCGGGTGTTTACCTATGTTGGTACAGCTACCTATATTATGGGCACTTTTTGCAGTTTTAAGAAAAGCACCTGTTGATGGGGGGATCGTACCTATAGAGTCGACTTTTTTATGGTTAACTCTTGTAAAGCCGGATCCATTCTATATACTACCTGTACTAAACGGTTTGGTTGCATTTGTACAACAAAAAATTATGGGATCAGGTTCTAATCCACAGATGAAGAATATGATGTACATGTTCCCGATTATGATGGTATTTATATCTTATAAAATGCCTGCAGGTCTTCAAATTTACTGGTTAACCTCTAGTGCTGCTGGAATTCTACAGCAATATTATGTAATGAAAAGAGGAGATGAAGCATAATGAGTAGCGTTGTTGAGATAAAAGCAATGACAAAGGAAGAAGCTATTCAGAGAGCATTAAAAATCTGCGAAGCTAAAATTGAGCAGGTTGTAAAAGTTGAGGAAAAAATCAAATCAAAATCCTTTCTTGGTTTTTTTAAAAAAGAGGGGCTCTTTGAAATAGAGATAAAAAAAGAAGCAGAATCTGAAGTCATAAAAAAAGCTCAGGAAATACTTGATTATATGGGACTTAATCTTCAAATGGAAATATTAAAATCAAGTGATCACTTTGTACTTTTGAATCTATATGGTGAAGATAACGGAATAATCATAGGGAAAAAAGGTAAGACTCTAAACAGCTTTGAATATCTTTTAAACAGCCTTGTAAAAAATATGAAGGTTGAAGTTGATGTTGAGGGATTCAAGGAAAAGAGAGCAAATACTTTGAGAGACCTTGCTAGAAAAATGTCTGAAAAAGCGTTAAAATCTGATAAAGCAATAAGGTTAAATCCGATGCCTCCAAGAGAAAGAAAAATAATTCACGAAATTGTAAATAAATATGAGGATCTAGACACTTATAGTGAGGGTAGAGATCCAAAGAGATATATTGTTATAAAAAAGAAGAGGCAGGGATAATATGTTTGATACAATCGCTGCTATCTCGACTCCTAGAGGCGAGGGTGGAATAGGAATAGTGAGAATGTCTGGAGACGATTCTATAAAGATATTGTCTAAGGTATTCAGAGTAAAATCAGAAAAAAAGATAGAAGATCTGAAAAGCCACACAATAAATTATGGTCATATCTATGATGGAGAGGTTCTTATAGATGAAGTTATGGTATCCTTTTTGAAAGGTCCTAAGACCTATACTAGAGAGGACATTGTAGAGATCAACTGTCATGGTGGATATCTTATTACAGAAAAGATTTTGGAACTTCTTTTGAAAAAAGGTGCTAGAATCGCAGAGCAGGGTGAGTTTACCAGAAGAGCTTTTTTAAATGGAAGGCTAGATCTTACCCAGGCTGAAGCTGTAATGGATATAATTCATGGAAAGACAGACAAAAGTATATCCCTTTCCCTAAATCAGCTGAGAGGGGACTTAAAAAATCAGATAGGTATACTTAAAAAAATGATTCTTGATGTGGCGGCCCATGTGAATGTGGTATTAGATTATCCAGAAGAGGGAATAGATGATCCTTTACCTGACAATCTCATGGACAATTTGATAGAGGTTCTAAAAACTTCGGATGCTCTGATAGCCTCTTATGATAAGGGTAAAATGATAAAAGAGGGTGTAAAAACAGCCATAGTTGGTAAACCAAATGTTGGTAAATCCAGCCTTCTAAATACCATATTAAAAGAGGAAAGAGCCATAGTAACTCATATAGCAGGGACAACAAGGGATATAATAGAGGAAGTTATAAACCTAAAAGGGATCCCTCTTATACTAGTTGATACAGCTGGAATAAGGACTACTGATGATGTTATTGAGAATATAGGTGTAAAAAAATCAGAAGATCTTATAGATAAAGCTGATCTTGTACTCTTTGTAGTTGATGGTTCTAGGGAATTAGAAGAGGAAGATATCAAAGTTCACGACCAGCTTAATGCAGATAAAGTTATAGGTATCTTAAATAAGATAGATATGGAAAGAAAACTTGATCTGACTCCTTTAAACAAGGTTGGAAAATGGATAGAAATATCTGCAACTGAGAATCTAGGAATTTCCAATATGGAGGATGAAATTTATAAGTATATAGTTTCAGGCCAGGTAGAGGATAGTTCTCAAAAACTTATAATCACAAATGTAAGGCATAAATCTGCCTTGGAAAAAACCAAGCAGGCAGTGGAAAATATATTGGAAACGATAAATATTGGACTGCCTATGGACCTTATGGCAGTGGATCTAAAAGAGGCACTTGATTCACTTTCTGAGGTAACAGGTGATATATCTACAGAGGATCTTCTAGATCATGTTTTCAGCAACTTTTGTGTAGGAAAATAAACTGCCGCAGATAAATCTGCGGTAATTTTCTTTTAATAACTAAGATAAAAGGGGTATTATACTCCTTTTATTTATGTACATGTACAATAATAAAAAGGAGATTTTAAACATGAATAGGATGGAATTTGATGTTATAGTTGTAGGTGGAGGTCATGCAGGATGTGAAGCTGCTCTTGCATCAGCAAGACTGGGTAAAAAAACTGCCATGTTTACAATGTATCTTGATAACATAGCAATGATGTCTTGTAATCCATCAATAGGTGGACCTGGAAAAAGCCACCTCGTGGCAGAAATAGATGTTTTGGGGGGAGAGATTGGGAGACATACTGACAGGTATAATCTTCAGTTAAAGCATCTTAATACGAGCAAAGGACCTGCCGCTAGAATAACAAGAGGTCAGGCGGATAAATACTGGTACAGGGTAAAGATGAAAGAGATAATTGAAAATACCCCTGGATTAGAGCTTATTCAGGAAACGATAGATGAGATTATTACTGAAGATGGACATGTAACTGGGGTAGTTTCATCCCTTGGAATAGAATATAAAGCAAAGAGTGTAGTACTGGCTACCGGGACATTTTTGAAAGCTAAAGTTGTAATAGGAGATGTGGTCTATCCTGCAGGAAGACAGGGAGAAGGCTCTGCAGAAAAACTTTCTGAAAGTCTTTTGAAAAACGGTATTTATCTGGAAAGATACCAGACAGCAACCCCTCCTAGGATAGATAAGAGGACAGTAGATTTTTCAAAACTGAAAGAGATGCACGGAGAGAAAAATCCTAATTTTTTCTCATTATTTACTAAAAAAGAAAAAAACAGGACTGTTCCCACATGGTTGACTAATACAACGGAAAAGACGATAGAGGTGGCAAGAGAGCTCCTTCATTTTTCCCCGATAGTAACTGGTGTAATAAAAACCCATGGTCCGAGACACTGTCCTTCATTAGACAGAAAGGTTCTAAATTTTCCAGATAAAAAAGATCACCAGATATTTCTAGAGATGGAGTCTATGGAATCAAATGAACTCTATGTAAATGGACTGACTACAGCTATGCCTCCATTTGCCCAGGAGAAAATGATGAGAACGATAGCTGGACTTGAAAATGCCAAGATAATGAGATATGGTTATGCTGTAGAGTATGACTATGCCCCTGCATATCAGCTCTATCCAAGTCTTGAAAATAAAAAAGTTGGAAATTTGTATTTTGCAGGACAGATAAACGGTACCTCTGGATATGAAGAGGCTGCCACCCAGGGATTTATGGCGGGAGTAAACGCCGCTAGAAAAGTAGACGGAAAAGATCCTGTGATAATAGACAGAAGTGAAGCCTATATAGGGGTTCTTATAGATGATATAATACACAAGAAAACTCCAGAACCTTATAGAGTACTGCCGTCAAGGGCTGAATACAGGCTCACTCTTAGATTTGACAATGCCTTTATGAGACTTTTAGATAAATCTAGAGAGATAGGTATAATTTCAGAGGATAAAATCAAGTATTTGGAAAACTGCATAGAAAATATTGACCTTGAAGTAGAAAGACTCAAACAGGAAAGTGTGCCCTTATCAAAAGCCAATGAACTCCTTGAAAAAAAAGGAGAAAAGCAGAGAGTTGTAAAAGGTGTGACAGTCAGTGAGATACTTAAATTTAAAAATGTATCTTACGAAGATCTAGCTGCCATAACGGATATACAGGATTTTCCAGACTTTGTAAAAAATCAGATAGAGACAATAATAAAATACGAGGTCTTTATTGACCGAGAAAGATCTCAAATTGAAAAATTTAAAAAATTAGAAGGTCTTAAAATTCCAGAAAATTTTAATTTTTCTGAGATAAAAGGTATATCTAATATAGCAAGACACGGTATGGAGGAGGTACAGCCTCTTTCTATAGGAGAAGCCACGAGAATAAGCGGGGTTACGGGACATGATATAGCTCTTCTCATAGCCCATATTGAAAGGATGAGAAAAGGCCAGTAAAAACTGGCCTCTTTTTGTGTATTATCAATAATAAAAAAGAAATTTATTTGTCTTTCAGTAAGTTATAAAGGATTATTTTTTATAAAATTAGAATTTGTACAAAAAAAATTTTGGATATATTTTTTTATTAATGATAATGTACATTAAGATGAACTGTTTTTTTATGAAATTTTTTCTGAATAAATATTTAATGCCAAATAGTGAGTTTATAAAAAAATTGAAAAATTTAAATTAAAACATTAAAATAGGTGCAGGTGGTTTTTTTATGTTTAAGGATATGAAATTTGACAGAGAAAAGATGTATAGGGGAGCAGTTCCCTTTTTTCTTATGAACAGAAATAAAAAAATAATTTATATATCCTCTTCAAATAAAAATATAGAGGATTATTATTTTACACTTTCTGATTATTATAAAGAATCAGTTTATAAGATAGAGAATTTTAACTACAGTGATGAGGAATTTCAGACAATAAACTATGGTCTTTTAAAATTATTAGAAAACAGAGATAACTGGATCCTGCTTGTTTCACTTGAGGGGATTTTAAAAGATTACTTTACAAGGGGAGAACAGATACAACTTTGCCTAGAAAAGGAATATGATTTAAAAGTTATAGAGGAAAAGCTTGTAAAAAACGGTTTCAGAAAAAATTATCTTGTGGAAAAAAGATGGGAATACAGCCGTAGGGGAGATATTATAGATATTTATCCTCCAAATGGTGAAAATCCAGTGAGAATAGAATTTTTTGGTGATGAGGTAGAGAGAATAAGCTATTTTAACATTGAAACCCAGAAGTCTATAGGTAATTTAGATGAGATAAATGTGTATATAAACAATAATAAAGACAGAAAAAAATCCTTCTCTGAGTTACTGGAAAAAATGGTATCTGATGAACCAGAAATCTATATAGAAAATCAAGAGCTTATGAATTATAAGCTAGAGGAATTTATACTCAGAAACAGAGAGGATGAGACTGACCTCAGAAATAAATATTCTGATATTCTAGAAAAAACAGTATCAACAGAAATAATAAGGTTTCAGAATGAAGACAGCGAAAATTATCAGGACTATGAAAATGTAAAAAAAATTTCTGCTGAAAAAAAAGTCATAATTATGACTGAAGAGGAAAAAAGATATAAAGAGATATTTTTCGGAACTCCTCTAAAAATATTGAAAGAGCAGCACTATGAAGGATTTGTCAATGCAGATACTCTCGTGCTTACCGATAGAGAGCTAAAGGGTATAAGAATAAGAAGGACTGATATAGCAAAAGACAGTGTAAAATACACCAATGTAAATCAGATAAGACCTGGAGACTATATAATACACGATATATATGGAGTGGGTATATATTTAGGAATAGAAAAAATAGATGAAAATGATTATCTATCTATAAAATATGCCGGAGAAGATAAGTTATATGTACCGGTAACGGGACTCAATAGGATAGAAAAATATATTTGTGAAAAAGGTTCTACTCCAGAGATATACAATCTCGGTAGGAGAGGATTCAGAAAAAGAAGAGAAAAACTGCAAAAAGATATAATGGAGTTTGCTAAGGAATTAATACAAATACAGGCAAAACGACAGAGTAAAAACGGTTTTGCATTTTCAAAAGATACAGTATGGCAGGAGGAATTTGAGGAAGGGTTTCCCTATGACGAGACCAAGGATCAGATGAAATCAATAGAAGAGGTAAAACAGGATATGGAATCTCATACCGTTATGGATAGAATTATTTGCGGTGACGTAGGTTATGGAAAAACCGAAGTTGCCATGAGGGCTGCATTCAAGGCTCTCATGGACGGAAAACAGGTTGTGGTTATGGCTCCTACAACTGTACTGGCAAGCCAGCATTACCAGAGATTTTTAGAAAGATTTAAAAATTATCCAGTAGAGATATCACTTCTTTCTAGATTAAAAAGTGATAAAGATCAAAATGATATCATAAAAAAACTAAAGGCAGGAACAGTGGATCTTGTAATAGGAACTCACCGGATTCTTTCAAAAGATGTGGGATTCAAAAACCTCGGACTTGTAGTTATAGATGAGGAACAAAAATTCGGGGTAAAAGCCAAGGAAAAGTTAAAACATTTCCGAGCCAATGTGGATATGCTGACCCTGACCGCCACCCCTATACCTAGAACTCTAAATCTTGCATTTCTTGGAATAAGGGACATATCTATAATACAGACGCCACCTCCTAACAGGCTTCCTGTGGAAACAAAGTTTATGGAAAAAACCAAGGAAAACATAAGGGAAGCAGTTATGAAAGAGGTTGCAAGAGAGGGACAGATATTTTATCTTTTCAACTCTGTAAAAAACATGAAGAGAAAACTAGAGGAGATAGAGGACATCCTTCCTAAATACGTAAAGACAACCTATATCCATGGACAGATGACCCCTAACGAGATAAGAGACAGAATAAAAGAGTTTGAAGATGGAGAAGTAGATGTACTGCTATCTACAACTATAATAGAGAACGGAATAGATATAGAAAACGCCAATACAATAATAATAGAAAACCTAGACAAACTTGGTTTGTCTCAAGTTTATCAGCTGAGGGGAAGGGTAGGACGTGGAAGCCGTAAGGCCTACTGTTATCTGGTGGTGGATAAGGATAAGAAAATGACCCAAAAAGGGGAGCAGAGAAAGGATTCCCTTGAAAATATAGGGGTATTCGGGGCAGGATTTCAGCTTTCAATGGAGGATATGAGGATAAGAGGTGCAGGGGAAATATTGGGAGAAAAACAGCATGGAGCCTTGGAAACTCTTGGTTATGATCTTTATTTAAAGCTTTTAGATTGGGAGGTAAAAAAAGCTAAGGGAGAGAAGATACTTCCTGATGATGTTGATGTGGATCTAGGTCTAGATGCCAATATTCCGACAAGTTATATTGATGAATCTGAAAAAATAGTTATTTACAAAAGACTTCTAATGTTTGATTCTACCGAAGAGATAGAAGATATAAAATCAGAACTTGTTGACAGATTTGGAAAAATGCCCGACCCTGTAAAAAATCTCTTTTATTATTTAGAGGTAAAACTTTTAGCCAGACAGAATTTTTTAAAGAGTATAAAGAAAAAAGAAGAGGGTTACCTGATAAAGTTTTTAGAGGAAAAACTAGACTTTGACAAGGTTCACGATCTCATATCCAAGGGAGAAGTAATCTATGTTCCGAAAGATAAGGGGATAATATATAGAGGAGATATTCTTGAATTCTTATTGAAATTCAAGGGTTAGAAGTGTATACGGACAAAAATAAAAAGGGCTTTATTTTTATAAATTACTGAATTTATCTGAATATTAAAATCAAAAGATTTTGTCACGAATGGACACTAATAAAAGATAGGGAAATTAACACGAATAAGGATAAAATCTTTTGGTCACAGAGAAAAGAAGAGAGTATCACGGAGGAGAGCGATATTAAAGTCAAAAGATTTTATCACGAATGAACACCAATAAAAGATAGGGGAATTAACACGAATAATAACAAAATCTTTTGGTCACAGAAGACACAGAGACAGGAGAAGAGTTTCATAGAGAAGATTTTTTGAATTTTCAAGTCGCAGGGCTTATACAGGAAAAAACCTGCACTCAACCGTCCTACAGAATAAGTTCCGCAGGGAACCGAGGACTGTAGCTCACAAAGGTGATAAAAGAAATATACACTTCCTAGACATTTGAAAATTCTTGATTTTCTTTGGTTACTTTCTTTTATCAAGAAAAGAAAGTAACACAGGTTTTCGGAGAAATTCAATATTTGCTTCAAATTGAATATCAAAAATTATTATTGATAATATACATATGGGAGATGATCATGAAAGAATTTCAAAGACTTGTGGAAATAATGAAAAAATTAAGGGCACCGGGAGGATGCCCATGGGACAGGGAACAGACAATAGAGAGCCTGAAACCTTATCTTTTAGAAGAGGTTTATGAAACTTTAGAAGCTATGGATACAGGGGGAGATGAGTTGAAGGGGGAGCTAGGAGATCTTTTGCTCAATGTTGTTTTTCAGTCCCTTATAATGGAAGAAAAAGGACAGTTTGATATAGAGGACGTATCCAAGGGAGTGTCTGAAAAATTAATAAGGAGACATCCTCATGTATTTGGAGATATAGGGGTAAAAAACAGCAGTGAAGTAATAAAAAACTGGGATGCTATAAAAAAAGAGGAAAAAGAGCACAGACACAGAAAATCTGTACTCGATGGGATTCCTGGAGTCCTGCCCCCTCTTTCAAAGGCCGAAAAACTCCAGCATAAAGCTGCCAAAGTTGGCTTTGACTGGGAAAATGTAGATGGAGCCATAGATAAGATGGAAGAGGAACTAGAAGAGATGAGGGAAGCCTTTAAAAACAAGGATTTAAAAAATCTAAAAGAGGAGATGGGAGATGTTGTTTTCTCACTGGTTAATGTGGCTAGGCTTGCAGGAATAAATATCACAGATTCCCTTATGAAAACCAATAATAAATTTGAACAACGGTTTAGATACATAGAGGAAAATTGTGATATAGAAAACTCAGATTTAGAAAAAATGGAAAAATTGTGGCAAGAGGCAAAAAATAAAAAAAATTAAAGAAAACTTGGGGTCTGTTTACATCAGAAAAGGTGAAAAAATTATATAAATCCTTGAAGAAATTAATTTGATAAGAATAAAAAATAAGGTAATATAAAAACGAATTGGAGGAATAAATTTGAGATTAGATAAATTTTTGAAGGTTTCTAGGGTTATAAAAAGAAGACCTGTGGCAAAGACAGTAATTGACAATAAAAAGGCAAAAATAAACGGCAAGGTTGCAAAAGCAGGTACAGAGGTAAAAAGCGGAGATATTTTAGAACTAGAATATTTTAACAGATATTTTAAAATAGAGATAGTAGATGTCCCTGAAGGAAATGTACCAAAGGATAAAGCCCAGGACCTTGTAAAAATAATAGAGGTAAAGGAGCTAGAAATACCAGAAAAAGAGGAACTGTTTTAAGTATGATAAAAAAAATAAAATCAAACGCCAAAATAAACATAGGACTCAACATAAAAGGTAAACTTTCAAACGGGTACCATCTTTTAGATATGATAATGGCCCCTATAACTCTTTCTGATGAGATTGAAATTGATTTCACAGGGGATCCTGGAACCCTCATTATAAAGACAAATCGAGAAGACATCCCAATAGGAAAGGAAAATATTCTCTATAAGGTATATGAAGCCTTCTATAATAAGACAGGTATAGCAAATCAAAATATAGAACTTTATTTGGAAAAAAAAATACCTCATCAGGCAGGTCTTGGAGGTGGAAGTTCCAACGGCGGAGCTTTTTTGAAGGAGCTGAATCTCTATCACGGAAATCCCTTGAGTCTAGAGGAGATGGTGGATATTTCAAAAGGTATAGGGGCAGATATTCCATTTTTTCTGGTAAATAAAACTTGTAGAATTAACGGTATAGGGGAAAAGTTGCAAATAAAGGAAAATAATCTTGAATGTGATATTTTGTTAATAAAGCCACCTTTTGGAGTCAGTACAGGGAAGGCATATAATGATTTTTCAAAACTTGAAAATAAAAAAGATGCAAATATTGAAAAAATATTAGAGGGATTAAAGGAAAATAAACTTTCTGATGTATTAAACAATATAGAAAATCATTTAGAACAGGCGTTATTAATTGAAAATGAAGATTTGAGGTCATTTAAAAAGTTTTTAGACAGTTTAAAATTTACGGATTTTTTCATGTCTGGAAGTGGGAGTGCCTATTTTTCATTAGTGGAAAAGAAAAATTCTCGTGAAGTATATTCAAATTTAAAAGGTCTTTTAGAGGGCTGTGAAGTTTATCTTTGCAGTTTTTCATAAAACAACAAACAAAAAGGAAGGTGCTTGGGTACGATGAAAATTACAGACGTAAGACTCAGAACTGTGAAGAATGAGAATGAACTAAAGCTAAAGGCTTACGCGGACATTACTTTTGATGAGTGCTTTGTTATTCATGGCTTAAAAGTAATTGATGGGCAAAAGGGAATGTTTGTGGCGATGCCTTCTAGAAAGATGCCTAATGGAGAGTATAAGGATATCGCACATCCGATCACTCCAGAAATTAGAAAAGAGGTTACTGATACAGTAATCGAAAAATATAATGAAATTGAAAAAGAAGAATCAGAGGCAGAAAGTCTAGTATAAAAAATAAGTCCAAAAGGACTTATTTTTTATTTTGAAAACCTCAACTAAAATCATCTGGGAAGACATGATAAAAAATTGTTGACACAAAAAAACAAATATGTTATTATTATCCCGTTGTTGGGCTGTCGCCAAGCGGTAAGGCAACGGACTTTGACTCCGTCATGCGCTGGTTCGAATCCAGCCAGCCCAGCCATTTTAATAAAAAACCCAAACCTGCTTATAAGCAGGTTTTTTTTATTTTTATAGAGTTTTAAAATTTTCATTAAAATAAAAGGAATTAAAAAAAAAATAAGTAGAATAATTTGGTGAACTGTATTAAAATTAGCCAACAGTAGATTTGTGTAGACATTTGATTTATTTTTAATCAAATAATGAACACTAGATGCAATTGATACTATATATATTATATGCTATACTGAAAAAATAAAGAAAATGGTGAAATTTATTATGAAAAAATTAGTTTTTATTTTTTTTATTGTTTTTTCCGTTGGTTTTTCAGAGGTACCTTTTAAAGATATAACAGATGAGCACTGGGCTTATAAATCAGTAGAAAACCTTATAAATAAAGGAATACTGAAAAAAGACTCCGAAATATTCCAAGGTAAAAATGAGGTAACGAGATATGAATTTGCTTATTATTTGTCTAAGGTAATAAATAAAAGTGATTCAGAAAAGGCAAGCAGAGATGATCTGGAAATATTGGAAAATCTAGTTTATGAGTTTGCCAAAGAGTTAAATAAAATGGGGTTTGATTCTGAGCTTTATCTATCTAAGGTAAAAAGTCATGATGAAAAAATAGAAGAGTTGAATGCCAAGCTAGAAGAAAACAGAAAAATAATAGACGAGCTTCAAAGAAAAATAAGAGAACTAGAAAAAAAAATCAAATAAAAAAATAAATTTTTTAGGAGGAACTTGTATTATGAACAAAATTTCTTTTGACTACTCTAAAGCTCTTGGATTTTTCCATCAGCATGAAATTGATCTTATGGAGAAGCAGACAATGTCTGTTGTGGAGACCCTGGAAAAAAAAGACGGTGCTGGAAATGATTTTCTTGGATGGATGGATCTTCCTGTAAATTATGATAAGACAGAATTTGAAAGAATAAAAGCTGCGGCTAATAAGATCAAAGAGGACTCTGAAGTACTTGTTGTAATAGGTATAGGGGGATCATACTTAGGAGCAAAGGCAGCGATAGAATTTCTGTCACACTCTTTTTCCAACAGCCTTTCAAAAGAGGATAGAAAAACTCCTGAAATTTATTTTGCAGGAATAAATGTTTCTGGAACTTATATCAACCATTTGATGGAACTTATAGGGGATAGAGATTTTTCTATCAACGTAATATCAAAATCCGGAACGACAACAGAACCAGCAGTTGCATTTAGAATTTTCAAAAAGAAACTGGAAAAAAAGTATGGTGTAGAGGGTGCAAAATCCAGAATATATGCCACAACTGATAAAGCTAGGGGAGCGTTAAAACAGTTATCTACTCAAGAAGGGTATGAAACTTTTGTTGTTCCTGAAGATGTAGGAGGAAGATATTCTGTACTTACTGCAGTAGGACTATTACCAATAGCCGCTGCCGGTGTAGATCTAGACGAGCTCATGAAGGGAGCGGCAGACGCTAGAGAGGAATATAAGTCTCCTTATGAAACAAATAACTGTTATAAGTATGCAGCAGCTAGAAACATTCTTCATAGAAGAGGAAAAGATATAGAGCTTATGATAAATTATGAGCCAAAGCTTCATTACATTTCAGAATGGTGGAAACAGCTCTATGGAGAATCAGAGGGAAAAGATGGAAAAGGAATTTATCCAGCATCTGCTGACTTTACAGCCGATCTACATTCCTTAGGACAATATATACAAGACGGAAAAAGACATCTTTTTGAGACGCTTATAAATATAGACAAACCTGAAACAGATATAACAATAGAAGAGGATGAATTCAATTTAGACGGCCTAAACTATCTTGCAGGGAAAACAATGGACTATGTAAATAAAAAAGCTATAGAGGGAACAATATTAGCCCATGCAGATGGAGGAGTTCCCACTCTTGTGATAAATATTCCAGAAGCAACGGCATATCACTTGGGATATCTTTTCTATTTCTTTGAAAAGGCTTGTGCTGTAAGTGGATATTTACTTGGGGTAAATCCTTTTGATCAGCCAGGAGTAGAAGAATACAAGAAAAACATGTTTGCTCTTTTAGAAAAACCAGGTTATGAAAAGGCAACAGAAGAGATAAATAAAAGACTGAATAAATAACATTAAAGAAAAGCTGTCATTTTAGGCAGCTTTTCTTTATGTTGACAACATTTTAATTTATCTGGTAGCTATAATTTGCTATACTATATCTATTAAGATATTAAGATAAAAACAATAAAAAAGAGGTGATGAGATGCTTTATAAAAAAGAAAATGGATGGAAAAAAATAGAAAAATCAGACAAGGAAATTATTTTTTCCTTTTCGGAAAAATATAAAGAATTTTTAAACATAGGAAAAACCGAGAGAGAATTCGTTAGAGAAAGTATAAAGTTGGCCGAATCTCATGGATTTAAAGATGTATCCTCTGTGGAAAATCTTAAAGCCGGTGACAAAATATATTATATAAATAGAGAAAAAAACATTGTTCTGGTAATTATAGGTAAAAAAGATATAGTTGAAGGGATTAATTTTATAGTTTCTCACATAGACTGTCCTAGGCTCGACTTAAAACAAAACCCTCTTTATGAAGATACAGACTTGGCGCTTATGAAGACTCATTACTATGGTGGAATAAAAAAATATCAATGGGGATCAACTCCCTTGGCGCTACATGGGGCTGTTGTTTTAAAATCTGGAGAAAAAATGGATATAATAATAGGAGAGGATGAAAATGATCCTGTATTTTCTATTCCAGATATCCTTCCACATTTAGATTCAAAGGTTCAAAGGGACAGAAGTTCTTCAGAGGTACTAAAGGGTGAAGAACTACATATTGTAGTTGGAAGTATACCATCTAAAATAAACAACGAAGAGGTAAAGGAATTTGTAAAATATGCGGTTTTGGAGAAACTAAATGAAGCGTATGGCATGGAAGAAGAAGATTTTCTGTCAGCAGAGCTACAGCTTGTCCCTGCTCATAAATCAAGAGACGTTGGATTTGACAGAGGGATAGTAGGTTCTTATGGTCACGATGACAGGATATGTGCTTTTACATCTATTATGGCTATATTAGATTATGAAGGTATTCCTGAAAAAACTGCAGTTTGTTTTATGGCCGATAAAGAAGAGATCGGTTCAACAGGGTCTACAGGGCTTCAATCTTTTTATATAGAATATTTTGTTTCTGATATGATCTATAAAATAAAAGGTCAAGAATATTCTGATTATCTTCTAAGAAAATGCTTCTGGAATTCTCGGGCACTTTCTTCTGATGTAAATGCAGGAATAAATCCAATATTTAAGTCTGTGCATGATCCACAAAATGCAGCTATGCTTGGTTATGGAATTGTAGTAAGTAAATACACCGGAGCAAGAGGAAAGAGTGGAACAAACGATGCCGATGCAGAATATGTTGGAGAGATAAGAACGTTATTTAATGAAAATAATATAAAATGGCAGATGGCCATGCTTGGAAAAGTAGATGAGGGAGGAGGGGGAACTGTGGCAATGTACCTGGCTCATCATGGGATAAAGACCATCGATGCAGGTCCTGCAGTAATATCAATGCATTCTCCTTTTGAACTGGCATCAAAATTTGATATTTATGAAACTTATAAAGCTTACAAGTTGTTTTATAAATAAGATACCAGAAAAACTCTCCTGTTATTCGCGGGAGAGTTTTTCTATTGAAGCTAGGATTTTCATAACCTTATGACGATGTCAGAATGGAACCGTGGTGCTTAAAAAGTCAAAGATTATAAAAAAATCAAAAAAGTGTTGACTCATCTTTGTAGATGTGTTATTATATTTCTTGTCCGCGAGAGAAAAGTAACTTTCTCAAAGTGGCAAAAACAAAAGGACATTAGCAATTAAATAGAGAAGGAAGTCAAAATCGTCATCATAGATGACAATGGTTCAAAACTATGTTTTGGACACAGTTAGGTGTTGATAATCTCGCAAGAGATTTAAATAAACTTTTTGAATGAAGAGTTTGATCCTGGCTCAGGATGAACGCTGACAGAATGCTTAACACATGCAAGTCGACTGGAATTCACCTTCGGGTGATAGTACGGTGGCGGACGGGTGAGTAACGCGTAAAGAACTTGCCCTCTAGACTGGGACAACTGTTGGAAACGACAGCTAATACCGGATATTATGGAACTGCGGCATCGCAGAACTATGAAAGGCTATATGCGCTAGAGGAGAGCTTTGCGTCCCATTAGTTAGTTGGTAGGGTAACGGCTTACCAAGACGATGATGGGTAGCCGGCCTGAGAGGGTGATCGGCCACAAGGGGACTGAGACACGGCCCTTACTCCTACGGGAGGCAGCAGTGGGGAATATTGGACAATGGACTAAAAGTCTGATCCAGCAATTCTGTGTGCACGACGAAGGTCTTCGGATCGTAAAGTGCTTTCAGGTGGGAAGAAGAAAGTGACGGTACCACCAGAAGAAGCGACGGCTAAATACGTGCCAGCAGCCGCGGTAATACGTATGTCGCAAGCGTTATCCGGAATTATTGGGCGTAAAGCGCGTCTAGGCGGCCTTTTAAGTCTGATGTGAAAATGCGGGGCTCAACTCCGTATTGCGTTGGAAACTGGAAGGCTAGAGTATCAGAGAGGTGGGCGGAACTACAAGTGTAGAGGTGAAATTCGTAGATATTTGTAGGAATGCCGATGGGGAAGCCAGCTCACTGGATGAATACTGACGCTAAAGCGCGAAAGCGTGGGGAGCAAACGGGATTAGATACCCCGGTAGTCCACGCCGTAAACGATGATCACTAAGTGTGGGGGGTCGAACCTCCGTGCTCAAGCTAACGCGATAAGTGATCCGCCTGGGGAGTACGTACGCAAGTATGAAACTCAAAGGAATTGACGGGGACCCGCACAAGCGGTGGAGCATGTGGTTTAATTCGACGCAACGCGAGGAACCTTACCAGCCCTTGACATCCCAAGAACTAGGCAGAGATGCTTAGGTGCCTTTTCGGAGGAACTTGGTGACAGGTGGTGCATGGCTGTCGTCAGCTCGTGTCGTGAGATGTTGGGTTAAGTCCCGCAACGAGCGCAACCCCTATCGTATGTTACCATCATTAAGTTGGGGACTCATGCGAGACTGCCTGCGACGAGCAGGAGGAAGGTGGGGATAACGTCAAGTCATCATGCCCCTTATGGGCTGGGCTACACACGTGCTACAATGGACAATACAGAGGGTAGCGATCCCGCGAGGGGGAGCCAATCTCAGAAAGTTGTTCTTAGTTCGGATCGCAGTCTGCAACTCGACTGCGTGAAGTTGGAATCGCTAGTAATCGCGAATCAGCAATGTCGCGGTGAATACGTTCTCGGGTCTTGTACACACCGCCCGTCACACCACGAGAGTTGGTTGCACCTGAAGTAGCAGGCCTAACCCGTTTACGGGAGGGATGTTCCTAAGGTGTGATTAGCGATTGGGGTGAAGTCGTAACAAGGTATCCGTACGGGAACGTGCGGATGGATCACCTCCTTTCTAAGGAGCACAGACAACCTTCTCTATTTATTTGGTAGTGTCCTTTTGTCAAAGGCGCGTAAGCAACTATTGACAAAAAGGCCAGGTGAATGCAAGTGAACGTGGTCACCATTACCAGCATGGACATTGGAAACTATATAGTAGAGAAATCAACATTAAATTTTTTTTCTGACGAAATTTTCGAGAATGAATTTATTTCATTCGAAGTAAAAAATGTCAAGAAAGAGAGTTAGCTGATGAACAATTTAGGTTAAGATATTAAGGGCACACGGAGAATGCCTAGGTAACAAGAGCCGATGAAGGACGTGATAAGCTGCGATAAGCTGTGGTTAGCTGCAATTGAGCATTGATCCGCAGATTTCCCAATGGGGCAACCTGCTAGATTGAAGATCTAGCGCGAAAGAGGTAAGTGGGTGAACTGAAACATCTAAGTAACCCGAGGAAGAGAAAGTAAAAACGATTCCCTAAGTAGCGGCGAGCGAACGGGGAAGAGCCTAAACCAATACAGTGTCAAGGATGTAGCCGTTGCTGTATTGGGGTAGTGGGAAGAACGCCAGGAGAACTACAAGGTATCCGGCAATTTTAAAGACGTAACTGGAAGGAATTGGAAAGTTCCGCCGTAGCGGGTGATAGCCCCGTACAGGTAAACTCTTTAAGTTGTGTGTTCTATCCCGAGTAGCACGGGACACGTGAAACCCTGTGTGAATCCGCGAGGACCATATCTCGTAAGGCTAAATACTCTTGTTAACCGATAGTGAATAGTACCGTGAGGGAAAGGTGAAAAGAACCCCGGGAGGGGAGTGAAATAGAACCTGAAACCGTGTGCTTACAAGCGGTCAGAGCCCTTAGGGGTGATGGCGTGCCTTTTGGAGAATGATCCTGCGAGTTACGATCAGTGGCAAGGTTAAGTATAACGGAGCCGTAGGGAAACCGAGTCTGAATAGGGCGATACAGTCGCTGGTCGTAGACGCGAAACCTGGTGATCTATGCCTGTCCAGGATGAAGCTGTGGTAAGACACAGTGGAGGTCCGAACCCACCGTCGTTGAAAAGCCGGGGGATGAGGTAGGTATAGGGGTGAAAAGCCAATCGAACCAGGAGATAGCTCGTTCTCTCCGAAATGCATTTAGGTGCAGCCTTAAGCGTTCAACTATGGGGGTAGAGCACTGAATGGTCTAGGGGGCGTACCGCTTACCGAAATCAATCAAACTCCGAATACCATAGTTCTAGAGCTTAGGAGTGAGACTATGGGTACTAAGATCCATGGTCAAAAGGGAAACAGCCCAGACCACCGACTAAGGTCCCTAATTATAGCTAAGTGGGAAAGGAGGTGGAGATTCTGTAACAACCAGGAGGTTGGCTTAGAAGCAGCCATACCTTTAAAGAGTGCGTAATAGCTCACTGGTCGAGAGTCTCTGCGCCGACAATGTAACGGGGCTAAGCTATAAACCGAAGTCGTGGAATTCAACTTTTAAGTTGGATTGGTAGGAGAGCGTTCTGTAGGCCGTTGAAGGGGAACTGATAAGGGACCCTGGAGGTATCAGAAGTGAGAATGCAGGAATGAGTAGCGAGAAAGGGGGCGAGAATCCCCCTCGCCGGAAGAACAAGGGTTCCAGGGTAAAGTTTGTCTTCCCTGGGTAAGCCGGGACCTAAGCCGAGGCTAGATTGCGTAGGCGAATGGAAAGCAGGTTAATATTCCTGCGCCGGTTATAGTTTGTGATGGAGGGACGCAGAAGGGTATGCGCGCATGGCGACGGTTGTCCATGTGCAAGCATGTAGGGTGACTTGGTAGGAAAATCCGCCAGGTTAGATCTGAGGTGTTACGCGGAGTCTTCGGACGAAGGCGCAAATCCCACGCTGCCGAGAAAAGCTTCTAAACGTTAAATTATAACCGCCCGTACCCGAAACCGACACAGGTGTTCAGGGTGAGAAACCTAAGGCGTACAGGCTAACTCTCGCTAAGGAACTCTGCAAAATGGCCCCGTAACTTCGGGAGAAGGGGTGCCGCTGATTGTGATAGTTACAAGCGAACTTGAGCGATTGGTGGCCGCAGTGAAAAGTCTCAAGCAACTGTTTAGCAAAAACACAGGTCTATGCTAAGCTGAAAGGCGATGTATATGGGCTGACACCTGCCCAGTGCCGGAAGGTTAAGAGGAGGAGTGAGAGCTCCGAATTGAAGCCCCGGTGAACGGCGGCCGTAACTATAACGGTCCTAAGGTAGCGAAATTCCTTGTCGGGTAAGTTCCGACCTGCACGAATGGTGTAATGACTTGAGAGCTGTCTTGGCGGGAGGCCTGGTGAAATTGTACTACCGGTGAAGATACCGGTTACCTGCAGTAGGACGGAAAGACCCCATGAAGCTTTACTGTAGCTTGGTATTGGGTTTTGGCATTACGTGTATAGGATAGTTGGGAGACTATGAAGACATGGCGCTAGCTGTGTGTGAGTCGCTGGTGGAATACCAACCACGTAATTTTGGAATTCTAATCTGTGGTTTGTAGCCATGGAGACAGTGCTAGGTGGGCAGTTTGACTGGGGCGGTCGCCTCCGAAAGAGTAACGGAGGCGTTCAAAGGTTCCCTCAGGTTGGATGGAAATCAACCGAAGAGTGCAATGGCATAAGGGAGCTTGACTGCGAGACTGACAGGTCGAGCAGGTGCGAAAGCAGGACATAGTGATCCGGCGATTCCGAATGGAAGGGTCGTCGCTCAACGGATAAAAGCTACTCTGGGGATAACAGGCTGATTTTGCCCGAGAGTCCATATCGACGGCAAAGTTTGGCACCTCGATGTCGGCTCATCGCATCCTGGGGCTGGAGAAGGTCCCAAGGGTTGGGCTGTTCGCCCATTAAAGCGGTACGTGAGCTGGGTTCAGAACGTCGTGAGACAGTTCGGTCCCTATCCACTGCAGGCGCAAGAGTATTGAAAAGATCTGTCCTTAGTACGAGAGGACCGGGATGGACAAACCTCTGATGTACCAGTTGTCACGCCAGTGGCACAGCTGGGTAGTCACGTTTGGAACGGATAACCGCTGAAAGCATCTAAGCGGGAAGCCAGCTTTGAGATAAGTACTCTGTTCTATATGAACTAAGACACCTTCGAGACCAGGAGGTTGATAGGTTGGGGGTGTAAGGACCGTGAGGTTTTTAGCTGACCAATACTAATATGTCGAAGTCTTAACCTAAATCTACTATATAGTTTTGAATGCCCATGGCAGACAATAAAATATGATATCTTATGTTAATTTGAGTGTGGATTATTTCATGCGCAGAATTGATAGTTAGATAACAGCTTGGTGAGAATAGCTGTAGGGGTACACCTGGTCACATTCCGAACCCAGAAGTTAAGCCTGCATACGCTGAAAGTACTTGAGGGGCAGCCCTCCGGGAGGATAGGTACTTGCCAAGCTTTTTTTTATTTTTTGGAAGTTTTAAAAACCTTTTTAAGTTTTTTTTATTTGTGTGATATAATTAATTCAAATATATATAAGTATCCAGTAAAAACGGACTTATTATGTGTATATAAACAAAAATAAAAAAAATATATAATAAGTGGGGGAGTTTAATGAAAATCAGTGATTTAAGATTTTTAAGGATAAAGGTTGAAAAACATCCAACAACAGATATAGACCTAGAATACATTCAGAAACCAAATGCCATTGCAGTCTTTATTCTCAATGAGAGTATGGATAAAACCCTTTTGGTAAAGCAATACAGACCAGGGGTGAAGGGAGATCTCTATGAGATTCCTGCAGGGATTATAGAGGATGGAGAAACAGCAGAAAGCACCCTTAAAAGAGAGATAAGAGAAGAGACAGGATATACAGAAAATGACTTCGAACTGCTTTATATTCCAAAAAAACCTTTGATTCTTTCACCGGGGTATACTACAGAGTCTCTGTATATGTATATAGCAAAAATACATGACGACGGAAAAGAACCTCTAGAACTGGATTTAGATGAAGGGGAGCACCTTACATGCCACTGGTTCGATATTGATGAGGTGGAAGAGATAACGACAGATATGAAGACAATTTTTGCAAAGCAACTTTACGAAAATCTTAAATATAAGAAAAAATAGGCAGCTTTTAAGCTGTCTATTTTATATTGAATAGGTTTCTTTTGTACTCCCAATATGAGACTTCCAACTGAGAGGCTATTTTTCCAAAAATATTGAAACACATCTCTAAAAATTCATCATTTACAGTCACTTTATTATTATTTTTGGGGGTCATTATTTTTAATAACTCAATCTGCAACTCATCCGGGATATCGATGTTGAGATTGTGAAGGTAATTATTTCTAACTTTTCTGATGGTGTTTAGACTCTGCCACTCTTTTTGAGAGATTGTAATATTTAACTTGCACTTATTTTTAAGGAAAAGGATGTATTTATTTATATATGGAAGATCTTTTTGGTTGAAATCATTAAAATCATGTTTACTGATATATGAAATGTCCTTTACCATATTGCTGAGAAGGTTTTCAAACATAGTGAATAAAATAAGTAAAACAGATAAATAGTGCATTTCATAAAAATAATCTACGTCTGCATAATGACATTTACCATACTGATCTAAAATTTTATTTTCTTTAGACCGTTCGTTTTTATGATCTCTCAATATCTCCTTTGAACTGCTGAGATACTCCTTTATATGGAGGTTATTCAGTTCAAAATATCTTTGTAAACTTCCAAGCCTCATTTCAAATTCTGAAAAAAGTTTTGAAAAATCTTCATTACATTTAAAATAAGGGTTGAAAATACAGTATGAAAAAGGATCTATAGACAAAGAATCCGATTCTTTTTCCTCTTGGAGATCTGTGATAATATTTAATTCTGCTTCTGATTTTTTCCTTTTGAAAATTCCCTTAAAAAAATTCAAATTAATCCTCCTTTTAGTAAGAACTCTATGCTGATTTTGATAAAAAATATAAACTCATTCACTAAGGCTGTTTGTATAAATGGTACTTTAATTATAATAAAAAAAAAAGAATAATCAAAGAAATATAAAAATATTATTGATTATGTACATAAAAAGGAAAACTTTTTTTTTTATGTATATCATAAAAAAAGTTTAGGGAGAAATGAGATGCTTAATATAATTAATGAAAGTAAAGATCCGTACTTTAATCTTGCCCTTGAAGAGTATGCACTAAAAAATATAGAAGAAGATATTGTGATCTTTTGGCAAAATGAGAATACAGTTGTAGTGGGAAGAAATCAAAATACACATGAAGAAATAAATAGTGAATATGTCAATAAGAACAATGTCAATGTGGTGAGGAGGCTTTCTGGCGGAGGAGCTGTGTACCATGACGGCGGCAACCTAAACTTTACCTTCATAACTGATGCAACAAAGGATAGTGTTAACAATTATAAAAAGTTTACTGAACCAGTTGTGAATGCCCTTAAAGTCATGGGGGTAGAAGCTGAATTCTCAGGAAGAAACGACATAGTTGTGGAAGGGAAAAAGATCTCAGGAAATGCCCAGTATTATTTTGGAAACCGTCTTCTGCATCATGGCACACTTCTTTTTGATGCAGATCTCTCTGTACTGGGAAAAGTTTTGAATGTAAGGTCTGATAAGATAGAATCTAAAGGCATAAAATCTGTAAGGAGCAGAGTGACAAATATATATTCACATTTGAAAGAAAAAGTTAGTGTAGATGAGTTTAAAAAAAGATTAATTTTGAATATCTTGATGGAAGGGGCCAAGAATTATATTTTGTCAGACAGAGAAAATTTAGCAGTTGAAAATCTTGCAAAAGAGAAGTATAGGGACTGGGAGTGGAATTTTGGAAAATCCCCGGAATTTAAGATATCTAAAAGAAAAAGATATGGAGGGGGAGAATTGGACATAAGAGTAAATGTGTCTGAGGGAAGAATTGATGAGATAAAAATTTATGGAGATTTTTTAGGGTATAGGGGTACAGATGAAATCGAAAGGATTTTGACAGGAGAAAGATTTAATGAAAAAGAGCTGAGTGAGTGCATAAAAAATTTGGATATTCAAAAATATTTTCATGACATTAAAGCGGAGGATATAATAGATTGCATTTTTTATTAGAAAAAGGTGCCTTGGGCACCTTTTTCTAACTTTTTTTATTTTTATAAACTGCACCGTGGGCAGCTTCCATGACAATTTCAGATATTGTGGGATGAGGGTGGATAACCCTGGCAATATCATAAATAGTACCTTCCAATTCCATTGTGGTGACTATTTCTGAAACCATATCTGTAGCTGTGGGAGCTATAATATGAACCCCTATAATCTCCCCGTACTCCTTTTCAGCAATTATCTTTATAAACCCCGTACTCTCCCCTTCAGCCAAGGCCTTTCCATTGGCCGACAGGGGCAATTTTGAGACAATGATATCTTTAAATTTGTTTCTTGCATCTACCTCGTTGTAGCCCACCGCAGCCATCTCTGGGAAACTGTAGATACAGTTTGGAGCCTTTCTGTAGTCTATTCTTTTATCTTCTCCCATGATGTTTTCCACGGCGATAATCCCCTCAGCCGAAGCCACATGCGCCAGATTGAAAACCCCGTTCAGATCGCCTATGGCGTATACACCTGGAATATTTGTTTCCTGCTTTTCGTTTGTCTTGACTCCCCTTCTGTATGTTTCCAGATTTAGGTTTTCCAAGCCCTTCATATTTGCATATCTTCCAATTGAGATAAGGAGTTTATCTGTATTTATATTTTGTTCTTCATTTTTATTCTTTATGGTTATATTAGTCTCGTTTACTTTAACTATAGATGTACTGTAAAGGATCTCCACCCCTAAGCCCAGAAGAATTTCCTCCATTTCGTTTATTACATCATGATCCATAAACTCCAAGATCCGGTCTATGTTTTGTATTATAGTGACCTTTGTCCCGAGAGAGCTATACAAAGTGGCGAACTCCACTCCTATAACACCCCCTCCGAGAATCACCATTTTTTCTGGGATTTCCGGAAGTTCTAGGGCTTCCTTGCTGGTTATGACAAAACCGTTTTCTATTCCTTCTTTGATTCCGGGAAGGTCTGGAATATTTGGAGAAGACCCTGTGGAAAGAATTAGATTTTTGCATGTCAGTTTCTTTCCGTTGACCTCTATACTGTTTTTATCGATGACATTTCCGAACCCCCTATATATCTCCACCTTGTTATTTTTTAAGAGAAACTCAACTCCAGAGGTAAGTTTTTTTACAACCTCTCTTTTTCTTTGGAGCATATTCTCCCAATTTATACTGATTGTGGAGAGGTCAGCTATATCTACCCCGTACTTGGAAGAGTGAAGAACATACTGATAAATTTTTGCACTTTTTAGGAGGGTTTTTGTGGGGATACAGCCCCAGTTGAGACACACTCCCCCGAAACTCCCCATCTCTATGATGGCTGTTTTTGCACCCATCTGAGCCGCTTTTATAGCGGCGACATATCCACCTGGCCCTCCTCCGAGGACAACGATATCATAATCCATACTACACCTCCTAACTCATGAGAAGAAGTTTTGGGTTAGAAAGAAGCTGTTTGAGTCTTTCCACAAAACGACCTGCATCTGCCCCGTCTATGATTCTGTGGTCCACAGCCATAGATATGGGCATAATATCTTTAACTTCAATATACCCCTCTTCTGAAACTACAGGTTTTTTATTTATTTTACCTATTCCAAGAATGGCGACCTGAGGATGTTTTATAATTGGGGTACCAAAGAGAGAGCCTAAGGCACCGTAATTTGTGATAGAAAATGTCCCTCCCTGGATATCATCAAGTGTAAGTTTTTTATTCCTAGACGCCTCTATAAGCCTGTTCATCTCCTTAGCCATCTCTAGGATGCCCATATGGGCGGTGTCTTTGATTACAGGGACTATAAGCCCGTCAGGGGTATCTGTAGCCACACCTATATTGTAGAATTTCTTCAGGAGAAGTTTTTCATTTTCGTGGTCATACACACAGTTGAAGATAGGGAACTCTTTTAGGGCTATGGTGACAGCCTTTATGATAAAAGGCATGTAGGTAAGTTTTATTCCCTGGAGGAGAGCCTCCTCTTTGGATTCCTTTCTGAATTCCACAAGAGAACTCACGTCAAACTCATCCATGAGTACAGTGTGGGGAATGAGCTGTTTTGAAAGGGTCATAGACTTTGACATACTTTTTCTTATTGTGGAAAGCTCCACCTCTTCAATAGAACCTGTCTGAGGAGCAGTATGTACGGGCGCTGATGGAACCTCTGTTTTTTCCGCAGCATCGGATGAACGAAAAGTTTTGATATCTTCCTTCATAACTCTTCCCATTGTACCGCTGCCCTTTACTAAGGTTATGTCTACACCCATATCTTTCGCCATCTTTCTGGCTACAGGGGTAGCCAGGACTTTCTTTTTGCTTGATGCTTTATCTGGTTTGCCTTCGCTGAAGCTAGGGATAAGGTCATTGGAGACGCTTATCTCCCCTACTACTCCTGCACTTTTTTCCTCTGTTTTTTCTTTTTCGACAGCTTCTTCCTGGGGTTTTTCAGAACTTTTTTTCTCTGCTGTGTCTAGAGCTTCTGGTTTTACCTCTTTTTCGACGGCTTCTTCCTGAGGTTTTTCAGAACTTTTTTTCTCTGCTGTGTCTAAAGCTTCTGGTTTTACCTCTTTTTCGACGGATTCTTCCTGAGGTTTTTCAGAACTTTTTTTCTCTGCTGTGTCTAAAGATTCTGGTTTTACCTCTTTTTCGACAGCTTCTTCCTGGGGTTTTTCAGGACTTTCTTTCTCTGCTGTGTCCAAAGTTTCTGGTTTTGCCTCCTCTGAAGCTTCTGGTTTTATACCTATTTCGAGAGGTTTATCAGGTTCTTCCTCATTCTCTTTTTTCTGAGGTTCTGCTTCTTGCACAGAGCCCTCTTCCTCTATATCTACAATAACATCTCCAACCTTTATAATATCCCCCACCTGGGCCATAAGTTTGGAGACAGTGCCTTTTACAGGAGATGGAATCTCGGCATTGACCTTATCGGTTTCCACAAGAAAAAGAGAATCCCCGCTTTTTACAGCATCTCCTTCGCTGACCATCCATTCAAGGAGTTTTCCCTCATGGATTCCTTCCCCTATATCTGCAAATTTAAAATGGTACATAGAATCCCTCCTTTAGAAATTAATGAGCTCCATGACTTTATCTCTTATTTTTTCGGCGTTTAATATAAAGTGGTGCTCTCCTTTGGCCAAAGGCACTGTGACGTCAAATCCGGTAAGTCTGCTAGGCGGGGCTTCTAGGCTCAAAAACGCCTTTTCATTGACAATGGATATGAGTTCTGCCCCTGCTCCGAAAGATTTTACAGCTTCATGCACCACCAAAAATCGTCCTGTTTTTTTCACAGATTCAGCGATGGTTTCTCTGTCTATGGGAGAGATTGTCCGAAGGTCTATGAGCTCTACACTGACATTATTCTCTTTTAGCATATCAAGGGCTTTCTGACACTCGGGAATCATGGCTCCCCATGCAACCACAGTGATATCTTCTCCCTCCTGCAGGACTCTCGCCTTTCCGATTGGGACTTCGTAGATTTCATCTGGGATATCCTGTTTAAAAGCCCTGTAGAGCCTCTTGGGTTCTAAAAATAGAACCGGATCGGGATCTTTTAGGGCTGAAATCATGAGTCCCTTTGTATCATAGGGGTTTGACGGGATTACAACCTTCAGTCCCGGGATATGGGCAAAGAGTGCCTCTATACTCTCAGAGTGATGCTCTAGAGCCCTTACCGCACCTCCGTAGGGCATTCTTATTACCATCGGGACAGTAAACCTGCCTCTGCTCCGATTTCTCATTCTGGCGGCATGAATCATTATCTGGTTCATGGCAGGGAAGACAAATCCCTGAAACTGTATCTCAGCCACCGGTTTTAGACCTGTGATAGCCATACCGATTCCAGACCCGACTATTCCCGCCTCAGTAAGAGGTGTGTCAAAACATCTTTCTTTTCCAAACTTTTCCTGAAGCCCTTTTGTAGCCCTGAAAACTCCTCCCTCAAATCCTGCATCCTCTCCGAAGACAATTACTGTGTCATCGATTTCCATCATCTGCATGAGAGCCTGGTTCAAGGCCTCTATATTATTTAAAACTGCCATTATTTATCCCTCCTTTGCAGAAAGTCCTTGTACTCTTCATACTGCTCCTTGAGATTTTCTGTCATCTCAGCATAGGTGTATTTGAATATTTCCTCCAGAGGGGTCTCGGGAGTTTTTTCTATTTTTTTGAAGGTTTCCTCCACAAGATTTTCCAGCTCCTCTTTAAGGGAAACCTCCTTTTCCTCGCTCCAGATGCCCTTTTCTATCATATAGTTTTTTATTCTTATGAGGGGATCAGTTTTTAGCATCTCCTGATGATATTCATCTGTCCTGTATATTGTAGGGTCATCGGCAGTGGTATGTGGACCTATCCGGTATGTGACGGCCTCTATAAGGGTAGGACCCTCGCCTTTTCGACCTCTGTCCACAGCCTCCTTCATGGCGGCATAAACTGCAAAAATATCATTTCCGTCCACCTGTATACACGGGATGCCTGCTGCAACTCCCTTCTGTGCCAGGGTTTTTGCCTTTGTCTGAAGAGCTCTCGGGGTACTTATGGCAAACTGGTTGTTCTGTATAATGAAAATATTAGGAGTGTTCATGGCACCTGCATAGTTGATAGCCTCGTAAAACTCCCCCTCTGATGTACCGCCGTCTCCTATGAAGGCCAAAACTACAGAATTTTGTTTTCTATATTTGATGGACATCCCGATTCCTACCGCGTGGTTGCACTGGGTTCCGATGGGAACGACTATGGGCAAAAGGTTTACCCCTTCAGGTATCCTGCTTCCCTCTTCACTTCCGATCCAGTACAGGAACAGATTTTCCATCGGCTGACCCAGCCAAAGCCATGTGGCGTTTTCACGGAAGGCAGAAGCCACCCAGTCTGTTTTTTCTAATGCTGCCGCACTTGCCACCTGGACTCCCTCCTGTCCCATGGAGGGAGCAAATGTGAGCATTCTTCCCTGTCTTTGATAGTGAAGTGATTTTTCATCCTGTGTCCTCGAGAGCATCATCGTTCGGTACATTTTTAAGATAAGTTCGTCAGAAATTTCAGGCATATGATCCTGGTTTACAATTTTCCCTGTCTGGTCCATGACCTGGAACATTTCACCCTTTAGCGGGTCGTATATTTCAGTCAACATGCTACTCCTCCTTTTAAAATTAGACTAAAAACAATATACCTAAAGCATCTAAAAAAACCTTTGTATGAATTTCAAATTTGATTTTTTAGTAATAGAAATGTATCATAGTATAG
The DNA here is from genome assembly GCF_963668515.1 of uncultured Ilyobacter sp. Lineage (NCBI taxonomy): Bacteria > Fusobacteriati > Fusobacteriota > Fusobacteriia > Fusobacteriales > Fusobacteriaceae > Ilyobacter > uncultured Ilyobacter sp. The sequence goes on along the minus strand of NZ_OY764864.1, from coordinate 36,805 downwards.
AGGTGGTGAAGTTGGAAAAAAAAGTTCCGTATCACGTATATATTCTAAGATGCCAGGACAATTCTCTCTATACAGGTATAGCCAGAGATTGGCATAAACGTTATACAGAACACTTAGAGGGACGGGGGGCTAAATATACAAGGAGTCGTAAGGCAGAGAGTATAGAGGGTGTCTGGGAGGTTTTGGGTAGGTCTGAGGCCTGTAAAGTGGAGTGCTTTATAAAGTCTTTTCCTAAGAATAAGAAAGAATTATTCTTGGTAGAAGACGAGCTGCTGGTCAAAGAAGTTTTTGAAAGGCTTCAGGTAGAAATTAAGAAAGAAAAAATAATTTTGACTAAAATTTAATTATAAAAGGGAGAGAATAATGAGATTTCCATTGCTAATCGGGATAGTGATACTTTCAGTTTTTATTATTACAGAGCTAAAAAAAAGAAAGAATAAAAAAGATAAAAAATAGATTGAAGTTTTTATAAGGGCTTACTATATGAAGAGCTAGGTTTCTAAACAGCAGTCTAAAATATCGAAAAAATATGATGAACCAATTAAAAACTGTAAATATTCTAAGATTAATGTAAAAAGCAGCCCTTAATAAAAAGGCTGCTTTTTAATATTTAAGAGTTTTTCCGAGAAAAGCCTTCAGCTCATCTGTTTTGGGATTTACAAGAATATCTCCAGGGAGTCCCTGTTCCAAAACTTTTCCCTGATCTACAAAGATTATATGGTCTGCCACATTTTTGGCAAATCCCATTTCGTGGGTGATTAAAACAAGATCTTTTTTCTCCATTCTCAGAGCAATGATGGTGTCTAGCACTTCTGACGTCAGGGCAGGGTCTAGGGCTGAGGTGGGCTCGTCTAAAAGTAAAAACTTGGCATCTAATGCCATAGCCCTTATAATGGCCACCCTCTGCTGCTGACCACCAGAAAGCTGCGAAGGTTTCTTATGGAGATGCTCCTCTAGCTGAAACTTTTCAAATAGGGACAGAGCCCTATTCTTGGCATCCTTTTCAGATAGTTTATGCACTTTTACCAGTGGAAGGGTGATGTTTTCAATGGCTGAAAGATGTGGAAATAGATTGAAAGCCTGAAAGACCACCCCTACACCTTTTCTGTAGTTTCTGAGGTCCTTCTCCTCCAATGGAACAGTCTCATTGTTGATCTTGATGACTCCACTTTCCGGAGGCTCCAGTCCTGCTAGGATTCTGAGAAGTGTGGATTTACCACCTCCTGAAGGTCCTATTATCACCAGTGAGTGCACATCTTTTAAATTCAGGCAGAGGTTGTCTAGAACAGTCTGTTCTCCATATATTTTTGTGAGGTTTGTTATGTTAAGATTCATAGGAGAACTTCCTTTCTAGATATTTGGAGTAATGAGATATGGGATATGTCAGTATGAGATATCCAACTGCAAGAATAAAATAGTTTTCCACAGGAGCAAAGGTGAGGGAGTCGACCTCCTGCACATTTTTTGTAAACTCATTCACGGCGATGATAGAGAGCAGAGATGAATCCTTGATAAGGGAAGCAAATTGCCCTGCCAATGGAGGAGTGATCCTCTTTATAACCTGTGGAAGAATTATGTATACATAAGTCTGAAAAGGTGTGAATGCGAGAGCCTTGGCAGTCTCTAGTTGACTAGCACCGATGCTTTCTATTCCTGACCTTATTATCTCAGCAACATATGCCCCAGAAAAACTTGCCATTATGAGTATACCCATGATATAACGGTCCCCTATGTTGAAGGCTGTCCCCACGACATAGAAAAAAAGATAGATCTGAACAATAAGAGGGGTTCCCCTTATAAATTCCACGTAAAATTTGCTGAAGTAGTATACCGGCAGAAAAGTAGTCCTCTGCCCCATTGCCATCAGTGTACCTATGACAAGGCTGCAGAAAAGTGAAAAAAACGAGATGGCTACAGTTATAGAAAATCCTTTTATGAACTTATATCTGTAGTCCACTATGGTCTCTTTCCACATATAGTTGTATTCAAGTCTTCCAAAGGCATAATTAAAAACAGCAAAAATAACTGCAAGTATAATTAATATATTTATTACTTCGACAGCTCTAGAAGCTTCTATCTCTCTGTTTTCCCTAAAAAATATTTTTTTCAAGTTCACTTTTAATTTGCTATCTTTATACTGTTTTTTATATTTTTTCAGAGTGTCTTCCATAAGAAATCCTTTCTGCAATAGGTTTATTTAAAGTATTAAAAGAAGAAAGGAAGTCCCTTTTCATCAAATGCTTTTTTCTGTTCAGTTAGATATTTTTTAGCAAGTTTGTCAAAACCGCCGTTTTCCTTAAATTCTTTTATAAATCCGTTGATCTCTTTTCCTAGATCATCTTCACCGTGCCTGTATCCTATACCCCAGTATTCCACATCTTTTTGGAACTGATCAAAGATAGGTCTTGTAGTGTCAGGATTTTTTTTCCAGTTTTTAAATACGGTAAGTGGGTCGTATATAAAGGCATCTGCCTTCCCCTGGGTTACTTCAAGTACGCATACAGACTCTTTTTCAAAGACCATTATATTTGCCTTTGGAAAGTACTGGGTAGCGATTACGTGGCCTGTAGTACCTTTTTTTACTGCGATGTTGACTCCTCTGGTATTGAGGTCCGAAGGTCTTTTTACTGGAGATCTTTTATTTACAAGAAGAGTAAGATATGACTTTGCATATGGGTCAGAGAAGTTTATAGATTTTTTTCTCTGTTCTGTTATGGTCATAGAGGAAAGAATAATATCTACTTTTTTAGTCTTGAGAGCCGGAATCAGACCTCCGAAACTCATGTTTTCGATAACAATCTCTCTTCCTAGGTATTCTCCTAAAGCCTTTGCCACATCCACGCTGATTCCTGTGGGATTGCCTTTTTCATCGGTCATCTCAAAGGGAGGATAAGCCAGTTCCATACCAACAACGAGGGGTTTTTCTTGAGAAAAAGAAGATAGTGAAATAAGAAAAAGCAGTGAAATAAGAGTAATTATTTTTTTCATATGATGTTTGCCTCCTGTTAAAATATATTTTGTTTCATTAAATAAATAATACAACAAAATTACTGGTTTTCCTTTGAAATGGATTAAAGTATACTTCTGTACTAAATTTATCAGAAATCAGATCAAATGTAAAATCTTTATGAAAAATTGAGAAAATTAGATTAAGTTGCCAATCAGAGGAATATTCAATATAATTCAGGTATGATCTAGTTAAAAAAGGGAGTTCTTTATGAATATAGATTACAGGGAAGAGCAGAAAAAAATATTGAAGTACAGAGACGGAAGACTGGGGATACCTGCTGTACCAGGGGCAGGAAAGACTTTCATACTTAGTCATTTGGCGGCAAAACTTATAGAGGAGGAGCTAGGAGAAGGTGAGGAGATTTTGATACTTACATACATGAACTCCTCTGTTATAAATTTTAAAAACAGAATAAAAGAAATATTAAGCTCTAAGGGGGGCATCAAAAAAAGATTTCAGGTAATGACCATTCACAAGCTGACCAACGAGATTTTGAGGGATAATCTCTATAAAATAGGTCTTTCTAATGAGTACAAGACCATTACCAACTCAAATATGTTCCACCTTATATCTATGGCCATAAATGACTACAAAAAAGATAATCAAAATGAGATAGATTATTTCATAGAGCCTTCTGAAAAATCAGAAAAATCATACAAAAAATGGAATGATGAGCTAATAAGAATAATTTTGAGGCTCATATCAAGGTGTAAAAACTTAAGCATATCACCTGAAAGGCTTCACAGTGAAACTAAAAAATATGCCAAGGGAAGCCTTCTGAAAATAGCTGGAGAAGTATACTTACGGTACGACAAGCTCTGCAAGAGAGAGGGATTTTTAGACTATGACGACTTACTTTATCTGTGCCACAAAATACTCAGCGAGGATGCAGAACTCTGTGAAAACTATAAAAAAAAGTACAAGTATATATTTGAAGATGAGGCTCAGGACAGCAACTATCTCCAGAACAAGATACTGAGACTCATCAGCAACGGAAACCTCGTAAAGGTGGGAGATCTGAACCAGAGTATTCTTTCTACCTTCACCTCATCTTCTCCCAAGCTGTTTAAGAGCTTTCTCATGGCAAACCCTACGGCAGAGATGTTTACAGCTGGAAGAAGCAGTCGTGAGATAATAGACCTTGCCAATCTTTTTGTAGACTATGTAAAGAGAGAGCACCCTCTGAAAGAGGCTAGAGGTGCCCTTGCAGAACAGATGATAAGAGAGGTGTCTAAAGGCAGTTCTCCTGCCAATCCAGAAGTGGAAACCTACGGTATAAAAGCATTCATGGAGGAATCAGAGGAGAAGGAGTTAGAGAGGATGGGGAGCTTTATAGAGGCTTTTTCAAAGAAGTATCCAGAAAAAAAGGCTGTAGTTCTTTTTCCCAAAAACTTTCAGATAGAGAAGGCTGGGAGAGTCCTTAAAAAAAAACAGGTGAAATTTCAGGTGCTGGCAGATATATCGGAAAACCTATTGGAAACTCTGGAGTTCATGGGAGACCTTCTGGCCTTTCTTTCTAAACCCTTTGACAACAGGAGGCTTATAACTCTTATCCAAGTGCATCTCATGGATGGTATAGAGGGGGATGAGTTTCAGGAATTCATAGCTTATCTCAGAGGAATAGATCTGGAAAAGATTTTTTACAGAAGGGATGAACTTACAATACCTGAAAAATTTACAACTGTTTCATGGTGGAAAAATTTTGAGAAAAATCTGAAAAAACTGAAGCTGCTTTTGGAGTTTCCACAAAATTCTCTAGAGAAACTCCTGCTCTTTATAGGGGATATCTATTCTTTTGATGCGGACCAGCTTCTTCTAATAGAAAAAATATCTTTGGATCTAAAGAGAATATTCAAACTGAACCCTAGGTGGACTCTCTTTGACTTATCCCTTGAGATGAAAAAAAGCAGGGGAAGTGAATTCACTTATCTAGCAAAGGCTGTGGAATCAGAGACAGAGGAAACCCCCAGCCAAAAATACAACATAACTCTCACCACCTATCACAAGAGCAAGGGGATGGAATGGGATATGGTCTGGCTGTTCAATGTGAACTCAGATAGTTTTCCAGTGTATCTTTCAGATAATGATTACGGCAGGCAGCAGTATCTTAAGGAACCATATGTTTATCCGGGAGACTATCTAGAGGATGAACTTAGGAAAACATTTATAAATAAAGAGTATGAAAATATTACTATCAAAAGAAAAAGCGAGAGGATATCAGAGAGTGTAAGGCTACTCTACGTAGGAATTACAAGGGCAAAAGAGTACCTAGTTATAAGCTGTAACGGAGACTCTGATACATTTTATTTTAGAGAAATCAACAGATTAATAGAAGAGGGGCAGAAAAGATATGAGAGACGTAAGAAAGGATAAGAACTTTTTATATACCCAGAGCTCAATAGGGACATTTATACAGTGCCCGTTGAAATTCAGATACAGGTATTTTGAGGGGCTCTACGGATCTGATGACGATAGCTTAAAGGATAGTTTTGAAAGAGGAAGCAGATTCCACCTGCTTGCAGAGAGGTATTTTAAGGGAATAGATACAGAGGGCGAGTATATTCAAGAGAAAGAGCTGAAAGAACTTTTTCAAAAAATAAAAGAGAAATATCCGTTGGAGGCGAACTGTAGATATTTTTCAGAATATGAGATAAGAGAAAAGACCGAAAAGATTAGACTTATGGCAAGATATGACCTTATAATATTGAAGCCAAACGGCAGGGTGCAGATAGTGGATTTTAAAACAAACAAAAGAAGGCTTTCTGGGAAGAGTATAGAGGAATCCCTTCAGACAAAAATATATCTCTATCTCCTGAAAGAAAACTATAAATATGTATTTGAAAATATTCGAAAAATAAAAAATATTGAGATGGTCTATTATCAGACGGAATATTCTGAGGAAAATTTTGTGGTGAAATACGATGATGACCTTCATGAAAAAAACAGGGCATTTCTAAATGAAACCCTTGAAAACATTGAAGTTTTCAATTTTAATGAATATGAAAAAACAGAAGTAAATCACTGCAAGGTATGTGAGTTTAAAAATTTTTGTTGGAAAAATAAAAAAAGTGTTGACGACACTTTGTATTTATGATATTATTATTCCTGTCCTCAAGGGACAAAAATAAACGCCTGGGTGGCGGAATTGGTAGACGCACAGGACTTAAAATCCTGTGACCTCTAGGGTCGTGCGGGTTCGATTCCCGCCCCAGGCACCATACAAATTTCATAGCGCGGGGTAGAGCAGTCTGGCAGCTCGTCGGGCTCATAACCCGAAGGTCGTAGGTTCAAATCCTGCCCCCGCCACCAAAACACGCGGGAATAGCTCAGTTGGTAGAGCGTCAGCCTTCCAAGCTGAATGTCGCCAGTTCGAACCTGGTTTCCCGCTCCATGCGTCACTAGCTCAGTTGGTAGAGCACACGACTTTTAATCGTGTTGTCACAGGTTCAACCCCTGTGTGACGCACCATAATATGTGCCTGTAGCTCAGCTGGATAGAGCAACGCCCTTCTAAGGCGTGGGTCAGGAGTTCGAATCTCTTCAGGCACGCCATTTATGGATCCATAGCTCAGTTGGTTAGAGCACTCGGCTCATAACCGAGTGGTCGCTGGTTCGATTCCAGCTGGATCCACCACTCATGCCCCGTTCGTCCATCGGTTAGGACACCAGATTTTCACTCTGGAGAGAGGAGTTCGATTCTCCTACGGGGTACCAATATGGAGGATTAGTCTAATTGGTAAGGCACCGGTCTTGAAAACCGGCGGTGTTAAAGCCATGAGAGTTCGAGTCTCTCATCCTCCGCCATATGCCCAGATAGCTCAGTCGGTAGAGCAGGGGACTGAAAATCCCCGTGTCGGTGGTTCGATTCCGCCTCTGGGCACCACCAAAGGTCGCATAGCTCAGTTGGGAGAGCACCTGCCTTACAAGCAGGGGGTCACAGGTTCAAGTCCTGTTGCGACCACCATATTTATTTTACACAGATATATACCTAATGGGGGTGTAGCTCAGTTGGTTAGAGCACCGGCCTGTCACGCCGGGGGTCGCGAGTTCGAGTCTCGTCACTCCCGCCATTATTTGAACCGTTCAGGTTCTTTTTTTTATTTTTTGAAAAAGATATCTTTTGATATAAACTTGATGTAAAATGAGATACAACAAAAAAAGGACGGGTGATATTGAGTGACTCTAAAGAAACATCATGGTATTATTATGGGTATTTTGGCTTGCTTTTTATGGTCTAGTGCCTTTGCATGGGTCAAGATAGGATTTAAGTATGTGCCCGCACCCCTTACCTTTGCAGGAATGAGATTTACTCTTGCTGGCATTATTCTTATTCCTTTTTGCTGGAGAAAAAATTTATTGGTTCTTCTGGCAACCCACAGAAGGGTAATAACCTATGTAGCACTTCTCAATGTTGGTATAGGATATGCTCTTTACTATACGGCCATGAAATATGTGAGTGGAGCCACTGCAGCCATAATAATAGGTACCGGTCCTCTTATAACCGCTGTTATGACTCATTTTATAATGGATAACGATAAAATGGACAGAATGAAGTTTATGAGCATACTTTTGGGCATTCTGGGTATAGGGGTTATAATTTTAAATACCAAGCCTATAACTCCTGTGGGCAGAAAAGAGGCTATGGGGATATTTCTCCTTTTGATGAACTCATCTCTTTCTAGTTATGCCAACATAAAGGTGGCCCAGATAAAAGGTGGAATCGATGGAAGGTTTCTTACCTCTAACCAGATGCTTTGGGGAGGGACTATACTGCTTTTAATGGGTCGGATTTTCGAACGGAGCTATAATATTGAAGTTTTTAGCCTTCCCCAGGAGTTTTATATGAGTCTTTTATGGCTTGCCTTTGTTTCTGCTGCTGCATTCTCTCTTTGGTTTATTGCAATACAAATAGAAGGTATGAAGGTTTCTGAATTAAACATGTTGAAATTTATAATACCTGTTTTAGGAGCTGTGATCAGCTGGAGCTTGCTTCCAGAAGAAAGCCCAAACTTTATAAGTGTACTTGGAATGATCTTAGTATTTACTTCGCTTATTGTGTATAACATCAATAATAAAAAGAGTGCCTAGCACTCTTTTTTGTTATAAATATTATTTAGTCTGAAGGTTTCTGTTTTTTAAAGTCACCCCTTGATCATATTTAACATCTCATTATCCCAATATTCAATAATCAGCTGTGAATTAGTCATGATATTATCTTTATCTAGTGTATCAATCCCCTTTAGAAATACAGTGGTTTCATTATCTAGGAAAAAGGTGATTGTATTTCCACGTAGATTCATATCCACAAGATTAATATCGATAGGGTCTGTTGATACCGGACTTCCCATTGTTTGTTTTTTTTTTTAAAATTGAGTCAGAATTTTCCAGAGTTCGCGAATCAAAATCCATTGTTTTACTAGGAGATATGACTAAGATCATTTCTCTACCATCTCTTGAATTTATAATTTTTTTTGAACCCAAGCCTGACCCTATTTTGTGAGGTAAACTTGGTGATTTTTCTTAAAAAAACTTTCTAGTTCACCTTTTTTTACAAGAGATTTCACTGTGGATAAAATTTCCCTGTGAGTATATTTTTTAAAAAAGTTTCCCTTTATCTTGTCCATGGATTTTGGATTTTCTCTGCAAAATTCCAGAATATCCTTTGAAATTTCATTTTTCATTTGTGGTATGGCCTTTACAGGTACAACAAACGTAACTCCTGGATTGGTATCGAGGCTAAATTTCAAGGAACTTTTATTCTCTAGTAGAAATTTCTGAAGTCTTTTTTTTATGACCCCTCCCTCACCATGGGAGCCGTATCCGTGAATAACCTCTATACTTCCTCTGTAACCGTTTTTAAAAAGTTCATTATACTTAGTTATAAAAAATCTGATGGCGTCATTACAGGTCATATTGTGAAGGTCTATAACCATGAGATCCCTCCTCTTGTGATAAGGTATTTTACTCGTTATTTTATTTTAACATATTATCGAAAAATTAAAAGATTCATCGCCAATTAAATAAGCTAAGTTACTATCTTTATTTTAAATTAAAGTATTGAATTTATAAGAATTCGTTACTTTTCTCTTGAAAGAAAAGTAACCAAAAGTTCAAGCCTGTGAAAAATCAGCTAAATGCCCTTGGAAATCCAAGAAAAATTCGAAACTCACTTCGTTCAGACAGTCGATTTTTTCTAAGGATTCCACTTCGGTCATTCTTAACGCTGATTTTATCAATGGCAAGGGAAAAGAGATAAAAACCTCTCGCAAAAGAAGGTATTTATAGTTTTGGCTTTAACTCTGTAAGACTCATTCTTTTTCTTTGTGCCCTCTGTGTTCAAGAGGTTGTGTCCTTATTCGTGTTAATTTTTCTGTCTTTTATTGATTTTCATTCGTGACAAAATCTTTTGACTCTAATATCGATCTTCTCAGTGCAACTCCTTCTTTTCTCTGTGTCCTCTGTGAGCAAAAGGTCTTGTCTTTATTCGTGTTAATTTCCCTATCTTTTATTAGTGTCCATTCGTGACAAAATCTTTTGATTCTGATATTCAGATAAATTCAGTAATTTATAAGAATTTCTTTCAAGTATCAACATTAGTTAAATAAAGAGTCTATCAGAAGACTATTAAAAAATAATAACTTACTTTAAAAGGAATTAATCAAAATAAAAAGTAAGTATATTTAGTCTGATGGTAAATCTAATGAATGAAATATATACAACAACAGTGGAGTGTTTATATGCCAGATATAAATTCTATGCTAGTTATGATGGGACTTTTATTTATATTTTTAGGAACATTAAACTATTTGAAAATTTTAAAAAATGTAAATTTTATAGGCAAGGTTATGAAGACAGAGGTTAATAAATATGTATACCTCACTGTTTTTGGTATTTTGGTTTCTTTTCTTTTTTCATACATCTTTGAACTGGGATACCTCTTTCTAGCACGTCCAGAAAGCGCCCTTAACCTAAACGTGATTTCATTGCTGCTTTTTATAGGGGGATTCTTTGTCTATAATAGTATTACTGATACTGGGAAAGACTTTTTTTTTCCATAGAATCCTTCCACTTAGAGATGGTAAGTGGACTGGTTGGAGTAGTTGAACTTAGAGACAATTATACCAGTGGTCACTCTCAGCATGTGACTGATTTGGTTGAAGTTATATACGATAATCTTCCTGAGGGATTTCGGGAAGCCAGTTAGACTGGGATCTGGTGGAGATCCTGATAAAGATAGGGAAGGAAAAACTTGAGAAACTATGTATAAAATCAGGTTTCAGAACTGAATCAGAGAAAGAGTATAGGGTTCTGGAAGCCAAAAATTATTTGGAATATTGAAAGAGAGGGATGGGAATTCATAAAATAATAATATAGGCCAGCCAATAAACTATCTTAACAATATGTCTTTCATCTTAAAAGATTATTATTCCCACCTGGAAGAATTAAAAAAAACAGCCTTTCTAAGGGCTGTTTTTTTAATCGGTATTTTTTTTTACAGAAAAATCGTTCATATTTTTCAGAGTCTTCATCACAAAGACTCCCATTATCATGAATGAGACTGTGTCTGCAAATGGTCTGCTGAGCCAGATTCCTCTTATGCCCAAAAGATTAGGAAGGAAAATAAGGGCTGGAATTATGATGATAATTTTTCTTAGGATGCTGAAAATAATAGATCGTTTTGCATCCCCTATAGCCTGGTAGAAATTAGAGATGATAATACTGCCTGTAGTAATGGGTATTACACATAGTCCAAGCCTTAGAGCCATTTTTCCCACCCTTATGGTTTCAGGGTCATTTACAAATATTCTTACTATAATTTCAGGGAATAATCCTATTATAAAGAGTAAAACCGTTGAAATAATAAAACCGGCATAAAAAGTCAGTTTGAATGTTTTTATTACCCGAGAATAATTTTTTGCTCCTAGATTGAACCCCACAATAGGCTGCATTCCCTGGGAAAGTCCGATATTTATCATTATCACAAGGGATAGTATAGTGGTCATTACTCCAAAGGCTGCAATGGCAGGAGAACCTCCAAAATTTTTCAGCTTATTGTTGTATATTCCTGTGACCAGGCTGTTTGACAGCTGAATAAGAGATGGAGATGCACCGAGCTTCAGTATATTCAGCATATAATCTTTTCTGATTTTTAGATTTTTCAGCAGCAGTTTTATTTTACTTTTTCCGTAAATGAAAAAATATAGGTTGAAGCAGGAGGAAAAAGCCGTAGCTAAAAGAGTCGCAAGTCCCGCTCCGAAGGTTCCCATGTTCAGGGGATACAAAAATATATAATCTAGAATTACGTTTGTAACAGCCCCGATTGCAGAAACTTTCATTGCCAGTTTGGGAAGCCCCTGAGCCCGTACCACTCCGTTCAGTCCATAGGTGAAGGACTGGAAATAAATAACAGGGATGAAAACACGGGCATAACTTACGGCATAGTCTAGTGTATCTTTTGTAGCACCGCTGATATTTAGAAATTTTATCAAAAAAACTTCTTCTACAATAACTATAGAGGTACACATCAAAAGAAACATGAGAAACTGAGTTCCTAGGATCTCCTCTGCTTCATCCTTTTTCTGAGCCCCAAGTTTTATGGATATCAGGACACTAGACCCCATACCTATGAGTATAGAGGCTGCTACTGAAAGCTGTGCAAAGGGGAAGGTGAGTGTGACTCCTGCTAGAGCTTCTGCTCCTAGCCTCTGACCGATAAAAATACGGTCGATTATAGTATAGAGCATGACTATGGTAGAACCTATTATAGAGGGGATGGCAAACTCCACAAGGAGTTTTTTTATATCACCGGTTTCAAGTTTATTTTTCATAAAAAACTCCTTTATTTTCATTAATGTTTATATATTAGGTACTTTTAGATTATACGGTACCAGACAATTATAATATAATTTCTGATAAAACTAAAGCAATAAACTTTTTTTTTGAGTGTTATGAAATTGATTTATATGTACATGGATAAAAATAAAATATTTTCTTCTGAAACTATATTGGAAAATCCCAGTGGCAACTGTGACTTCAGAAGTAATATATAATAATTATTTTAGTCTGGAAATGAAGTTTAAAAGAGTATTGGTTGAAGAAAAATGGTTTTTGAAGTATAATGTACTTTCAAGAGTATGAAAATTTTGGAGGAAAAATGAGAAAAAATGTCAGCAAAGATAAACCTAAAGGAAAAGATTTTGGAAAGTTAAAAAAGATGAGAAAATCTAAGAGGATAGAAGAGACGAAAAAATTTAACACAGCAACTGAAAACAAAAGGCAAAATTCAGAGGCTAGAAAAGAAAGAAGAGAGAAGAAGGCCGTAGAGGAAAAGGCTCTCAACGTTAAAATTGTAGGGTTCAGAAAGGGTATGCTTTTAGTAGATGTAGAGGGGGAAATAGAGAAAAGAGCCTTTATATTTTCCAGAAAAAAAGTGAGAAAAGATAATTTGTCTAGGAAAATAGGGGACTTTGAGATCAAACTTTACGGAACTAATGTTAAAATAGAGACCCTAGATGGATATGAAGAGATAAGAGAACAGCTTATATGGGAATTTGAAGAGATCCTATAAAAAGGAGTAGTGTTATGAAAAAATTAGTTATAAAATGTCCTAAGTGCAAGAAAAAAATGAAAATAATGGATAAACCTGCAAAGTATAAGTGTCCTCATTGTAAAGAGGTATATAAGTATACTAAGTCCAAGCAGGCAATCAACAAGGTGCTTACAATTTTTAAAGATGCCGGCCAGACCATGGTAGATATCAAAAATAATATTAAAAACAAATATAATATGAGTAAAAATACTTATAAATATATGAAACAGGTAAAGAAGAATATGAAAAATAATCCCAACTGGTCAAACTACCACAAGGAACAGCGTGAGATGAAAGATGTTACCGGAGCTAAAAAGGGATTCAAGGGTTTTATGGATAAACTTAAAAAAAGAAAATAAGTCCAGAATATAAATGATTATTCTCTGTATAAAAAAATTGTAGGTATATACCTGCAATTTTTTATTGGGATAATTTTATTATTGACTGTATACATATCTAGGAGGCATTTTTATGGACAAAAGAAGGAGGCTAGAAGAGGAAAGTATCCCAAAACTTTTGTGGGAATACTCAATTCCAGCCCTTGCAGGAAGCTTGGTTTATATATTATATAACATCGTAGATCGGATATTCATAAGTTTTGGAGTAGGACGGCTTGCAATAGCTGGACTTAGCATCACCCTTCCTCTGTTTACCTTTATTTTGGCGACGGGACTTCTTGTGGGGATGGGTGGTGGATCCCTCATATCCATAAGTTTAGGAGCCAGAAAGGAAAAATATGCAGAGAAGATATTGGGGAACGCCATAGCCCTCTTCGTGATAATAGGGATTCTGTTTTCTGTGACGGGGCTGGCTTTTTTAGATGAGATACTCAGTTTATTTGGGGCGACCCCAAATAATATTATTTATGCCAAAGATTACATGTCGCTTATATTCTTTGCAAGCCCATTTCAGCTTATGTTTATAGGGATGAATCATATAATAAGGGGAGAGGGGAATCCCAAAACGGCCATGACCATGAGCCTGATCGGATGCGGCCTAAATATAGTCCTAGACCCTCTGTTTATTTTTGTCTTCGGCATGGGGATAAAGGGAGCTGCTCTAGCCACTGTCATCTCCAATGTGCTGGTGGCTTTTTTACAACTCAGACATTTTGTAGGGGGGAGAAGCAGGATAACCTTCAGGGTTGAAAATCTGAAACTAGACCTCGGAGTAATAAAGGAGATTGCCAGTATAGGGGTGGCACCCTTTATAATGCAGATGTCCAACTCCATAGTGGTTATTTTTATAAATAAAAATCTGAATATATATGGTGGGGACATAGCCATCGCTGCCTTTGGGATAATCAACAGTCTAAGTACACTCTTCTTTATGCCACTAGTGGGTATATACCAGGGGAGTCAGCCTATACTTGGGTTCAATTATGGGGCCGGCATATATAGCAGAGTAAGAGAGGCATATAAAATATCACTGAAGACTGCCCTGGTAATATCTGCAACAGGCTTTATTATGGCCATGTTTATTCCAAATGTTCTTATAACTCCTTTTATCAAAAACGATCCGGAACTTTTCACTCTTACAGAGAATGCACTTAGGATATTTTTTAGTATGGTTCTTTTCATGGGATTTCATACAATAGGAGGGAGTTATTTTCAGGCAGTTGGAAAAGCAAAGATTACAACACTCATAAATATGTTGAGACAGTTTGGGCTTATGCTTCCCATGCTATACTTTCTGCCAAAATATTTTGGCCTGAAAGGAGTGTGGATGGCAGCTCCTGTGACAGATTTTATTTTAGCTTTGTTTACCTCTTATTTTGTTCTGTCAGAATTCAAGAGACTGAAAGAGTTGCCTGTTGGTCTAAAGAAACAGGAGATATAGAAAAAACACCTTCCCGGGGGTGGGAAGGTGTTTTTGGGGGAGAATTATATGAAACTGTATCTACATAAATAGCGATTGATCTTTTGTGATTAGTTTCCTAAAAACATTTTTATGTCTTCGTCTACGCTTGATATGCCACCGATACCAAAGTTTTCCACAAGGACATTTACAACATTTGGTGAAAGGAATGCAGGTAGTGTAGGTCCTAAGTGGATATTTTTAACCCCAAGGTGTAAAAGAGCCAATAAGACGATTACAGCTTTCTGCTCATACCATGCGATGTTGTAAGCGATAGGTAATTCATTTATATCGTTAAGTTCAAATACCTCTTTTAATTTAAGAGCTATAAGTGCAAGAGAGTAAGAGTCGTTACACTGTCCTGCATCTAATACTCTAGGTATTCCTCCGATATCTCCAAGCTCAAGCTTGTTATATCTGTATTTTGCACAACCAGCTGTTAGTATAACAGTATCTTTTGGAAGTTTTTCAGCAAATTCAGTATAGTAATCTCTTGATTTCATTCTTCCGTCGCATCCTGCCATTACAAAGAACTTTTTGATAGCTCCTGATTTTACAGCTTCTACTACTTTATCAGCTAGTGCAAACACTTGGTTGTGTGCAAATCCACCGACGATCTCTCCAGTTTCGATCTCAGTTGGAGCAGCGCATTTTTTAGCAAGTTCGATAACATTTGTAAAGTCTTTGCTTCCGTCAGCTTTTACAGCTACTCTGTCCCATCCAGGGAACCCGGCAGCGTTTGTAGTGAACACCTTGTCTGCATATTTAGCCCCATCCTTTGGAGGAACGATACAGTTTGTTGTAAATACAATTGGGCCGTTGAAAGCTTCAAATTCTTCTTTTTGCTTCCACCAAGCATTACCGTAGTTACCTACAAAATGGTCGTATTTCTTGAATGCAGGGTAGTAGTGAGCAGGTAGCATCTCAGAGTGAGTATATACGTCTACTCCTGTACCTTCTGTCTGAGCAAGAAGATCCTCTATATCTTTAAGATCATGTCCAGATATAAGGATACCAGGATTTTTTCCAGCTCCGATGTTTACCTTAGTGATTTCAGGATTACCATATTTAAAAGTGTTTGCCTCGTCTAGAAGAGCCATAGCAGCTACTCCGAATTTACCTGTCTCCAAAGTGAGTGCAGTAAGTTCCTCTGCAGTAAGTGAATCGTCTTCAGTTGCAAGAAGAGCTTTTTCAATGAAGGCGAATATCTCTGGATTTACTTTACCTAGGTTCATAGCATGCTCAGCATAAGCAGCCATACCTTTTAATCCATATATTATTAATTCTCTCAAAGATCTTACGTCTTCGTTTTCAGTACTTTTTACCCCTACTTTAGAAGCAACTTCAAGGGCCTGTGCATCATTTTCATATTTCCAAGTAGTCATTAGGCTGTTTTCGAATTTACCGTCTAATTCTACACCCATTTCACCTAATTTTGTTTTGATAGTATCTCTTAAAAAAAGTCCTTTTTTGATCTCAGCTTTTACAGCCTCATCATCAAAGTTCGCATTTGTGATAGTCATAAAAAGTGAATTTATAAGATATCTGTTTAATTCATTGCAAGGTTTTTCCTCTCCACAAGTTTCTCCACCTTTGGCTTTTCTCACCTGTGAACTGTAGTTTGCTACACCTTTAGCTGTAAATATAAGAAGATCTTGGAAATTTGAAGTTGAAGGCTGTTTTCCGCAAACCCCTACTTTAGAACACCCTACACCACCTGCTGCTTCTTGACATTGAAAACAAAACATTTCCATTTCTTTATTTTCCCCCTTTTTAAACATTTTTTTAAGCATATCTATCATTTCATTGCCTCCTCAGTAATCTTTATTACAATCTTATTATAGGTTTAAAAAAAGAAAAAGTCGGTAACATTTGTTACCGACTTAAATATCTTCTTCTCTGAATGATATTTCTATTTTTATTTCTGATAAGCTGAGTTTTCTGTAAACCACTCCGCTAGATTCAAACATCATCTTAGATGCTCTGTTTGAATCGGTTCCGTCGTATTTATCCGACAGAAAAACAACCTCTTTTATTCCGCTCTGTATTATAGATTTGGCACACTCGTGGCATGGAAAAAGACCCACATATATTGTGCAGTCAGATAGTTTTTTTATGCTGTTTAATATTGCGTTTTGTTCGGCGTGCATCACAAAGGGATATTTGGTATCTAGAAAATCTCCCTCTCTGTCCCATGGAAAATTATCGTCTGAACACCCTTTTGGAAAACCGTTGTAACCCACCCCTACAATCTTCTTCTCCCTGTTTACGATACAAGCTCCCACCTGAGTACTAGGATCCTTGCTCCTTTTAGCCGAGAGCAGAGCTATGCCCATGAAATATTCATCCCAGCCGATATAATCTTCTCTTCTTTTTTTCATGGATCTACCTCCAATTTAATTTTTATAAAATAACTTTCAGGATAAGTTGAAACTCAGAGTTTCTTATATACGAGGCTATGCGTATCCCTATATATAGAATCAAAATTCTCTAATTTTTTATCAAACCATATTTCCTGGGCTTTTACAGCCTGTCCAACCAGCATGTACAGTCCATTCTCTCTGTTGCTGGCATAGGAGAGAAAAAGAGTTTCTTCAGGATTATATATGAGGTCTACGGCACTTGAAAAATTTTCTACAACTGTTTCATCCACGGGAGATTTTCCAGAGTTTGGATACATTCCCACAGGGGTCGTATTGACAATGAGTTCCCCTTTTATATTTCGCAGTTCATCATAAGAGATGGTTTTTAAGCCCACAAAGTCAGAGAACTCTCTCTCAGCTTTTTCAGGAGACCTTGAGACTAAGCTGACAGAGCTTTTTAGGTCTAACAGAGATTTTATAACGGCTCTAGCAGACCCGCCGCCCCCTAAAACCACTGATTTTTTTTCTTCCAGAGACAAGTTCATCTTTTCAAGAGTAAATCTGAATCCCCAATAGTCTGTGTTGAATCCAGTAAGCTTGCCATTTTTCATGGTGATGGTATTTACAGCCCCTATACCCTTGGCCTCATCAGAAAGTTCATCAAGATAATTCATGACCTCCTGTTTATATGGGATGGTGACATTGACACCACTTATCTCACCGCTTCTTATCTTGTTCATGATTTCAGGAATTTCCTCTTTAGACAGCTCAATCAAATCATACTGAGCATTTATACCCAGTTCCTTGAATATTAGCCTGTGTATTTCCGGAGAAAAGCTGTGGCTTAATTTTTCTCCCAGCAGGCCGAATTTTTTGATTTCCATCCATATCCCCCCCGAGTTAATATTTTATATTGTAGCTTAAATACATATCTATTAAAAGGGCAAAATAAAAAAAAGCCGACCGAAGTCAGCTTTTTGATTATTTTCCTGCTGCCATTATGTTTGTAGCGTCAAAGGCGTGGCAAGGAGTAACTGCATAGGTCATACCGCAGCTAGGACATTTGTATTCAAATGTATCCATGGTGATAGAATCTCCGCAGTCGATACACTGAATCTCAGCAGGGATAGGCATAAGCTGCTCGCTGAACCCCATCATTCTCAATTTTTCCACTACCTGTTTTCCGTTTTCAAACTTTCCAGAACATCCGTCGTGCATATTTTATACCTCCAAATAATTATTTTTTAAATAAGAAATCTATGCTGCCAACTGGTGACAGACTTTGTCTCTGAAGAGCAGAGAATAATTCTAAAAGCCGGTTGTTTTTCAAGAGAAAGCCACATCTGATTTTTTTCACATTTGCGGCGTCTCTGTCTAGACGACTTTTAATCATATTTCCGGTTCAGTATTTTATCTGTCCACACAACTGGCAGCATGATCAAATTTGTAACTAAAGTTCTAACTTATGACCGTGCCTTAATTTCTCTCTCATACCCTGTATGACATTGTCTAGTTTTGTAAGCTCGTGAAGGATATCTCTCTCTTCTGAGATTATATCCATGACATCATGGATTCCTCCGTTTTTGATGACGATTCTCTTGTCTCCCATGAGAGCCAAAAGAGGGTCGTGAGTTGCCATGAGGACTATTTTTTCCTCTCCAACAAGCAGATCTAGGGCTTTTTTTCTGTCTATTCCGGCATTTTCTATCTCATCTATAAGGACTATAGGAGAAGTACTTAAAATAGCCGTATCTGCGATCATAAGGGCTCTCGACTGTCCGCCGCTTAGACTTGTTATAGGGGTTTCTTTTTTAAATTTTTCTCCTGCAAGTTCATTGGCTTTATCAAAGATCTTGTTTATGACATCTTCTTCATCTTCTACCATTCTACTTTTGGCGTGAAGTTCTAAAAACTCAAAGACAGTTAGGTCCATTACAAAGTTCATGTTTTGAGACAACTGAGCAACGAGTTTGTTTCCAGAAGAAAATCTTGAAGTTTTGTCTATACCTTCACCGTTTATAAGGATGCTTCTTTTTGTAGGTGTGTCTCCCTGAGCTCCCCATTCTATATCAGCTAAAAGTCTGCTCTTTCCGCTACCTGTAGGTCCTACGATGGAGATAATTTCACCTTTTTTGATGGTCAGCTTGTCGAAGCTTTCTTTTTCCCCGTGTTTGTTGTAGCCGGCCACGATTGTAAGTTCGTTTATTGTATTTTCTCCTATACCTAGAAACTCTATCATCTGGTTGGCAAAAGATACCACTCCTTCTAATATTTCTTCTGGGTTTATGGCCTTTTCTTCAAGAGTTTCCTCGTCAAGAGAGTTGAGTAACTCAGGAAGTGTTCTCTGATCTTTTTCATCTATATCCACCAGATTATCTGTCAGAAATTCTGAGATAAAAGGATATTTTTCTAAGAGCTGTTCAATTGTTTTTACTTCTAAATAATTTCTACTTATCATTTTTTATCCTCCAAATCTATTTTTCTGACGTTACCCATCTGATGCTCCTCTCCGATTCTTGTTTCACCAAGACAGTAAGAACAAAGAGCAGAAGGCATTGAGAATCTAAGTTTCTTTCCTTTAAGTGTATCTAATTCTTCATCTTTTTCATAAATAAGACCTGCAAATTCATAGGCTCCCTGACCTGTGAGTGCATTTACATGCATAGTCACTGCCTTAGGATTTACCGAGTTTACTCTAGAGGCAAATACCTCTCTTTCGGCTTGGGATACGATATCTCCCTTTGTGATTACCACCACATCTGCAGTTTTGAGCATAGGACCTATTTTTTTAGGTGTGTTGATACCGCTCAGGTTATCGATTACACACACAGCCTTGATCTCCTGTATATAAGGAGAACATCTGTTACAAAGTCCCGCACTTTCAGTGATAAGAAGGTCTACTCCCTCTTTTATTCCCCACTGAACTACCTCTTCTATGTTACTAACAAAATAATGGTCCGGGCAGAGGGATCCTGAAAGTCCTTTTTTCACAGGGACACCTATTTTTTCATACAGGATGTCGTCATCTGTATAGAGGCAGTCAAATTTTACTACTCCCACTTTAATTCCTTTTTGCTTTAAGCTTTCTATTGTTTTTATGATTAATGATGTTTTTCCCGATGATGGTGGTCCAGATACTGTTACTAAATTCATTATTTTACCTCCTCTGCACCTTGGAAGAATATCTCTTCACAATGCTTAAGTATTGCGCCAATATCATTTTGATAGATGTAGTCCCATCCTACCCACATGAATTTTTTATCTCCAAGATTATTTTCTACAGTTGGGTTTACACTTGGGAAAAGACCCTGGTGAGAAAGAATTTTTCCTATTTTTTCTCCTGCAAAGAACTCTGCAAGTCCCTTTAATTCTTCTTCTTTTTCTTCTTTTGTAAGCATGAATATAGGAGAGATTGCAGCTCCATCTTCTGGCCATTGGGCAGCCATAGGTCCGTCTTCTTTTATCATCTTCGTAAAGAAGTAAGGCATGATAGTAACTACAGGCTTGTTTACTTTCATCTTGTCAGATTTTACCATCTGAGAAGGGTGCAGATTCTGAAGAAGTGTTCTTCCTAGTTGCTTTACTGCGTCTTCTCCGTACTCTTTATATATGCTTATAAGGATTGCGTTAAACAGATCAAAGTCAGATATAGGAAGACTTACTGATTTCTCAAATGCAGGGTCTAGAAGATCCTTCCAAGATTTCGGGAAAGGTCTGTCTCCTAGTTCCTCTTTATTTACAAGAAAAACAGCTGGCACAACAGCAAGCATTGAGTAATCCCCCTCTGGATCCTTTAATGAGATTTTTTCATTATTGAAATCTTTATTATATTCATTTACTCCTGTTATATCCTTAAATATTTTATCTTTTTTAAATTTTCCCATAAGTTCCTCTTCAAAGAAAAGGTCAAATCCAGCAGAGATGAATACGTCTGCTAATTTTTCAGGGTGGTTTGCTTTTATTACATCTTCTTTCAGCCAATCAAGACCTTGAGAAGCAGCCTTTAGTTCGTGATTTACAACTGCCTCGGGATTTTCTTTTTGAAATTCTGTCATAGCCTCTAAAAGAGGTATTCTTACAGGACAAGGAAGAAGTCCCATTACACTTATTCCATCTTCTTTTTTTATGCTTTCGTTAAGAGTTATATCTGCCGAATCTCTGTTTTGTGATATGATCTCTTCTAACATCTCAATAAATGTGTCACTGCTTAGTTTCTTCATAGAAAGAGCAAGTTTAAGGGATATTTTACCGGCTTTATCTCTTACCTCTGCCTTGTCTAAATCTTTAAATCCCTTTGATGTAAAAAAATCTATAGTTTCTGGATATTTTTCTATTATTTCTTTTAAATTCATTTTTTCATTGATATATTTCATCTTGTTCCTCCTTTGGGAAACTCCCGTGCTTTACTTTATGGATTAATTATAATAAACTTTAGTATAAATCTCGGTAACATACGTTACATTATTAAAAAAATAAGATTTTTAATTTGGTTTTGAAAATTCTCTTTTTAATTGTGGGGGAAATCGACTCCTTTCATAGAGATTATGTGGTATATTTTATCAAATATCAAGACAGATTATTAAATGGGGAGAGTATCTGATGAATGAAATTTACAATAAACTGATGCAAACAACTCTTTTTAATGGGATAGCCTTAGATGAGATAGAGAAGAAGCTTTCAGCAAGGAAGTATAAGATAAAAAAATATAAAAAAGGTGAGACTGTGGCCTTTAGAGGGGATGAGATAGACGGCCTCTACATAAATATAAAAGGTGAAGTAAATCCTGAGATGATGAAGCATTCTGGAGAGACAAGAAAAATAGGAAATTTAGATGAGGGAGAGATTATTGCTAGCGCCTTTATATTTGGAAAGAAGTTTGAATTTCCAGTAGACCTGATTGTAGAGAAAGACTGTGAGATATTCTATATATCTAAAGAAGAGCTTATGGAGCTCATGATAGATGATAAGAAAATTCTTAAAAACTTTTTGGATGAGATAAGTAACAAGGCTCAGTTTCTTTCCACAAAGGTTTGGAATGCCTTTAACAATAAGAGTATAAATGAGAAACTTATAAATTATATTTTAAAAAATGAAAAGAACGGGGAGTTTTTATTCAAGCCTTCCCTAAAGGACGTGGCCAATTTATTTGGAGTTGCCAGACCTTCTCTTTCGAGGGTTATAGGGGAGTTTGTAGATGAAGGGATACTAGAAAGAACAGGGAGAAGTAAATATAGAGTCTTAGATATGGATATGCTCGAGGAGAAAAGAGAGTTCTGATTTTTTTTGTTTCAAAATTTTAGTTTGAGACTTGGTTATGGATAAATTACTGAATTTATCTGAATATCAGAATCAAAAGATTTTATCACGAATGAACACCAATAAAAGATAGGGAAATTAACACGAATAAAGACAAGACCTTTTGCTCACAGAGGACACAGAGAAAAGAAGGAGTTGCACTGAGAAGATCGATATTAGAATCAAAAGATTTTGTCACGAATGAAAATCAATAAAAGACAGAAAAATTAACACGAATAAGGACACAACCTCTTGAACACAGAGGACGCAGAGAAAAAGAGGGAGTTTCACAGAGTGAAAACCAAACTATATACGCGTTCTTTTGCGAGAGGTTTTTATCCCTTTTCCCTTGCCATTGATAAAATCAGCGTTAAGAATAACCGCAGTGAAATCCTTAGAAAAAATCGACTGTCTGAACGAAGTGAGTTTCGAATTTTTCTTGGATTTCCAAGGGCATTTAGCTGATTTTTCACAGGCTTGAACTTTTGGTTACTTTTCTTTCAAGAGAAAAGTAACGAATTCTTATAAATTCAATACTTTAATTAAACCCTATTATAAAAGGAACCAGTACAGGAACCAAAGAGCTCAATATAACACCGGTAAAAAAAGATATTATAGCCGTATTTGAAGAGGTGCTCTTGGTGATGACAGGAAGAAGCGTATCCATAGAAGTTGCACCTGCAGCAGCGATAGTTTCATTGTGTCCTATATATTTTCCTATAAATGGAATAAAAAGAAGTGAAGTTATCTCTCTGAATACATTGGAAAGAAAAGCAACACTACCTAGTTCGGCGCTGTGTTTTGATAGCTCAATAGCAGAAAGGGAGTACCATCCTAGTCCTGCACTTATGGCAGAACTTTCTGCCACATTTAGATCTGTGACGAAGCTAGACACAACTCCTCCTGTGAGGCTCCCTGCAATGATGGCCAAAGGAAGTAAGAGTATTTTATATCCAGACTTTTGGAGCTCTTTAAAAATATTTTGATTTTTACCCATATCTATTCCAACAAATAGAAGCAGCAGACAGAGTCCAACGTCGATTAGATGATCCACGTTATCTATTATAAAGGTGCTTTTGAATAAAATTCCCATAAGGATTCCCAAAATAGTAGAAACTCCTATTTGAAGTATCATAAACCTGTCTCCTTTTTTATCTTTTCTTTTTTTGTGTTTCCACATAAAATTTTTACAAAAAGTATACTGAAAAAAATACATAAAGATGAGATGATTAGAGATTTTATTCCTATATTAGTAAAGTTTTCTATGATCTCTTTATTAGCACCTATTTTATAACCCATTATTCCCAAAAGAAAAAGAAGGCAGATGTTTTGAAAAACTGAAAGCCTGCTTTCTAGTTTTTCAGGAAAAAGTTTTTTACTTCCTATCATATATCCAAATAAAATAATTGCTATATACAAAATTATACGCACGCTGAAGACCTCCAATTTATGATGAAAATAAAAGTTGAGACGTTTTTGATATCTTCTAATAGGTCAAATTATATCATATAAAAAGGAGATATTATAAGTGTTAAAATATGTTTTTATAGAAGATCAAATATGCCTGATAAAAACTTATTGAAAAAAATTCAAAAAGTAATTGACGGATATTTGAAGTTATGTTATTATACTTCCTGTCCGCAAGATATCAGTAAATGGCGGATGGAAAGAAAAACAAAAGGACATTAGCAATTAAATAGAGAAGGAAGTCAAAATCGTCATCATAGATGACAAAGAAGTCCAAACAAGATTTGGACACAGTTAGGTGTTGATAATCTCGCAAGAGATTTAAATAAACTTTTTGAATGAAGAGTTTGATCCTGGCTCAGGATGAACGCTGACAGAATGCTTAACACATGCAAGTCGACTGGAATTCACCTTCGGGTGATAGTACGGTGGCGGACGGGTGAGTAACGCGTAAAGAACTTGCCCTCTAGACTGGGACAACTGTTGGAAACGACAGCTAATACCGGATATTATGGAACTGCGGCATCGTGGAACTATGAAAGGCTATATGCGCTAGAGGAGAGCTTTGCGTCCCATTAGTTAGTTGGTAGGGTAACGGCCTACCAAGACGATGATGGGTAGCCGGCCTGAGAGGGTGATCGGCCACAAGGGGACTGAGACACGGCCCTTACTCCTACGGGAGGCAGCAGTGGGGAATATTGGACAATGGACTAAAAGTCTGATCCAGCAATTCTGTGTGCACGACGAAGGTCTTCGGATCGTAAAGTGCTTTCAGGTGGGAAGAAGAAAGTGACGGTACCACCAGAAGAAGCGACGGCTAAATACGTGCCAGCAGCCGCGGTAATACGTATGTCGCAAGCGTTATCCGGAATTATTGGGCGTAAAGCGCGTCTAGGCGGCCTTTTAAGTCTGATGTGAAAATGCGGGGCTCAACTCCGTATTGCGTTGGAAACTGGAAGGCTAGAGTATCAGAGAGGTGGGCGGAACTACAAGTGTAGAGGTGAAATTCGTAGATATTTGTAGGAATGCCGATGGGGAAGCCAGCTCACTGGATGAATACTGACGCTAAAGCGCGAAAGCGTGGGGAGCAAACGGGATTAGATACCCCGGTAGTCCACGCCGTAAACGATGATCACTAAGTGTGGGGGGTCGAACCTCCGTGCTCAAGCTAACGCGATAAGTGATCCGCCTGGGGAGTACGTACGCAAGTATGAAACTCAAAGGAATTGACGGGGACCCGCACAAGCGGTGGAGCATGTGGTTTAATTCGACGCAACGCGAGGAACCTTACCAGCCCTTGACATCCCAAGAACTAAGCAGAGATGCTTAGGTGCCTTTTCGGAGGAACTTGGTGACAGGTGGTGCATGGCTGTCGTCAGCTCGTGTCGTGAGATGTTGGGTTAAGTCCCGCAACGAGCGCAACCCCTATCGTATGTTACCATCATTAAGTTGGGGACTCATGCGAGACTGCCTGCGACGAGCAGGAGGAAGGTGGGGATGACGTCAAGTCATCATGCCCCTTATGGGCTGGGCTACACACGTGCTACAATGGACAATACAGAGGGTAGCGATCCCGCGAGGGGGAGCCAATCTCAGAAAGTTGTTCTTAGTTCGGATCGCAGTCTGCAACTCGACTGCGTGAAGTTGGAATCGCTAGTAATCGCGAATCAGCAATGTCGCGGTGAATACGTTCTCGGGTCTTGTACACACCGCCCGTCACACCACGAGAGTTGGTTGCACCTGAAGTAGCAGGCCTAACCCGTTTACGGGAGGGATGTTCCTAAGGTGTGATTAGCGATTGGGGTGAAGTCGTAACAAGGTATCCGTACGGGAACGTGCGGATGGATCACCTCCTTTCTAAGGAGCACAGACAACCTTCTCTATTTATTTGGTAGTGTTCTCATTACTAAAACGCGTTCGTAGCTCAGGTGGTTAGAGCACACGCCTGATAAGCGTGAGGTCGGTGGTTCGAGTCCACTCGAACGCACCATAGGTATGGGGATATAGCTCAGTTGGGAGAGCGTCGCACTTGCACTGCGAAGGTCAGCGGTTCGATTCCGCTTATCTCCACCATTTTTTTATGTATGGACATTGGAAACTATATAGTAGAGAAATCAACATTAAATTTTTTTTCTGACGAAATTTTCGAGAATGAATTTATTTCATTTGAAGTAAAATTTGTCAAGAAAGAGAGTTAGCTGATGAACAATTTAGGTTAAGATATTAAGGGCACACGGAGAATGCCTAGGTAACAAGAGCCGATGAAGGACGTGATAAGCTGCGATAAGCTGTGGTTAGCTGCAATTGAGCATTGATCCGCAGATTTCCCAATGGGGCAACCTGCTAGATTGAAGATCTAGCGCGAAAGAGGTAAGTGGGTGAACTGAAACATCTAAGTAACCCGAGGAAGAGAAAGTAAAAACGATTCCCTAAGTAGCGGCGAGCGAACGGGGAAGAGCCTAAACCAATACAGTGTCAAGGATGTAGCCGTTGCTGTATTGGGGTAGTGGGAAGAACGCCAGGAGAACTACAAGGTATCCGGCAATTTTAAAGACGTAACTGGAAGGAATTGGAAAGTTCCGCCGTAGCGGGTGATAGCCCCGTACAGGTAAACTCTTTAAGTTGTGTGTTCTATCCCGAGTAGCACGGGACACGTGAAACCCTGTGTGAATCCGCGAGGACCATATCTCGTAAGGCTAAATACTCTTGTTAACCGATAGTGAATAGAGTACCGTGAGGGAAAGGTGAAAAGAACCCCGGGAGGGGAGTGAAATAGAACCTGAAACCGTGTGCTTACAAGCGGTCAGAGCCTTTAGGGGTGATGGCGTGCCTTTTGGAGAATGATCCTGCGAGTTACGATCAGTGGCAAGGTTAAGTATAACGGAGCCGTAGGGAAACCGAGTCTGAATAGGGCGATACAGTCGCTGGTCGTAGACGCGAAACCTGGTGATCTATGCCTGTCCAGGATGAAGCTGTGGTAAGACACAGTGGAGGTCCGAACCCACCGTCGTTGAAAAGCCGGGGGATGAGGTAGGTATAGGGGTGAAAAGCCAATCGAACCAGGAGATAGCTCGTTCTCTCCGAAATGCATTTAGGTGCAGCCTTAAGCGTTCAACTATGGGGGTAGAGCACTGAATGGTCTAGGGGGCGTACCGCTTACCGAAATCAATCAAACTCCGAATACCATAGTTCTAGAGCTTAGGAGTGAGACTATGGGTACTAAGATCCATGGTCAAAAGGGAAACAGCCCAGACCACCGACTAAGGTCCCTAATTATAGCTAAGTGGGAAAGGAGGTGGAGATTCTGTAACAACCAGGAGGTTGGCTTAGAAGCAGCCATACCTTTAAAGAGTGCGTAATAGCTCACTGGTCGAGAGTCTCTGCGCCGACAATGTAACGGGGCTAAGCTATAAACCGAAGTCGTGGAATTCAACTTTTAAGTTGGATTGGTAGGAGAGCGTTCTGTAGGCCGTTGAAGGGGAACTGATAAGGGACCCTGGAGGTATCAGAAGTGAGAATGCAGGAATGAGTAGCGAGAAAGGGGGCGAGAATCCCCCTCGCCGGAAGAACAAGGGTTCCAGGGTAAAGTTTGTCTTCCCTGGGTAAGCCGGGACCTAAGCCGAGGCTAGATTGCGTAGGCGAATGGAAAGCAGGTTAATATTCCTGCGCCGGTTATAGTTTGTGATGGAGGGACGCAGAAGGGTATGCGCGCATGGCGACGGTTGTCCATGTGCAAGCATGTAGGGTGACTTGGTAGGAAAATCCGCCAGGTTAGATCTGAGGTGTTACGCGGAGTCTTCGGACGAAGGCGCAAATCCCACGCTGCCGAGAAAAGCTTCTAAACGTTAAATTATAACCGCCCGTACCCGAAACCGACACAGGTGTTCAGGGTGAGAAACCTAAGGCGTACAGGCTAACTCTCGCTAAGGAACTCTGCAAAATGGCCCCGTAACTTCGGGAGAAGGGGTGCCGCTGATTGTGATAGTTACAAGCGAACTTGAGCGATTGGTGGCCGCAGTGAAAAGTCTCAAGCAACTGTTTAGCAAAAACACAGGTCTATGCTAAGCTGAAAGGCGATGTATATGGGCTGACACCTGCCCAGTGCCGGAAGGTTAAGAGGAGGAGTGAGAGCTCCGAATTGAAGCCCCGGTGAACGGCGGCCGTAACTATAACGGTCCTAAGGTAGCGAAATTCCTTGTCGGGTAAGTTCCGACCTGCACGAATGGTGTAATGACTTGAGAGCTGTCTTGGCGGGAGGCCTGGTGAAATTGTACTACCGGTGAAGATACCGGTTACCTGCAGTAGGACGGAAAGACCCCATGAAGCTTTACTGTAGCTTGGTATTGGGTTTTGGCATTACGTGTATAGGATAGTTGGGAGACTATGAAGACATGGCGCTAGCTGTGTGTGAGTCGCTGGTGGAATACCAACCACGTAATTTTGGAATTCTAATCTGTGGTTTGTAGCCATGGAGACAGTGCTAGGTGGGCAGTTTGACTGGGGCGGTCGCCTCCGAAAGAGTAACGGAGGCGTTCAAAGGTTCCCTCAGGTTGGATGGAAATCAACCGAAGAGTGCAATGGCATAAGGGAGCTTGACTGCGAGACTGACAGGTCGAGCAGGTGCGAAAGCAGGACATAGTGATCCGGCGATTCCGAATGGAAGGGTCGTCGCTCAACGGATAAAAGCTACTCTGGGGATAACAGGCTGATTTTGCCCGAGAGTCCATATCGACGGCAAAGTTTGGCACCTCGATGTCGGCTCATCGCATCCTGGGGCTGGAGAAGGTCCCAAGGGTTGGGCTGTTCGCCCATTAAAGCGGTACGTGAGCTGGGTTCAGAACGTCGTGAGACAGTTCGGTCCCTATCCACTGCAGGCGCAAGAGTATTGAAAAGATCTGTCCTTAGTACGAGAGGACCGGGATGGACAAACCTCTGATGTACCAGTTGTCACGCCAGTGGCACAGCTGGGTAGTCACGTTTGGAACGGATAACCGCTGAAAGCATCTAAGCGGGAAGCCAGCTTTGAGATAAGTACTCTGTTCTATATGAACTAAGACACCTTCGAGACCAGGAGGTTGATAGGTTGGGGGTGTAAGGACCGTGAGGTTTTTAGCTGACCAATACTAATATGTCGAAGTCTTAACCTAAATCTACTATATAGTTTTGAATGCCCATGGCAGACAATAAAATATGATATCTTATGTTAATTTGAGTGTGGATTATTTCATGCGCAGAATTGATAGTTAGATAACAGCTTGGTGAGAATAGCTGTAGGGGTACACCTGGTCACATTCCGAACCCAGAAGTTAAGCCTGCATACGCTGAAAGTACTTGAGGGGCAGCCCTCCGGGAGGATAGGTACTTGCCAAGCTTTTTTTATTTTTTGGAATTAAGTTAGTTGTAAATAATAATTAATTTACAAAATTATTATTCTTAAAACTTAGTAATTCAAGTTCAAAGACCACTTTAAAATAAAAATCATAAAAAAATAAAAAAACTGTTGACTGAAGTTTATAGATATGTTATTATACTTCTTGTCCGCGAGAGAAAAGGACGGAAGAAACTCAGATGATAAGTCAGCTGAGTACTGAAAAACATATTTGTAAACATTCTTGTTTTTCGGCAAACAAAAGGACATTAGCAATTAAATAGAGAAGGAAGTCAAAATCGTCATCATAGATGACAATGGTTCAAAACTATGTTTTGGACACAGTTAGGTGTTAATAATCTCGTAAGAGATTTAAATAAACTTTTTGAATGAAGAGTTTGATCCTGGCTCAGGATGAACGCTGACAGAATGCTTAACACATGCAAGTCGACTGGAATTCACCTTCGGGTGATAGTACGGTGGCGGACGGGTGAGTAACGCGTAAAGAACTTGCCCTCTAGACTGGGACAACTGTTGGAAACGACAGCTAATACCGGATATTATGGAACTGCGGCATCGTGGAACTATGAAAGGCTATATGCGCTAGAGGAGAGCTTTGCGTCCCATTAGTTAGTTGGTAGGGTAACGGCCTACCAAGACGATGATGGGTAGCCGGCCTGAGAGGGTGATCGGCCACAAGGGGACTGAGACACGGCCCTTACTCCTACGGGAGGCAGCAGTGGGGAATATTGGACAATGGACTAAAAGTCTGATCCAGCAATTCTGTGTGCACGATGAAGGTCTTCGGATCGTAAAGTGCTTTCAGGTGGGAAGAAGAAAGTGACGGTACCACCAGAAGAAGCGACGGCTAAATACGTGCCAGCAGCCGCGGTAATACGTATGTCGCAAGCGTTATCCGGAATTATTGGGCGTAAAGCGCGTCTAGGCGGCCTTTTAAGTCTGATGTGAAAATGCGGGGCTCAACTCCGTATTGCGTTGGAAACTGGAAGGCTAGAGTATCAGAGAGGTGGGCGGAACTACAAGTGTAGAGGTGAAATTCGTAGATATTTGTAGGAATGCCGATGGGGAAGCCAGCTCACTGGATGAATACTGACGCTAAAGCGCGAAAGCGTGGGGAGCAAACGGGATTAGATACCCCGGTAGTCCACGCCGTAAACGATGATCACTAAGTGTGGGGGGTCGAACCTCCGTGCTCAAGCTAACGCGATAAGTGATCCGCCTGGGGAGTACGTACGCAAGTATGAAACTCAAAGGAATTGACGGGGACCCGCACAAGCGGTGGAGCATGTGGTTTAATTCGACGCAACGCGAGGAACCTTACCAGCCCTTGACATCCCAAGAACTAAGCAGAGATGCTTAGGTGCCTTTTCGGAGGAACTTGGTGACAGGTGGTGCATGGCTGTCGTCAGCTCGTGTCGTGAGATGTTGGGTTAAGTCCCGCAACGAGCGCAACCCCTATCGTATGTTACCATCATTAAGTTGGGGACTCATGCGAGACTGCCTGCGACGAGCAGGAGGAAGGTGGGGATGACGTCAAGTCATCATGCCCCTTATGGGCTGGGCTACACACGTGCTACAATGGACAATACAGAGGGTAGCGATCCCGCGAGGGGGAGCCAATCTCAGAAAGTTGTTCTTAGTTCGGATCGCAGTCTGCAACTCGACTGCGTGAAGTTGGAATCGCTAGTAATCGCGAATCAGCAATGTCGCGGTGAATACGTTCTCGGGTCTTGTACACACCGCCCGTCACACCACGAGAGTTGGTTGCACCTGAAGTAGCAGGCCTAACCCGTTTACGGGAGGGATGTTCCTAAGGTGTGATTAGCGATTGGGGTGAAGTCGTAACAAGGTATCCGTACGGGAACGTGCGGATGGATCACCTCCTTTCTAAGGAGCACAGACAACCTTCTCTATTTATTTGGTATTGTTCTTTCCTGTAAGGGTTTGAATAATTACTAAGATGGACATTGGAAACTATATAGTAGAGAAATCAACATTAAATTTTTTTTCTGACGAAATTTTCGAGAATGAATTTATTTCATTCGAAGTAAAAAATGTCAAGAAAGAGAGTTAGCTGATGAACAATTTAGGTTAAGATATTAAGGGCACACGGAGAATGCCTAGGTAACAAGAGCCGATGAAGGACGTGATAAGCTGCGATAAGCTGTGGTTAGCTGCAATTGAGCATTGATCCGCAGATTTCCCAATGGGGCAACCTGCTAGATTGAAGATCTAGCGCGAAAGAGGTAAGTGGGTGAACTGAAACATCTAAGTAACCCGAGGAAGAGAAAGTAAAAACGATTCCCTAAGTAGCGGCGAGCGAACGGGGAAGAGCCTAAACCAATACAGTGTCAAGGATGTAGCCGTTGCTGTATTGGGGTAGTGGGAAGAACGCCAGGAGAACTACAAGGTATCCGGCAATTTTAAAGACGTAACTGGAAGGAATTGGAAAGTTCCGCCGTAGCGGGTGATAGCCCCGTACAGGTAAACTCTTTAAGTTGTGTGTTCTATCCCGAGTAGCACGGGACACGTGAAACCCTGTGTGAATCCGCGAGGACCATATCTCGTAAGGCTAAATACTCTTGTTAACCGATAGTGAATAGTACCGTGAGGGAAAGGTGAAAAGAACCCCGGGAGGGGAGTGAAATAGAACCTGAAACCGTGTGCTTACAAGCGGTCAGAGCCTTTAGGGGTGATGGCGTGCCTTTTGGAGAATGATCCTGCGAGTTACGATCAGTGGCAAGGTTAAGTATAACGGAGCCGTAGGGAAACCGAGTCTGAATAGGGCGATACAGTCGCTGGTCGTAGACGCGAAACCTGGTGATCTATGCCTGTCCAGGATGAAGCTGTGGTAAGACACAGTGGAGGTCCGAACCCACCGTCGTTGAAAAGCCGGGGGATGAGGTAGGTATAGGGGTGAAAAGCCAATCGAACCAGGAGATAGCTCGTTCTCTCCGAAATGCATTTAGGTGCAGCCTTAAGCGTTCAACTATGGGGGTAGAGCACTGAATGGTCTAGGGGGCGTACCGCTTACCGAAATCAATCAAACTCCGAATACCATAGTTCTAGAGCTTAGGAGTGAGACTATGGGTACTAAGATCCATGGTCAAAAGGGAAACAGCCCAGACCACCGACTAAGGTCCCTAATTATAGCTAAGTGGGAAAGGAGGTGGAGATTCTGTAACAACCAGGAGGTTGGCTTAGAAGCAGCCATACCTTTAAAGAGTGCGTAATAGCTCACTGGTCGAGAGTCTCTGCGCCGACAATGTAACGGGGCTAAGCTATAAACCGAAGTCGTGGAATTCAACTTTTAAGTTGGATTGGTAGGAGAGCGTTCTGTAGGCCGTTGAAGGGGAACTGATAAGGGACCCTGGAGGTATCAGAAGTGAGAATGCAGGAATGAGTAGCGAGAAAGGGGGCGAGAATCCCCCTCGCCGGAAGAACAAGGGTTCCAGGGTAAAGTTTGTCTTCCCTGGGTAAGCCGGGACCTAAGCCGAGGCTAGATTGCGTAGGCGAATGGAAAGCAGGTTAATATTCCTGCGCCGGTTATAGTTTGTGATGGAGGGACGCAGAAGGGTATGCGCGCATGGCGACGGTTGTCCATGTGCAAGCATGTAGGGTGACTTGGTAGGAAAATCCGCCAGGTTAGATCTGAGGTGTTACGCGGAGTCTTCGGACGAAGGCGCAAATCCCACGCTGCCGAGAAAAGCTTCTAAACGTTAAATTATAACCGCCCGTACCCGAAACCGACACAGGTGTTCAGGGTGAGAAACCTAAGGCGTACAGGCTAACTCTCGCTAAGGAACTCTGCAAAATGGCCCCGTAACTTCGGGAGAAGGGGTGCCGCTGATTGTGATAGTTACAAGCGAACTTGAGCGATTGGTGGCCGCAGTGAAAAGTCTCAAGCAACTGTTTAGCAAAAACACAGGTCTATGCTAAGCTGAAAGGCGATGTATATGGGCTGACACCTGCCCAGTGCCGGAAGGTTAAGAGGAGGAGTGAGAGCTCCGAATTGAAGCCCCGGTGAACGGCGGCCGTAACTATAACGGTCCTAAGGTAGCGAAATTCCTTGTCGGGTAAGTTCCGACCTGCACGAATGGTGTAATGACTTGAGAGCTGTCTTGGCGGGAGGCCTGGTGAAATTGTACTACCGGTGAAGATACCGGTTACCTGCAGTAGGACGGAAAGACCCCATGAAGCTTTACTGTAGCTTGGTATTGGGTTTTGGCATTACGTGTATAGGATAGTTGGGAGACTATGAAGACATGGCGCTAGCTGTGTGTGAGTCGCTGGTGGAATACCAACCACGTAATTTTGGAATTCTAATCTGTGGTTTGTAGCCATGGAGACAGTGCTAGGTGGGCAGTTTGACTGGGGCGGTCGCCTCCGAAAGAGTAACGGAGGCGTTCAAAGGTTCCCTCAGGTTGGATGGAAATCAACCGAAGAGTGCAATGGCATAAGGGAGCTTGACTGCGAGACTGACAGGTCGAGCAGGTGCGAAAGCAGGACATAGTGATCCGGCGATTCCGAATGGAAGGGTCGTCGCTCAACGGATAAAAGCTACTCTGGGGATAACAGGCTGATTTTGCCCGAGAGTCCATATCGACGGCAAAGTTTGGCACCTCGATGTCGGCTCATCGCATCCTGGGGCTGGAGAAGGTCCCAAGGGTTGGGCTGTTCGCCCATTAAAGCGGTACGTGAGCTGGGTTCAGAACGTCGTGAGACAGTTCGGTCCCTATCCACTGCAGGCGCAAGAGTATTGAAAAGATCTGTCCTTAGTACGAGAGGACCGGGATGGACAAACCTCTGATGTACCAGTTGTCACGCCAGTGGCACAGCTGGGTAGTCACGTTTGGAACGGATAACCGCTGAAAGCATCTAAGCGGGAAGCCAGCTTTGAGATAAGTACTCTGTTCTATATGAACTAAGACACCTTCGAGACCAGGAGGTTGATAGGTTGGGGGTGTAAGGACCGTGAGGTTTTTAGCTGACCAATACTAATATGTCGAAGTCTTAACCTAAATCTACTATATAGTTTTGAATGCCCATGGCAGACAATAAAATATGATATCTTATGTTAATTTGAGTGTGGATTATTTCATGCGCAGAATTGATAGTTAGATAACAGCTTGGTGAGAATAGCTGTAGGGGTACACCTGGTCACATTCCGAACCCAGAAGTTAAGCCTGCATACGCTGAAAGTACTTGAGGGGCAGCCCTCCGGGAGGATAGGTACTTGCCAAGCTTTTTTTATTTTTTGGAATTAAGTTAGTTGTAAATAATAATTAATTTACAAAATTATTATTCTTAAAACTTAGTAATTCAAGTTCAAAGACCACTTTAAAATAAAAATCATAAAAAAATAAAAAAACTGTTGACTGAAGTTTATAGATATGTTATTATACTTCTTGTCCGCGAGAGAAAAGGACGGAAGAAACTCAGATGATAAGTCAGCTGAGTACTGAAAAACATATTTGTAAACATTCTTGTTTTTCGGCAAACAAAAGGACATTAGCAATTAAATAGAGAAGGAAGTCAAAATCGTCATCATAGATGACAATGGTTCAAAACTATGTTTTGGACACAGTTAGGTGTTAATAATCTCGTAAGAGATTTAAATAAACTTTTTGAATGAAGAGTTTGATCCTGGCTCAGGATGAACGCTGACAGAATGCTTAACACATGCAAGTCGACTGGAATTCACCTTCGGGTGATAGTACGGTGGCGGACGGGTGAGTAACGCGTAAAGAACTTGCCCTCTAGACTGGGACAACTGTTGGAAACGACAGCTAATACCGGATATTATGGAACTGCGGCATCGTGGAACTATGAAAGGCTATATGCGCTAGAGGAGAGCTTTGCGTCCCATTAGTTAGTTGGTAGGGTAACGGCCTACCAAGACGATGATGGGTAGCCGGCCTGAGAGGGTGATCGGCCACAAGGGGACTGAGACACGGCCCTTACTCCTACGGGAGGCAGCAGTGGGGAATATTGGACAATGGACTAAAAGTCTGATCCAGCAATTCTGTGTGCACGATGAAGGTCTTCGGATCGTAAAGTGCTTTCAGGTGGGAAGAAGAAAGTGACGGTACCACCAGAAGAAGCGACGGCTAAATACGTGCCAGCAGCCGCGGTAATACGTATGTCGCAAGCGTTATCCGGAATTATTGGGCGTAAAGCGCGTCTAGGCGGCCTTTTAAGTCTGATGTGAAAATGCGGGGCTCAACTCCGTATTGCGTTGGAAACTGGAAGGCTAGAGTATCAGAGAGGTGGGCGGAACTACAAGTGTAGAGGTGAAATTCGTAGATATTTGTAGGAATGCCGATGGGGAAGCCAGCTCACTGGATGAATACTGACGCTAAAGCGCGAAAGCGTGGGGAGCAAACGGGATTAGATACCCCGGTAGTCCACGCCGTAAACGATGATCACTAAGTGTGGGGGGTCGAACCTCCGTGCTCAAGCTAACGCGATAAGTGATCCGCCTGGGGAGTACGTACGCAAGTATGAAACTCAAAGGAATTGACGGGGACCCGCACAAGCGGTGGAGCATGTGGTTTAATTCGACGCAACGCGAGGAACCTTACCAGCCCTTGACATCCCAAGAACTAAGCAGAGATGCTTAGGTGCCTTTTCGGAGGAACTTGGTGACAGGTGGTGCATGGCTGTCGTCAGCTCGTGTCGTGAGATGTTGGGTTAAGTCCCGCAACGAGCGCAACCCCTATCGTATGTTACCATCATTAAGTTGGGGACTCATGCGAGACTGCCTGCGACGAGCAGGAGGAAGGTGGGGATGACGTCAAGTCATCATGCCCCTTATGGGCTGGGCTACACACGTGCTACAATGGACAATACAGAGGGTAGCGATCCCGCGAGGGGGAGCCAATCTCAGAAAGTTGTTCTTAGTTCGGATCGCAGTCTGCAACTCGACTGCGTGAAGTTGGAATCGCTAGTAATCGCGAATCAGCAATGTCGCGGTGAATACGTTCTCGGGTCTTGTACACACCGCCCGTCACACCACGAGAGTTGGTTGCACCTGAAGTAGCAGGCCTAACCCGTTTACGGGAGGGATGTTCCTAAGGTGTGATTAGCGATTGGGGTGAAGTCGTAACAAGGTATCCGTACGGGAACGTGCGGATGGATCACCTCCTTTCTAAGGAGCACAGACAACCTTCTCTATTTATTTGGTATTGTTCTTTCCTGTAAGGGTTTGAATAATTACTAAGATGGACATTGGAAACTATATAGTAGAGAAATCAACATTAAATTTTTTTTCTGACGAAATTTTCGAGAATGAATTTATTTCATTCGAAGTAAAAAATGTCAAGAAAGAGAGTTAGCTGATGAACAATTTAGGTTAAGATATTAAGGGCACACGGAGAATGCCTAGGTAACAAGAGCCGATGAAGGACGTGATAAGCTGCGATAAGCTGTGGTTAGCTGCAATTGAGCATTGATCCGCAGATTTCCCAATGGGGCAACCTGCTAGATTGAAGATCTAGCGCGAAAGAGGTAAGTGGGTGAACTGAAACATCTAAGTAACCCGAGGAAGAGAAAGTAAAAACGATTCCCTAAGTAGCGGCGAGCGAACGGGGAAGAGCCTAAACCAATACAGTGTCAAGGATGTAGCCGTTGCTGTATTGGGGTAGTGGGAAGAACGCCAGGAGAACTACAAGGTATCCGGCAATTTTAAAGACGTAACTGGAAGGAATTGGAAAGTTCCGCCGTAGCGGGTGATAGCCCCGTACAGGTAAACTCTTTAAGTTGTGTGTTCTATCCCGAGTAGCACGGGACACGTGAAACCCTGTGTGAATCCGCGAGGACCATATCTCGTAAGGC